>CAZQRT010000021.1:1607-19508 GCA_964596105.1 uncultured Erysipelotrichales bacterium | reverse complement strand
TTATCTCGCCAAGGACGGGAAGCTGGCGGTGACGGATTATGAGGTGATCGCGGAGAAATATGGTTATTCTCTGGTGCGCTGCAATCTTCAGACCGGGCGCAAGCATCAGATTAGGGTTTCTTTAAAGGCCATCGGGCACCCGGTGGCGGGTGATGACCGCTACGGGGATGATGATGTGAAAAGGCTTTGTTTATGCGCTGACCGCCTGCAGATCCGCGATCCCCGCAGTCCAGACAAGGTATTATCCTGGGCGGTTCCGGTTCCGGATTTCTGGTCGCTGGTTTCTAAAAAGTAAAAAATTGTCCGGCTTTTTTCGTGCTATCATATTGACCTTTTATTCTTAAAAAATTAAAATAGTGACGAGGAGTGGAAGGTTGTTATGAATACGAGTTTACATTTTGCCAACTTGTCTGATGAGGAAATTCTCCGCATTCTCTCTGTGGTGAGTGTTCCTTATTTACTGGAACCGTTAAAAGAGCAGCCGGAAAAGTATTTGGCCAACCGTCAAGATGTCGACTCCTTATCCCGTGAAGAGATCAGCCAGATTTATTTGCGTTTCCTCAAGGACCGCGATCTGGTGCTTTCTTTATATATGAGTGACATTGTGGTGGATATCATCCACCATTTTAAGCTGAGTGACGCGTTCAAGTCGCTTTTGACCCATGACAGTCCTGAGGATGTCGCGGCGCTGGAGGAAAAGATCGCGCAGCGCCACTGCCCGATTACGGCGGATATGTTTATGCGGCTGCTTGACCGTCATCCAAACAAGAAAAAGCCAGGGAAGGATGAAAGGGCCGCAAGGACCAGGGAATCCGTTAAGCCAGTGAAAACTGAGGAGGCTGTGAAAAGTAAGGAACCGGTGAAAGAGGAACCGGCGGAAGTTAAAGCAGCTGTGGAAAGCAAAACGGCAGAAACTGAACCGGTTGGGAAAAGCAAAGAACCAGTTGAACAGACTGAGAAAAATAAAGAACCTGCGAAACAGGTTGTGAAAACACCGGAAACGATTTCTGAGTCATCACCGGTCAGAAATCCTGAAGCCGGAAAAGCTAAGCCGGCTGTTAAAAGCCAAGAACCTTCATCAGAGGCGCCAGTCAGGAAAAAACCCGCGGTTAAGAAAGCCTTTGATATCGAGGAACTGCCTGCCTACCGGCCTAATGTCCAGCCCGCTAAGGCCGCCGCGGATGAGAACCTGCTGCCCGGCCAGCTGCAGATGAGCGATCTGGCCAGTCCTGATAAAGCTGAACCGGAAAGCGAAGTCATTCAGGAGCTGCGTTATCAGATCATGAATCTGACGATGGAAAATGAAACCCTGAAGGAAGAAAACCGCAGTCTGTTGTTTTCCAGCGATGATCAAAATGAGATCGCTTCTTTAAATGATGAGCTGAATGCCAAAAATGAGGAAATTGACCGCTTGCGTGAGCAGTTAACCGCGTTGAGCGATGAGCGTGACGAGTTAAAAAAATCGCTGGCGGAATACGCGGAATACAAGCGGCAGTATCATGACGCTTTAGCCCAGCTGCGGGATTACAAGATCCAGTATATTTCTTTGCAGGCGGAAATGGATCAGATGCGTTACACCATGAAAAACGACAGCAAGCGGCTGAAAATACTGGAGAACAAGCAGCGTTCGCTGGCTGACAATGACGCTGACTGGATGATGGCCATGCATGATCTGACCTGGTACAAGAAGCAGTGGAATCTGCCCGGGGACGCGCCTTTGCACCGCATCTGGGCGCATTTGAACCGCGAGGAGGCCCGCGGTCTGGCCCGTCTTCTGCAGCGTTATGACCGTCTGTTGCAGACGGAGCGGAAGAAAGAGATTGACACCCTGAAGGAGATCCTGATTGTGAAAGAGGCCATTTTGATTTTGCTTCGTTCCGATCAGGCGATGCGTCAGGCGGTTCAGTCGCAGCCCGGCGCGCAGCCGGCGGCTTGAAAAAAAGTTTGACAGTATCGCCCCGCGGGGCTTATACTGGGATTTGTAAAAGGGAGTAGTTGCCACCTCTTGGTGGGATACAGCCGTCAACACGTGAAGCGATTTACCGGCTCTATCTGAAATAACAAGACTTTTACCGGCGCTGTAAAAGTCTTTTATTATTGTGGAGGTTAATTATGGACTACATTTTACTGATTATCGGATTTGTTTTACTGATTAAAGGGGCTGACTTTTTTGTCGACGGCAGCAGTTCGATCGCGCGCCTTTTCAAAGTTCCCTCGGTGGTCATCGGCCTGACGATTGTCGCCATGGGCACCAGCGCTCCGGAGGCGGCAGTCAGCATTACCGCCGGGCTGGAGGGCAGTAACGCGATCGCCATCAGCAACATCCTGGGCTCCAATATGTTTAATACCCTGGTAGTCGTGGGTGTCTGCGGGGCGATGGCCGCCTTCGCGGTTTCCGATGACATCATCCGCCGCGACATGCCGGTTAACATCGCGATCTCAGCGGCCTTGCTGATTATGATCGCCGACGGCAAACTGAGCCGCCTCGACGGGTTCATTTTATTTACCGCCATGGTCATCTATATGACCGTCATCGTTTTAAGCGCCCTGAAAGACAGGAAAAACAGTACCGAAGAACCGCAGAAGCTTTCTTTGCCGCTCAGCCTCTTTTACATCGTCATCGGCATTGCCGCCATTATCGGCGGCGGTCAGCTCGTTGTCGACAGCGCGACCAACATCGCCTATGCCCTGGGCTGGAGTGAAACATTTGTCGGCCTGACCATTGTCGCCGTTGGCACCAGCCTGCCGGAATTAGTCACCAGCATCGTGGCCACCCGCAAAGGCGAAAGAGGCCTGGCCTTAGGCAACGCCATCGGCAGCAACATCTTCAATATCCTGTTCATTTTAGGCGTATCCTCCATGCTCAGCCCGATCGCGGTCGAAGCCGTCTCGGTCATCGATGCCGGCATCTTGGCCATGGTGGCGGTCGTGATCTATCTGTTCGCCAAAAACAAACAGGAGATTTCGCGCGCTGAGGGCATCGTGATGGTGCTCGGCTATGTCGCTTATACGATCTACCTTCTGATCCGTTAATGTTTTTTAAAAATTACTTAAGACCAGCGGCTAATAGTGATATAATGCAGTCAAGGAGGAACAAAAAATGATTCGAATTTTACTGGCCTGCGCCGGCGGCATGTCCACCAGCCTTTTGATGACGAAAATGCAGGAAGAAGCGCAGAAACGCGGCATTGAGGTGACGGTTGACGCCCGCAGCGAAAAAGCGGTTGAGGAATTAATCGGCACGTTTGATGTTTTGCTTTTAGGTCCTCAGGTTCGTTACGTGCAGAAGTCCATGGAGAAAATGCTGGCAGGCAAGGCTCCGGTTGGGGTTGTCAACATGCAGGATTACGGCACCATGAACGGCGCCAAGGTTCTCGACACCGCTTTGAAGATGTACGACGAATTCTACAACAAATAAAAGTATGGGAAACTCCCATGCTTTTTTTATTTTGCTCAAATGTCCCCCTATTGTTTCTTGTTTTGATTTAAGGTATAATGGCCTCTGAAAGGAGCGCGGCTTTATGGATCAGATGATGGTTAGACTAAAAGCGATTGCGAAACGTTACGAGGAGCTCAGCCAGGTTCTGATGGATCCGGCGATCACAAATGATATCGCCAGACTGACCGCCGCCAGCAAGGAGCAGGCGGAACTGGCGGAACCTTATCAGCTCTATCAGGAGTACGAGCGTGTCGCCGGGTTACTGGAACAGGACCGGGAGGCTTTAAAAGACGAGGCCATTGAACAGGATGATGATTTGCAGGCCCTCGTCAGCATGGAGATCGCCGAATACCAGGAAAAACTGGATGATTTGTATGAGCGGCTGCGGCTTTGCCTGATCGTGAAAGATCCTGACGACAAGCGCAATATCATCATGGAAATTCGCGGCGCGGCGGGCGGCGACGAAGGCAATATCTTCGCCGGCGATCTGTACCGCATGTATCTGCGCTACTGCGAGTCCCAGGGCTGGAAGGTGGAAGTCCTTGAAGCCAATGAGTCTGAGGCCGGCGGTTATTCTCTGATCTCCTTTATGGTCAAAGGGGAAAATGTCTACGCCAAACTGAAGTACGAATCCGGGGCTCATCGCGTGCAGCGTGTCCCGAAGACCGAGACCCAGGGCCGCGTGCACACGTCCACCGCGACGGTGCTCGTCATGCCTGAAGTGGAAGATGTCGAAGTCGAGATCAATCCTTCTGATTTGCGCATCGACACCTACCGCAGCTCGGGAGCCGGCGGTCAGCACATCAACAAGACCGATTCCGCGGTGCGCATCACCCATCTGCCGACGGGCATTGTCGCGACCAGTCAGGACGGCCGTTCCCAGCATGACAACCGCGACAAAGCGATGCGGGCCTTAAGAGCGCGCATTTATGAGGCCGCGCGGCGCGAGCAGGAAGAAAAAGTCGGCAGTGTCCGAAAAACGAAGATCGGCAGCGGGGACCGCGCGGAAAAAATCCGGACCTATAATTATCCCCAGAACCGCGTCACCGACCACCGCATCTCTTTATCCCTCCAGCAGCTTGACCGCGTCATGGAAGGACATCTCGAGGGCATCATTGAGGCCTTGATGAACGCCGATCAGAAACTGAAGATGGAACAGGAACATGACTACTTATAAACAGCTCGTTAAACATTATGAAAAGATCTTAAGAGATAGAAATCTTGATGAGAATGCCGCCAAAGTTCTTTTCGCCTACGCGGCTGATAAGCCCGGGCCGAAGCTTTATCTCATGATGGATGAGGAAGCTGAAGAATCGGTGGTGTTAAAATTTGAGTCTGCCATGAACGATTATCTGGCCGGAAAACCGGTGCAGTACATCACCGGTTCGGTAAACTTCTTCGGCCGCGATTTTATCGTTAATGAGGATGTTTTGATTCCCCGCTATGAGACCGAGGAGCTTGTGGAGCGCGTGCTGGAAGCCATCGATGACTGCTTTCCCGAGGGGCCGCTGGATGTGGTCGATGTCGGTACCGGCAGCGGCGCCATCGCCGTCAGTCTCAAAGCCGAACAGCCCCGTTTAAGGGTGTGGGCGACCGATATTTCCGCTAAGGCGCTTGCGGTCGCGCAAAAAAACGCGCAGGTTAATCAGGCCGATGTGACCTTTTTAGAAGGCGACCTGCTGGAACCGCTCATCGCACGTCACTTAAAGTTTGATGTCTTTGTCTCTAACCCGCCTTATATTCCTCTGGATCAGGAGATTGATCCCCTCGTACGTGACAATGAGCCGCATGTGGCGCTGTTTGGCGGGGGTGACGGGCTTTATTTTTACCGCCTGATTTTTCAGAAAGTCCGTCAGGTTTTAAAGGAAAAAGCCATCCTCGCTTTTGAGATGGGCTATGACCAGGCTGACGCCATGCGTAAAGAAATGGATATTTATTTTCCGCATGATGATTATGAGATCATCAAGGATATGAGCGGCAAAGACCGCATGCTTTTGATTTATTTGAAAGGAGCCGGAGACGATGGAAAGACGGGATAAGACCAATTATTATCTGGATCTGGCCGAGGTTGTCGCGAAGCGTTCCACGTGCTTAAGAAGACGGTACGGGGCGGTGATCGTCAATCAGGATCAGGTCATTTCCACCGGCTATGTCGGGGCGCCGCGGGGCCGCAAAAACTGCACGGACATCAACAGCTGCATCCGCGAGAAGATGCAGGTGCCGCGCGGCGAGCGCTATGAGCTGTGCCGCAGTGTTCACGCCGAGGCCAACGCGATTATTCACGCCTCTAGGGATGCCATGATGGGCGGAACAATGTATCTGGTCGGGCAGGAAGTGGGCAGCGGGGAGTATATCGTCCATGCCGACAGCTGCTCCATGTGCAAGCGCATGATCATCAATGCCGGCATTAAGGAGCTGGTGGTGCGCGATGACGCCGACCACTACCGCCGCATTCCGGTGCAAAGCTGGATCGATGATGATGAATCACTTTTGGGAAGGTTTGGTTATTAAATGTTTGAGCCTTTAGCCAGTCGTTTAAGACCGGAGAATCTCGATGAGTATGTCGGCCAGGAGCATCTTGTCGGCAAGGGTAAGATCCTGCGCCAGATGATTGAAAAAGACATGGTGACGTCGATGATCTTCTGGGGTCCGCCGGGGGTCGGGAAAACTACCCTGGCGCGCATTATCGCCGCCCACACGCATTGCGCTTTCGTGGATTTTTCCGCGGTGACGAGCGGGATCAGGGAGATCAAGGCCGTCATGAACGAGGCCGCGCAAAAGCGCGATCTGGGCATCAGGACGATTGTGTTTGTCGATGAGATTCACCGCTTCAACAAGGCCCAGCAGGATGCTTTTCTGCCCTTTGTCGAAAAGGGCAGCATCATTCTCATCGGGGCGACGACCGAGAATCCCTCTTTTGAAATCAATTCCGCGCTTTTGTCACGCTGCCGGGTTTTCGTGCTTTACGCTTTAAGCGAGGAAAATATCGTGACCCTTCTACATTACGCTTTGAATAGTGACAAAGGGTACGGCGGGGAAGATATTCCCGTACAGGAAGAGGCCCTGGCGATGATTGCCCATTTTTCCGGCGGGGATGCCCGCGTGGCGTTAAACACCCTGGAGATGGCGGTCACCAATCATGAGGCGGTAACTAAAGAAGCGGTGGGGCAGCTTTTGAACCGCTCCAGTTTTCTTTATGATAAAAAGGGTGATGAGCACTATAATCTGATTTCCGCCTTGCATAAATCGATGCGCAACTCGGATGTTGACGCCGCCATCTACTGGCTGGCGCGCATGCTCGAGGCGGGGGAGGATCCCCTTTATATCGCGCGCCGCCTGATTCGCTTTGCCAGCGAGGATATCGGCATGGCGGACAGTCACGCTTTGCAGGTGGCGGTGGCGGGTTATCAGGCCTGTCATTTTCTTGGCATGCCGGAGTGCAACGTGCACTTGACGCATGTTGTCACCTATCTTTCTTTGTCGGTGAAGTCCAACGCTTTGTATGTCGCTTATGACAAGGCGAAAAAGGACGCTTTGGACACGTATTCCGAGCCGGTGCCGCTGGTCATCCGCAACGCGCCGACCCGGCTCATGAAGGATCTTGATTACGGCAAGGGTTATCAGTATGCCCACGACATTCCCGATCAGATCGCGGATATGACGTGTCTGCCTGAGAGTATCAAGGATCATACGTACTATCATCCGACTGATCACGGCAGTGAGAAGAAGGTCGCGGCGCGCATGGCGCAGATTGCCGAGATCCGCAAAAAGAAGGCTCATCATGATTAGGGGCACTCCTTTCGCGGTAGTATCCCCGGTGATCAATAAGGTCATTACGGCTTTAACTGTTAGAGATGATGTGCTTTTGATCAAACGCGAGAAAGCCCGGGCTTTCTTCTTTTACACCGGGGAAAGCGATCAGATGCTTGGTGAGATGAACAGGTATCTTTTTAAAACTTTAGGACCGGTTTATGTCTATGCGGTCTACGGCCTCTATAACGGGATGGTGGATTTGACTCCTTATCTGGAAAGTGAGGTCAAGGACCGCCATCCTTACTACAACCGTGAGAAGAAAGATCTCAGCGATACTGAGCTTTCTGCTTTTTTAGCCGAAAAAACTGTGTAAAGTAATAGTTAGTCTGTCAAAACTACATTTTAAGAGGAGTACTTGAAAGGTATCCTAATAAAAAAGTGATCTCATCATGACTGATTCGATCAACTCAGTATAAAATATATGGTCCTAGAATTGCAAAGCAGTTATTTCGTGAAAACGGGTATAACGATGTGTTCATCCCTGCAATGCGGCGGCTGAGCCCATCCTACAGGGAATACTATAAGGCATTGGAAGCAGCCGACAATGTATTTAAAAAGCAATTATCAAATTTAATGTAGCGCATAACCATTGGAAACGGTCAGTTTCTAACGCAAAACACCTTTTACAGCACCGCTCTTCGTGACCGGTGCTTTTCTTTGCGCGAGTCTGTCAATACAGGTAATCTTTCCAGGCATCATCTGCCTCGATCAGTTTATGGGCAGAACCTTGACCGGCTCATAACTCCTGTACAGTTTTTTTCACAAAAGCCATGCTGGCCGCAGAGAAGAATGGATCAGGGTCCTGAGTGATCTCAAATGGGATACGGTTCTCACGTAAAACTGCTTTCACAAATCAGTTGATTGCAACAGAAGTATTTAAGCCAACATTGGAACAGAAAGCATCAAATCTTGCTTTATCTTTTTCATCTACTCTTGCCGTTAATGCTGTCAGTGCCTTTTTAGCCGAAAAAACTGTTGAAAAACCCGTAAAAATATGATAATTTCTTAGAGACCTCAGGTAGAGGCGCGGAGAAGAAGAGTAGCTGATGTCAGGCCGGAAGCCAGTGATCATCAGGGAAAGGCTGATCCGCCGAAGCGTTCTATCGCCGGATAGAAGGCTGGGGGCCGGTTGAAGAAGCCGGTCACTGTCTTTGCGCTAGCGCAAAGGAGCACTATCTTAAGGCATTAGGGACTATCGTGACGTCTTTACATGTTTTAAGATGTGAGGACGTTTTTATTTTTGAGAGGAAAGGAAAGGGTATGGAAAAGACAAAAAAGAGATTCAAGATGCCGCATACCTATGTCATCATCTTCGCTATCGTTGTGCTGGCGGCGGTGATGGCCAATGTCATTCCGGCCGGGGAGTACGACCGGATCGTCGATGCGGCCGGCAACACCGTCGTGGTCGCGGATTCTTTCCACTGGGTGGAGAAGGTCGGCTGCGGATTCTTTGACATGTTTGTCGCCATTCAGGAAGGTTTCATCGATGGCGGGCAGATCATGTTCTTCATTATTTTCGCTTACGCGTTTGTGTACATGCTGATAAAAAACGGTACCTTTGACGCCGTGATCGGAGCGCTGTTGCGCACCGTCGGCGACCGCATCGCTTTGTTCATCCCGGTCTGCATGCTCGTGTTTGGCATTCTCGGCAGCACGATGGGGCTGTTTGAGGAAACGTACGGTCTGATTCCGATCTTTGTTTCGATCGGCGTCGCTCTGGGGTATGACGCCATCGTCGGCAGCTCGATCGTCTACCTCGGCGTAGCCGTCGGCTTTGCCGCCGCGACCATCAACCCGTTCACCATCGGCGTGGCTCAGCAGGTTTCCGGGGTGCCGCTGTTTTCCGGCATCGAATACCGCATTTTCTGCTTTGTGATTTTCATGGGCGTGGCCATGATCTATGTCTGGCGCTACGCGCAAAAGGTCAAAAAGAACCCGGAGAAATCCATCCTTTACGGGGAGAAGCTCGACTTGATCGAAGTCGGCTCCCGGGAAGAGTTAATGAGCAAAAGCTTCACGACCGTCCAGAAAATATCCTGCGTGCTGTTTGTCTTCACCATCGGCATGCTCATGTTTGGCACCCTGAAGCTGGGCTGGTACATTAATGAGATCGCGGCGCTGTTTATCATCATGATGATCGTCGTCGGTCTGGTATCCGGGTTCTCTCCGGATCAGATCGCGATCTATTTTATCGAATCAGCCAAGGATATGATGTTCGGGGCTTTGATCGTCGGTTTGTCGAGAGCGATCCCGGTCATTCTCGAAAACGCCAAGATCATTGACACCATCGTCTATTACCTGGTTTCCCTTTTAACGAACTTCCACGGCTATTTAAGCGCGCTGGGCATGCTGTTTGTCCAGAACATCATCAACTTCTTTATCCCGAGCGGCGGCGGACAGGCGTTAGTGACGATGCCGATTCTCGCCCCGGTGGCGGAAATGGTCGGACTCAGCCGTCAGATCGCCGTATTGGCTTTCCAGTTTGGCGACGGTTTCTCGAACATTTTCTGGCCGACTTCCGTCTTCATGATGTGCGGCATTATGCGCATCCCGGTCGACAAGTGGTACAAGTTTGTGACGCCGTTATTCGGCCTGCTGTTCATCTGCGAGATCGTCTTGCTGATGGGCGCGGTTATGATCGGGTATTAGGAGGAAAGCATGGATTATCAAACGAGAGTGGACGAGATCTATGCGGCATATAAAAAGGAGTTTCAGGAAGTCCGGGAGTTTATTTTCGCGCATCCCGAACTGGGCAATGAGGAGTTTGTCTCCAGCGCTTATCTCGTTGAGAAAATGAGAGGTTACGGCTTTGCTGTGACCTATCCTTACGGCGGGCTGGCGACGGCTTTTCGCGCCGAGTTAAAAAACGGGGAAGGCGCGAAGGTGGCTTTCCTCGCCGAGTATGACGCTCTGCCCGGATACGGCGAGCACGGTGATGAGAATGCTCACGCCTGCGGGCACAACTGGATTTCCGCGTCGACGCTGGGAGCTTGTGTGGTTTTGTCGAAGCTGCAGGATTTGTTTCAGGGCAGCATTGTTTTAATCGGAACGCCGGCTGAGGAGACGGTCGGCGGGAAGTGTGATCTGGTCAATCACGGCGCTTTTGATGATATTGACGCCGCCATTCAGATCCATTTGGGCAGTGAAAACGCGATTGATGTCATCTCTTTAGCGATGGATTCGATTGAGTTTAATTTTACCGGCGTGGCCGCGCATGCCGCCGGGGCGCCCTGGCAGGGCATCAACGCCCTGGATGCCGTGCTGTTAACGTATGCCGGCATTAACTGCCTGAGGCAGCAGATGAAGCCGGACGCGCGCGTGCACGGCATCATTACCAACGGCGGCAAGGCGTGCAACACGATACCGGACCGCGCCAGCTGCCAGTTCTATATTCGCGCCGGAACAAGAGAATATTTAACCGAGCTGACAGAAAAAGTCGTCAACTGCGCCAAAGGCGCGGCGGTGATGACCGGGGCGCAGCTCGAGTATCACAACTTTGAGAATTCTTATGATGATCTCGTTTATCATCCGGTATTAAGGAGCATTCTGAAAAGGAATCTGGAGGCTTTAGGGGTGACGGGCTTTGTCCCGGGCAACCGCGAGACGGCCGGGTCGACGGATGTCGGCAATGTTTCCCACCGCTGTCCGACGGTGTACTGCGAGATCGATGTCGAGGCGGATGAGCCGGCTTTTGCCCATGACGTGAAGTTTTTGAAATATGTGCACGGCCCGATCTCCGATCACACCCTGGAGGTCGCGGTCAAGGGCATGGTTTATACCGCTCTGGAGGTTTTGCGTGATCCTGATATCTTAAAACCGCAGTAATGCGGTTTTTTTGTTTCCCGGCGTTCTGAATGAGAAAAGTCTTTGCGCTATGATCAGCACTTGTGGTATCATGGGCAGTGTGTGGTGAAAAGAATGAAAGAAATATTCTCGATACCGAATTGTATCAGTTTTTTGCGGCTGGCCCTGATGCCGGTCTATGTCGTCTTTACTTTAAAAGCGGACAGTGACGCTGATTATTTTTTCAGTTCGCTGTTTCTTTTGGCGCTGGCGGCGACCGACTTGCTGGACGGGTATATCGCGCGCAAATACAATATGGTCACGGAGCTTGGCAAGGTGCTGGATCCCGTGGCCGACAAGTGTTTTCAGCTGGCTATTTTGATCTGTTTACTGGAGCGGGTTCCGGGCATGGTCGTTGTGCTCGCGGTTTTCCTTGTCAAAGAGCTGATCATGCTGTTGTTCGCGGCCTATTTCTTGCTGCGGTATCACCGCAAGATGGACGGCGCGATGTGGTGCGGCAAGATATGCACCGCGGTGATGTTTATCGTCACTTTTATCATGGCGCTGCTGCCGCCGCTTCCTGACGGTGTTTATTACGTGCTGGAGGCGGTGATGATCGCCTGCCAGCTTTTCGTTTTCGTTTACTACACGATTTTCTATTATCATCTCTATAAGAATTTAAAGGCCTAGGCAAAGACAATCATGCCGAAGTATGGTATAATGTGGCGGAATGGATGGTGAAAGGCATGATCAGACTCATCGGGGTGACAAAGGTCTATAAAAATGGGGTTCGGGCTTTAAGTGATGTGAATTTAACCGTGGACCCGGGCGAGTTTGTCTATGTGATCGGGCCGACCGGCTCGGGCAAGTCGACGTTTATTAAACTGCTGTACCGGGAAGAGGTGGCGACTTCCGGCAAGGTGTTTGTCGCCGGCATCAATGTGTCCAAGATCAAGGACCGGCGCGTGCCTTATTTCCGCCGCAATATCGGAGTGGTGTTCCAGAATTACCGTCTGCTGCCAAAGAAGACGGTTTTTGAGAATGTCGCTTTTGCCCTTGAGGTCACGGACACGCCGCGGCGCCAGGTGCGCGGGAAGGTGCGGCGCACGCTGGAACTGGTCGGTCTGGAGGACAAGGCCAACGCTTTCCCGAATCAGCTGTCCGGCGGACAGCAGCAGCGTGTCGCGATCGCCCGCGCGATTGTCAACGCGCCTAAGGTTTTAGTCGCCGATGAGCCGACGGGAAATCTCGATCCGGAGACCAGCGAGGAGATTCTTGCCGCGCTGGAGCGCATTAACGCGGAGGGGACGACGGTGCTCGTCGTCACGCATGATGAGAATATGGTTAACCGTCACAAGAAACGGACGATTCGTATCGAGCAGGGCTGTGTGACTTCAGATTCGTCCGGAGGAGGATACTCGGTTTATGATATTTAAGGAGATATACAGCAGTTTTCGCAACCTGCCCCGGCATATCACCACGGCTGTCAAGAATATCTGGCGAAATGGCGCGATGTCGGTTTCTTCCATTTTCGCGGTTACGATTACTCTGATTATCATCGGGGTGATCGGGCTGATGGCGGTCTCGATTCAGGATATGACTTATCAGGTGGAAAACAGTCTGACGATCCATGTCAAGATGGAGCGCGAGGCGGAGCAGGCTGATATTGACAACACGCTGGAAAAGCTGAACGCGATCGATCATGTCGCCGCGGTCACTTATTCCAGCAAGGAAGAGGAAATGGACAAGCTGATCGCCAGTTTCGGTGAGGACGGGGCCATTTTTGACAGTCCGGAGTACCGCGGCGAGGGCAACCCGCTGGGCGACGCGTTTGTGGTGGAGGCTGATGACGCCGCTTATCTCGATGAGATCGCGGAGAAAATCATGGATCTGCCGATGGTGAACAAGGTGAATTACGGCGGCGAGAGTACGATGCAGCTGGTGAACAGTCTGGCCACGGTGCGCAATTTCGGCAGCATCGTCATTTTAGGTCTGACGATCACGGCGCTGTTTATGATTTCCAATACGATTAAAATCACGATCGCTTCGCGTTCCAACGAGATCGCGATCATGCGTATGGTCGGTGCCAGCAACTGGTATATCCGGATTCCTTTCATGGTGGAGGGTATGCTGATTGGTCTTCTGGGGTCGATTGTTCCTTTGATCGTTTTGTATTTTGGCTATACTTACTTATATAATCTGACGAGCAGCGGGCAATCGTTTGCCCTGAATCTGATTCAGCTGCGGGCGCCTTTCCCGTTTATCTTGCAGTTTGGCGGCATTCTCGTGCTATTGGGCTGTTCGGTGGGTCTTGTCGGAAGTTTTATGTCGGTTAGAAAGTTCCTGAAGTTCTAAATGCTGAGGGGTTTTCTTTTACTTTTTGCTTTAAGTGTGCTCACGCTTTCGTTCGCGCCGAAACCGACGGTGCGGGCCGAGGAGGATTTTGAAGGCCGGGAAGATGAGTATTATGAGCTTTGCGAGAGTGAGGAACTGGCGGGCAGCGACATTCAGGTCTGCCGGGAGTTTCGCTCTTATCTTTCTGAAAAGCAGAAGGATCTGGATGCTGAGATCAGCGCCAATGAGGATAAGATCGCGAGTCTGAGTACGGAGCTGGAGGAAGTCTATATCATGATTTCCGATGTCCAGCACCAGATGGCCGAGCAGCAGCAGAAGATCGATGTCTTGAATGCGGAGATCGGGCGGCTGGAGGACAGTATCGCGGAAAAGGACGGCCGGATCAGGGAGCGCATGTATGTGCTGCAGTCGACGGTGAATTCCAATGCTTTTCTGGAGTTTCTGATGGGGTCGGTGAGTCTCGATGATTTTTTCGGGCGCATGGCCAGTATCGATGAGATGACGGAATATGATCAGGATTTGATCGCCGGTTTGAATGATGATAAAAAAGAGGTTGAGGAGAGCCGCGCCCAGGAGCAGGCGGAGCAGGACCGGCTGGCGCAGCTGAAGCAGCAGCATGATGAGCTGGCGGAGGCTTTGGCGAGTCAGATTTCGGAGATGGAGGCCGAGAATTTCGAGGCCAATGAGCAGTCCGCGGAATACCAGGAGCAGATGGCGAGCATCAATGAGTCCATCCAGCAGGCGCTGGAGAACAGCGGCGGGTATATCGACGGGCCGGTGTCTTCGGCGGGTTTCTCGCAGCCGGTGCAGTGGGGCATTGTCACGGCGGCCAACTGGCAGTATCCGGACGGCGGCATTCATATGGGCATGGACATCGGGGGCATGTATGGCTCTAATTTGTTCGCGCCTTGTGACGCCCTGGTGATTTATTATTCGGGCGGCTGTCAGAGTGACGGCGGTTATCTGGGTAATTACTGCAACGGCGGGGCCGGCAATTACATGGTCATGATTACCGAGATGAATGGCACGACTTACGGCATCCGTTATCTGCATATGATTGATGAGAATTTTCTGGGCTGGTCGAGCGGTGATATCATTGAGGTCGGGCGCGGTGAGGTGATCGGGCATATGGGTCACTCGGGCAGTTCGACGGGCACGCATGTTCATATTGACATCGTGAATCTGGGTGATATCGGTTATACCGAGGCGGCGCGGCGGTTTGCTTCGTACGGCTCGTTTTTCGGGGTGAGCAGCACGTATTCGAACCGCTGTTCGGTGAAGGGTATCCCGTGCCGGGAAGAGGCCAGCGCGATGTTTGGATATTCCTTGTACCAGGAGATTGGATCACGTTATTAAGCCGGGACAAACCTGGCTTTTTTGCTTGTTTAAAGAAGTAAAATAGATTAGAATAATAGTCGGGAGGTGAAAGCGATGCCAAAGAATATTTACGTCTTGTCGGATTTGCATGGACATTTCCAAATATTCAAGAAAATGCTGGAAAAGATTCATTTCAGCGATGACGATCTTCTGTATATTTTAGGGGACTGCTGTGATCGCGGCCCGCAAAGTCTGGAAATATATCTTTTTTTGCAGGAGCATCTGGATAATATGATCCTTTTGAAGGGTAATCATGAGATTATGATGCGTGACGCTTTTATTGCCGATGACGAGGAGTCGGTGAGCGGCCGTCAGTGGAGCCGCAACGGGGGCAAGAAAACGAAGGAGAGCTATCACCGATATTTGCGCAAGCAGGCGCTGAATGAGTTTGATTACAGCATTGTGCGCGCTGCGTTTTACCGGATGATGATCAATTATGTCAACAAGTGTCCGAGTTTTGTGGAGCTTAATGTGAACGGGCAGGATCTGGTTTTGATTCACGCCGGCATTAATCCTGACAAGGGGCTTTATGAGCAGACCGAGGAGGAGTGCGCCTGGATGCGGGAGTATTTCTTCATGTCGAAGGGGCTGGATGACAAGATCATCATTTTCGGTCATACTCCGACCAATTATCTCAATCAGAAGGACAACTGTTTTGATATCTGGGTTGATCCCGTGTTCCATGACAAGGTCGGTATTGACGGCGGTCTCGGCCCTTTTGAGGAGGGGCAGTTAAATTGCATTTGCCTGAATACCAAAGAAGTGTTTGTGATCAAGAAGAGTGAAATGGAGGAAGAGGAATGAACATATTACTGAGTCGCATTCTGACTTATTTAAATGGCACGCTGTTTATCGACTATCGCTATCAGTTCTGTAAGTTTGTGGTGACGCATTATCTGGACTTTGAGGATTACACGTTCGCGGATGTGATCGAGAAGAGCGGACTGAGTGAGGAGGAGATCCTTTCGTTTATTGCCCTTTTAGGTTTTAAGGATTTTGACTCTTTCAAGGAAACGCTGATCAAGAATCATTTTGTGCGGCTGGATCAGATTCGCGCGCGCATGCTGGATGTCAACAGTGATGACATTATCGCCGGCATGGAGAAGAGTATTTCCGATGAGGAGATGCGTCAGTATATCTCGACGATCTGTGAGGCGATTGACAAGGCGGACCGCATTTTTATCATCGGCGCTTTGTATCCTCTGTGCATTTCCGTGGAGTTTCAGACGGATTTGATCACTTTTGGCAAGACGGTTCTGCAGTATCATAATTTTGACCATTCGGTGCAGCTGACTGACAGGGATGTCGTGATTTTCATTTCCGCGACCGGCCGTTCGATGGCTTCTTTCTTGCAGATTCGAAAAGAAGTGGGGGTTGACAAGGCGACTTCCATTTTGATCACGCAGAATAAGACTTATATGCGTCCGGAGTATAAGATTTCCAATTATGTCCTGCAGGTTCCGGGCAAGTTTGACGGTTTGAATTTCAATCATCAGATTCTGACGATTTTTGATCTTTTAAGAGTTCATTATTATCAGCAGTATTATATCGGTTAGGAGGTAAAGAAGATGGCAAGAGTTGGTGTCGGGGAGAAGATGCCTGATTTCGTTTTTGATACGGCCACGAAGAGCGGTCAGTCTTTGTATGACTGCTTAGAGGGCAAGACGGTTTTATGGGTGCTGCGTTATATCGGCTGCACGGTCTGCCGTTATGATGTTCATCTCATCACGCAGCGTTATCAGGAGTTTAAGGATAAGGGCGCTCAGGTTTATGTGGTGATGCAAAGTGACACGGCGCATATCAAAAAGGATTTAGCGGACGTGGATCTGCCTTTTGAGATTATCTGTGATCCGGAAATGAAGATTTATCAGGCGCTTGATATTTTACCGGCGAAGAGCAAGGAGGAGCTTCTGGGGGACGGCCTGGAGAAGCTTCAGGCGAAGAGTCAGAAGGCCGGGGAGTTAGGTTTTAAGCATGGCGATTATGAGGGTGATGAGGCGCAGCTGCCGGCGCTGTTTATCGTTGAGAAGGACGGCACGATCAGTTATGCTCATTACGCCAAGTCGATCATGGATATGCCGAGTGTTGATGATGTTTTAGAAATGCTTTAGGTGGTTCTCTTTTTTCTCAGGATAGTTTGTATGAAAAGCGCTTTACGCGCTTTTTTTAATTTATATGTGTTGACAGCCATTTAAGTTTCTGGTATCCTCTTAATAGGATATGATCCTAATAAGGAATGATTCTTATGAAAGCAGTCAGAAATACCACCCAGCGTGATCTGGTGCGTGAGGCTATGGCGGCTTTGGATGGTTCGCATCCGAAGGCCGATGATGTTTACGACTGGATCGCGAAGTCGTATCCGCGCGTGAGTCGCGGGACGGTTTACCGCAATTTGGCGCTTCTATGTGAGTGTCATGAAATCAAGCGCATTCATGTCGATGAGGGCGGGGAGCGTTATGATTTGAATCTCGCCCCGCACGCTCATTTTCAGTGCCGGATGTGCGGGCGGATCTTTGATGTTCCGGTCAGCTGGCCGAAGATTGATCTGGCGGGTTATGTGGTGGAGGAGAGGACTATGGTGATGAGGGGATTATGTCCGGAGTGTGTCAAAAAGAAGGAGGAGACAACATGACAGCATTAAAGGGAACAAAGACGGAGAAGAATTTGCAGGAGGCTTTCGCGGGAGAGAGTCAGGCGCGCAACAAGTACACTTATTATGCCAGCAAGGCGAAGAAGGATGGCTATGTGCAGATCGCGAAGCTGTTTGAGGAAACGGCTAATAACGAGAAGGAGCATGCCAAGATCTGGTTTAAGCTATTGCATGACGGGGAGGTACCGGCGACAACCGAGAACCTGAAGGACGCGGCTGCCGGGGAGAATTATGAGTGGACCGATATGTATGCCCGCATGGCTAAAGAGGCGAAGGAGGAGGGCTTTGATCACATCGCTTCCCTGTTTACGATGGTTGGGGCGATTGAGAAGGAGCATGAGGCCCGTTACCGCAAACTGTTAGAAAATATCGAAGGGGGCCTGGTTTTCAGCCGGGACGGCGATATGATGTGGCAGTGCAGCAACTGCGGACATATCGTGATCGGCAAGGAGGCTCCGGAGGTTTGTCCGGTATGCGCTCATCC
>CAZQRT010000021.1:0-1507 GCA_964596105.1 uncultured Erysipelotrichales bacterium | reverse complement strand
CTCGTTTATGGCCCCATTTGTTCCCCCATTTATCGTCTCATTGATTGCTTCTGAAGAAGAAGCGCTTGAAATCGGGCCCACCGATGCAGTTGCCACATCGTGGTAAATAAGAAAGAGGCTGACACCGTCAGGAAGATTTACTTCCTGTTCCTGCAAGGCATGATGCCCTACAGCATCGCAGTCAGGCTAACGGAGGAAGGAATACCGAGTCCCAGCGGCTGGTGCGGCTCCAAGGTCTGGCACTCAAACGACAAATACCGCCAAACCGTATGGCAATGCAACCACAAGCTTCCCGGCGAAGAAAAATGTTCCACATCACACTTCACGGACGAGGTACTGCGGTCAACCAGCTGCTTGATGGGGGAGCGGACGTCATCGCTTTGTTTTCGGAGATTGTCGATACCGTTCTCGACTCTTCCGATATGGAGCAGGAATGGAGCGAACTGGAGGCGAAACTGAACGCCGCGTCAGAGCAGATGAACGAGTGCATTTACGAAAACGCCCGCATCGCCCTCGACCAGACGGAATACCAGAAACGGTTCGATTTCGTCAAGGCAGGGCTGGAACTTGTCACGGTGCAGATTGATGACAAGGTCGTGCTCAAGGCGACGATTGCCGATTTTCTGAAAGAGCTGCAATCTCTGGACGGTTCCGTTACCAAATTCGAGACAGAACGGTTCATCCGATTTGTCGACTACTACACGGTGTACGGCAAGGATGATGTCCGGGTGACTTTGAAGGACGGGACCGAAATAAAGGCGTAAAAATACCTCTCGGCTGCAAAGGTCGGGAGGTGTTTTCTATAAAGCTAAAATTCACGTTATTAGCCTATCTTTTTATACCATGTCGGGATATCGGAACCGCGAGATTTGATTACATTCACTTCGTCATCGAACATATGAATTGTTTCTTCCCGTTCTTCCTCCATTTTCACTCCGACCGTAAAAGAATAGAGCATTTCCGCAAGCATGTAATAATGATACTTTTCCCAAAAATCTTCCGGCACAGTCTTGCCGAAATATCCGTCCATCTGTCCCATGGCAAATGGAACGCTGTACATCGCGCTTACACCGGCTCCGGTCATGACAAGATAGGGATCGCATGTGCCGCACATCTGAAAATCAATGATGAACAATTCACCATTGGGAGATATGATCATGTTATCTGTTTGAAAATCCATGTGCATCAATGCAGTAGGGCGCTTTCCGATATGATTCTGCTGTGTCTGCAGGTAAGAAATAATGACATCATCGCCGTTAAATGTGTATCCGCAGTTTCGGTAAAGCTCGATATACCAGTCAACGCGCTCTCCATAGCTTTTTGCCCATTCGGGAGAAGCCGGTCTGTAATCGATGGTTTCCATCCGCTTCAAAATACCTGCCGCTTTTTGACCGAACGCGTATTGTTCGGCATCGCTCATATGATAAAGCGCTTCTTTTGCTTCTTTACCGTCACACCACGAAAGGAGAAGATACACGCTTTCCCCGTTTTCGCATACGCCGAAAGA
>CAZQRT010000020.1:0-19523 GCA_964596105.1 uncultured Erysipelotrichales bacterium | reverse complement strand
TTTAACGGCAGCATTGATGAGGTGCCGAAGCAGGCGATCACGATGGGCATCGCCAATATCATGGAGGCGAAAAAGATTCTCGTCTTAGCCTTTGGGGCAAACAAGCAGAAGGCCGTCAAGGGCATGGTATCCGGGGAGGTTACGACGGATCTGCCTGCCAGCATTTTACAGAAGCATCCGGACTGCGTTTTGATCTGTGACGAAGAAGCGGCGGCGTTGTTGTAATTTTATCAATGGAGGTGAAAGAGATGAATGATCAAGAGGAACCGCGCCTGATCAAGAAGATTTATCATAATCCGACGTTCAGCTTCGCGGTGATGATTGTGATCGGCGGGCTTTTGCTGATCACGATGCAGCCGGTGCTGATGATCGCGGGGGCGCTTTTGGCCTTGTATGCCGGGTTCATTTTATGGAAGCAGAAAAATGATCTGGTGCTGGAGATCTGGAGTGACGGATTATATATCTGCGAATCTCAGGAGAAGATTACTTATGATCAGATCTATACGTGGTCCTGCTACCCGACAAACGGCGCGGATGTTCTCGAGCTGTATCTGAATGATGACCGGGTCGTCAATGTCTCCACCTTCAATATCAACCGGATCGCTTCCGCCTTATGGAAGATCATTCCGGAAAAGGAAAAAAAGAACAAATACCTCGACACATTGAAAAAGGAGCAGCCGAAGAACAAGTGGTACTTGTGGCTGCGCACGATTTTTGATGTCGACAAGAGAAAAAAGCTAAAGTCGTAAGGCTTTAGCTTTTTTTGCCCTGGGGCAAAAAATTCATTGACGGACATCGCGGGCTGTGCTATGATGTATGGGCAGTCAGGAAATGGGCCTGTAGCTCAGGAGGTTAGAGCGCACCCCTGATAAGGGTGAGGTCGTTGGTTCGAATCCATTCAGGCCCACCATTCCTTTATGATTGTGGGGGCTTAGCTCAGCTGGGAGAGCACCTGTTTTGCACGCAGGGGGTCAGGAGTTCGATCCTCCTAGCCTCCACCATTTTTCCAATGACATCTTTTCAGATGTTTTTTTTATGCCGGAGAGGGTTTATGAGTCGTTATTTTGGAACTAAACAATTTTACCGGGAAGCGGTGGCGATCGCTTTTCCCGTGATGCTGCAGCAGTTTGTGGCTTCTTTTGTCAATCTGATTGACAATGTCATGATCGGCAGTGTCGGAGCCACCGCTTTAACAAGCGTCACGGTCGCGAACAAGTTTTATCTGCTTTACAATTCCACGCTTTTCGGGATGTGCGGCGCGGCCGGCATTTTTATTTCGCAGTATTTTGGCGCGAAGAACGAGCGGCGCTGTCAGGAAGTCTTCAATATCAACCTCGCCTGCGCCCTGGTTGTGGCGCTGTTTTTTACGGTTTTGAGCCTGCTTTTTCCGGTTTTTCTGCTTTCGCTTTTTACCCGGACTCAGGAAATTCTTTCTATGGGCAAGGACTATTTAGGGATCATCGCTTTTTCTTTTGTGCCGATGGCGGTCAGTTTTACCGCGATGATGGCTTTGCGCGCGGTGGCCATCAATGATGTTCCTTTAAAGATCGGCTTTGTCACGGTCTTCACGAATACTTTTTTAAACTACTGCCTGATCTACGGGAATTTCGGGTTTCCGGCTTTAGGAGTGAAAGGGGCGGCGCTGGCCACCCTGGCCGCCCGTCTTGTGGAGATGAGCATCTATCTTTTTCTTTTGTTTAAAAGGAAATATCTGTTTAGCCTGGACTGGCACGGGTTATGGCATTTGAATCATCAGCTTTTTAGAAGCATGGTTGATAAAGCGGCTCCGTTAACGGCTAATGAGATCCTGTTTTCGTTAGGAAACTCGATGGTGTATAAATCTTATCTCAGGGTTGACGAGTATCTGGCCGCCGCGATCACGGTGGTGGATACCGTGGTCAATATCGCTTTCATCATTTTCAGCGGGCTGTCATCCGCGGTCAGCATCATGATCGGCAAGCGTCTGGGGGCCGGGGAATTGGCGGAGGCCAAAGAGAACTCCTTGAAGCTGCTTGTTTTCGGGACGCTG
The DNA here is from genome assembly GCA_964596105.1 of uncultured Erysipelotrichales bacterium. Classification (GTDB taxonomy): domain Bacteria; phylum Bacillota_I; class Bacilli_A; order Erysipelotrichales; family Coprobacillaceae; genus CAJUOR01. Next base: position 17,494 of record CAZQRT010000020.1, on the reverse strand, counting down.
GTCGCGGCCGGGATCGGCGCAGTCGTCTTTGTCATCGCGGCTTATGTCCCGAACCTGTATCATCTCGATGCCGAAATTAATCAGACCATTACCACATTATTGCGGATCAAGAGCTGTCTGATGCCGGCTTATGTCATCAATGTCTGCATCTTCTTTACCCTGCGCGCGGGCGGCGACGCGAAGTCGACGCTGATCATGGACTCGGGCTTTTTGTGGCTGGGCAATGTCCTGGTCAGTTTCCTTTTATCTACGTTCACAAACTGGCCTTTAGTGGTCGTCTACGCCCTGGTGGAGGGGATGGATCTGGTCAAGCTGCTGCTGTCCACGCACTACTACCGGCAGGGGACGTGGCTTAGAAATTTGACTTATTAAGGTCTTGCAATTTAGGGCCTTCTATGCTATGATTTCAAAGTAATCCGCTTGAATAGCTCAGTTGGTAGAGCAATCGGCTGTTAACCGATCGGTCGTAGGTTCGAGTCCTACTTCAAGCGCCATATGACCTGTTGGAGAAACGGTTAACTCACATGCCTTTCACGCATGCATTCACGGGTTCGAATCCCGTACAGGTCACCACAAACGGGGGCTTAGCTCAGTTGGGAGAGCGTCTGCCTTACAAGCAGAGGGTCAGCGGTTCGAGCCCGTTAGCCCCCACCATGTTAGCCCGTAACATGACCCGCTAGCTCAGTCGGTAGAGCATTTGACTTTTAATCAAAGGGTCAGGCGTTCGAATCGCCTGCGGGTCACCAGATACGCGAGTGTAGTTCAATGGTAGAACTTCAGCCTTCCAAGCTGACTACGTGGGTTCGATTCCCATCACTCGCTCCATTTTTGTATCCGAAGCCTCTTTTTTAGAGGCCTTTTTATTAGAAAGAGGGTGGGGCATATGTACTGGTTCGCGCATTTGAAAACGATCACGCGGCATAAATATGTCGTCGCCCGGCTCTGTTTTAAAATCGGGCTGTATGCCCAGGGCATCACGCATGATTTATCGAAGTTCTCGTATACCGAGTTTAGCAGCGGGGCGCGTTTTTATCAGGGCTATCGCAGTCCCAATGACCGCGAGCGGGAAGTGCGCGGCTATTCCGCCAGCTGGCTTCACCACAAAGGGCGCAACAAACATCACTGGGAATACTGGCTGGATTTTGATCAGGATCATCATTTGACCGGGATGCGCATGCCGGAAAAGTATGTCGCCGAGATGTTTTGTGACCGCGTCGCCGCCAGCATGATCTATCTTCAGGACAAGTACACCGATGCCAGTCCGCTCGAGTATTATCTGGCGCGCCGCTGGTATATGATCCTTCATCCCGAGACGCAAGCGCTTCTGGAAAAGTGGTTATACGAACTGAAAGATCAGGGGCTGGATAAGACTTTAAAGGATATCCGGTTATCCTTAAAGGACGGTAATTGATCGACTTTTTTGGGCTGATAGGCTATAATGCTCACAGGAAGTGATAGGAATGGAAAAGATATTTTTGTTCAGTGACAACACGGCGCCGGTTCATCCGGCGGTGATGGCGGCTATGGTTGATGGCAACAAGGGACACGCGGCGGCTTACGGCAGCGATCAGGACGCTTTGGAGACCAAAGAGTTATTTAAGAAACTGTGCGGGCGCGATGTCGACATCATTTATGTGCCGGGCGGCACCGGGGGCAATGTTTTCGCCCTGGATGCCATGATGGGTTCTCACGAGGCGCTGGTGTGCTCCGACTGCTGTCATGTACATACCAATGAGAGCGGCGCTTTTGAAAAGCTCGTCGGGGGCAAGATTTATCCCGTGAAAAGCTACAACGGCAAGATCGATTTAGGATCCGCGGAGACTCTGATTAAGACGTACCGGGGCAATTTTCATCACAATCAGCCGGCGGTGATCTCGATCGCCCAGACCACGGAAGTGGGCACGGTTTATACCGTGGCGGAAATCAAGGCGGTCTGCGACCTGGCTCATCACTATGGCATGAAGGTACATATGGACGGGGCCCGCATCGCCAACGCTTTAGCAAGCCTGCGTGTGTCGTTTCAGGAAATGTGCGTGGATACCGGGGTGGATGTCGTCACTTTCGGGGGCACGAAAAACGGCCTGATGTTTGGCGAGGCCAATCTTTATTTTGACAAGGATATTTATGAACGGGCTTATTATCTTCAAAAGCAGGATCTGCAGGTAATCTCGAAGCGGCGTTATTTGTCTTTGCAGTTTGGCGCTTATTTAAAGGATGATCTTTATTTAAAGCTGGCGGAGCATGCCAACCGTCTGATCTGTGAAGATCTGCAGGCCGGCTTGAATGACTTAAATGTCGTTTTGTCGGCCCCGTTACAAAGCAATCAGGCTTTCTTGATATTACCAAGGGAGGTTGTCACTAAGCTTTTGGCGAAGTATGAGTTCGCCGTCAACCGCGAGCTGGACAACTATCAGGAGATCCGCCTCGTGACGAGTTTCATATCCACGAAAGAGGAGATCCAAAGCTTTTTGGAGGATTTAAAAAAGGCTCTTGATTAGAGCCCTTTTTTTATGCGCTTGGCGATCATGTCGAGGCCTTTGAAGGTCAAGTCACGATCATAAATATTGATCTCAGGAATGTTGATCTTTTCCGCGTATCCGCCGGTGGCGATCACTTTCATGTCTTTGCCAATCTCTTTTTTGACGGTGCCGATGATTTCCTTTACAGAGCCAATAAAGCCGTACATGATCCCGGCCTGCATGCTGGTGACGGTGTCGGTGGCAAGGATGGACTTTGGTTTTTCTAAAGGCACGGCGGGAAGCATCGCGGCCATTTGGGTTAAGGCGCGGGCAGAGATTTCCAGGCCCGGGGCGGTGATGCCGTAAAGGAAATTTCCTTTTTCATCGATGTAGTCATAGGTCACAGCGGTGCCAAAGTCAATCACGAGAATGTTACCGCCGTAGATGGCATAAGCGGCCGCGGCGTCGACGAGGCGGTCGGGGCCGACACAGTCGGGGTCGGGGATCGCGATGGTGATGCCGGTATTCGTTTTAGTTGTGACAAATAGCGGTTCTTTATGCAGGTATTTTTTGGAAGCTTCTGTAAAGGTAGAGGTGACATCGGGGACGACGGAGCTGATGATGACATCATCGATCGCGCTATATTGATGAAAATTTAGAAACTGCCAGAGCATGAAGCCGGTCTCATCGCTGGTTCGTAAAGGGGAAGTGGCCAGGCGCATGGTATGGCATACCTGATCCTTTTCACATAAGGCGACGGTGCAGTTGGTGTTGCCGATATCGACTGCTAAAATCATGATTTTTTCTCCTTGACATAATGTTCGGCCTGCTCGAGGTGAAGCTGGACGTAAAGTTTGTTCACGACGGACAGGATGCACATCTGCAGCATGGACACCTCAAAGTCATTGTCATTGTGAGCCGGGACATGCTGCGGGGGCTGATTTTGAAAAACCGCCTGGATGCAGGCTTCCGCTTCCGTGCAGAAGTAATTGTAGCTTTGCGCGGTCGGGTAGCTTTTCATCTGAAAGCGGATCAGGGTCGCGATTTCATTCATCGAATAGGCGTTTTTTAAAAATGTGATGACGACTAAATACGCGAGATGATCGCGGTTGTATTTCTTTTTGATGGGCGGCGCGATGATGCCGTGCTTGACGTAATTGTTGATCATGGTTTTGGTGAGGATGGGTTCATCATTGATCACAAACGGCTCGTAGTAGCGCTGAATCAGCTGCAGGACCTGGTCCATGTAGATCTCCAGATCCGGGAGCTCCTCATAGCGCGGCAGATGAAATGATAAAATATCCATCATTTTTTAAATCTTTCTTTGATGACCGCATCGCTACCACCTCACGGTTATTGTAGCGCAAAAGTTCAAAATTGACAATCGTTGATTTTTTGGTCTAAAATAAACAAAAGGGAGGGAAAATCATGAAATATGTGCAAATCGCGGATCTGAAGGCTTCGCAGCTGGCTTTGGGGGCCATGCGCATCGCCGGGGAAAGTGTTTCCGAAGTTGAGGAATTGATTTCGGTGGCGCGGGAGTGCGGGATCAACTTTTTTGATCACGCCGACATCTACGGCGGCGGGAAAAGTGAGAGCGTCTTCGGGGAGGTCTTGAAAAAACACCCGGCGTGGCGTTCGGACATGATCATCCAGTCAAAATGCGGGATTGTTCCCGGGGTCTGCTATAATTTTGACAAGGAATATATCATTGCCGCGGTCAACGGGATTTTAAGCCGTCTGCATACCGATTATCTCGATATCTTGCTTTTGCACCGGCCTGATATTTTAGGCGATCCCGAAGAGGTCAGTTCCGCGTTTGAGGAATTGCATACATCCGGCAAGGTGCGTTACTTCGGGGTTTCCAATATGAGCGCCATGCAGCTTGAGTTGTACCGGCAAGTGGTTAAACAGCCGCTTTTGATCAATCAGCTGCAGTTTAATGTCGTCAACAGCCAGATGATCGATCAGCAGATCTACGCGAACATGAACGAGGGAATCGATCATGACGGCGGCATCCTCGCTTACTGCATGCTTCATCATATCACCATTCAGCCGTGGTCGATCCTGCAGGCTTCGTGGAGCGAGGGCAGTTTCCTCGATCATCCCAATTACGGTGCGTTAAATTCAGAGCTGGACCGGCTTTCCGAAAAGTATCATATCAGTAAGGCCGCGGTCAGCCTGGCCTGGATATTACGGCATCCCGCTCATATGCAGCCGGTAGCCGGTACGACGAGTCCCTTGCACTTGAAAGAATTAGTCAGGGCCTTTGATATCACGATGAGCCGCGAGGATTACTACAAGCTGTATCTGGCCGGGGGAAAGACGCTGCCATGAGGAAGCTGCTTTTGTTTTTGTGTCTGGTTTTATGCGCGTGCGATTATGACTATGGTCCCGAGGGCGTTTTCAGTAACGCGCTTGATGAGTATGAGACTTATTCCAGAATCAGCAGTGTGGTACAACTGAAGCAGGATGATGAGATCGTTTTTTCCGGGGAATTTTTGTATGAGGACGGGCAGTCGACTTTAGACGGCCAGGCCGTCGATGATTATTTATCCCGCTTTGCCCGCATGGATCCCCTGTGTGACCGCTTCGGGGAGTTTTCTATAGATGAGGACAGCCTGGCGTTTACGATTATCGATGTCGAGAAATTGAAGGATATCGATGCGGATGTCAGCGCGGCCACCGGAGTCATGACCTTAGACGGGGAGCATGCCACGGGGATGACTTATTTTATTACTGGTTCACATGAGTACGAGTTAAGCGTGCAAATAAAAGATGCCTCATAAATACTGAAGCATCTCCTGGGGTTTTTTGATGAGAATTTTCGCTGTGCTCAGTTCTTCTTCGCTCCCGTAGCCGTACAGCACGCCCATGAAGTCGATATGGCTGGCGATGGCGCCGTCGCCGTCATGATGGCGGTCGCCGATCATGATGCACAAATCTTTATCCGGATTGTTCAATTTTTCCAGGACAGACTTGATGACAGCGGCTTTGCTTTCCGACCTGTCACGAAGTTCCGGACCCTGGATGATCTCAAAATATTGGGCAAGGTCAAAATGCTCCATGATTTTTAGGGCAAAAGGCTGCGGCTTGGAGGTAGCCAGGGCGAGCGTTTTGCCTTTTTGTTTCAGGGCTTTTAAGGTTTCCTGAATGCCGGGATAGGGAATGTTTTCAAAAAGGCCCTTTTCGGAAAAATACTCCCGGTAAAAGCTGACAGCCATATCAGCGGTTTTCTCGTCCATGTTTAAAATGGTTTGAAAAGACTCCCAGAGCGGCGGCCCGATAAACGCTTTGAGTTGTTCTTCTTCGGGATGGGGAAGCCGCAGCTGATCGAGGGCGTATAATATCGAATGGCTGATGCCCGGGTAAGGATCGGTCAGGGTGCCGTCCAGATCAAAAAGCAGATATTGTTTGTTCATAAGATCTCCTTTCGGTTTTATTCTATTCATGGTTATTAAAAGGTCAATATTTAATTTAAAATGGTATTGTATTTAAAATGATAGTGTGTATAATACAGTATAAGGAGGAGATCATATGAGAGAGTTTTTAAAGACCCTGGAGGACTGCTTGAAAGACCAGCTGCCTTATGATGAGGTCCGTTCTGTCCTGGAATATTATGAGAGTTATATCCAGGAGGCGATGGATTTTGGCCGAAGCGAGGAAGATATCCTGCAGGAATTAGGCGATCCCCGTGAAATTGCCCGCGATTTGCTGCGTCAGGTGAAGCCGGATATGACGCTGGATCAGATCCTGGACCAGGTGTTTAAAAAGATCCAGGATGTCACGGAGCGGATGAGCGAGTCGCTGAACCGCCAGTATCACGGAAGTTTTCAGGAAAGTCTCGATGATGTTCAGGAAATCCGCCTGAATTTAAAGAACGGGGATTTAGAGATGGACGCTTGTGATGAAGGTGATTTTTCTTTAAGCTGGGAGAGTTCCGAGGAAAACTGCGTCACGGTGGTGAAGGAAAACGGGATTTTGCTTGTCACCCAGGTCAACCGCCGTTTTTTCGCCAGCACGGTTCCCGTGAAGGTTTCTTTCCCGGCTGGTTTCAGGGGAAAGGTCACGGCCCGCGAGCCCAATGGGCGCATCGTGCTGCACGGTCATGACAGAAAGATATATCCGCGTCTGACCCTTCACTGCGTGAACGGATCGACGCTGCTGGATCACGCCATCTGCGGTTATGTCACCATTCACTGCGCCAACGGCCGCGTCGTGCTTGATCACTGCGTCGCTTATCAGGCCGATTTAAACTGCACCAACGGCAAGATCCGCTATGACATGCTGCCAAATCCTTTAGCCAAGGAGCTGGATTTAAGAGCCAGCAACGGCCGCGTGACCATTGACGGCAAGAAATTTTCCAATTATTATCAAAAAACGCTGGGTGAAACGACAGGCCATACGATCGTGGTGAAGGCCCGGGCCTTAAACGGCCGGATCATCCTGACCGGGGTGAGCCAAGATGATGGACGCGCAGTTTAAAAAGGGGATTTTGGACCTGTGTGTGCTGGCGGTCATTTCCCGAAAAGAAGTTTACGGTTACGGTTTGAAAATGGAATTGAGCAAGGTGCTTGCCATCAGCGAAAATACCTTGTATCCTTTACTGCGAAGATTGAAGAATGACGGTTTTCTGACGACTTACGCCGTCATGACCGAGCAGGGCCACACCCGCCGCTACTACCGCATCACTGAGGCGGGACGGCGTCATTTTGAGGAGCAGAAGGCGGAGTGGAATGAGTGGGTGCAGGCGGTGCAGCTGATCATTAACGGAAAGGATGACGAAGATGAGAAGACTTCTGAAGAGTCCTTATGACCGCGTAATCTGCGGGGTATGCGGGGGCATCGGCGCATATCTGGGCGTGGATTCCAATCTCGTGCGGGCCGTTTTCGTTCTGCTCACGGTGATGGGCGGCACGGGGTTTCTGTTGTATCTGGCCTGCGCCCTGGTGATGCCGCAGGGATAGCTTTGTTATGGATTATGTGGTATAATATTTTTGGAGATGAGAATCATGCAAGTAAAGATAACCATGGAAAATGGCAAGATAATTACTGTTGAACTGGATGAGAAAGCCGCCCCGAAGACGGTGGCGAACTTTGTTTCTTTAGTCCGGCAGGGTTTTTATGACGGTTTGATTTTTCACCGCGTGATTGCCGGTTTTATGATTCAGGGCGGCGGTTATGACCGTCAGATGCGGCCGCGTCATACCGCGCCGATTCCGGGGGAGTTTCAAAGTAACGGCTTTTCCAATCCTTTGAAGCACACGCGGGGCGTGCTGTCGATGGCGCGCACGAATGATCCGAATTCCGCCAGTTCGCAGTTTTTTATCATGCATCAGGATGCCCCGCACCTGGACGGGCAGTATGCCGCTTTCGGGCGCGTGATCAGCGGGATGGAGGTTGTCGATGAGATCGCGACGACTCCGACGGATCAGCGGGATATGCCGCTGAAGACGCAGATCATCAAAAAAATGGAGGTCATTTCATGAAAAAGATCACACTGTTTTATTTAAAAGACTGCCCTTACTGCAAGCAGACGATGCGCGATTTAAAGGCGCTAAAAAAAGAGAATCCGGCTTATGAGAACCTGGAGATCACGATGATTGAGGAGAGCGAGGAGCCGGATTTGGCCAACTCCTATGACTATTACTATGTGCCGACTTTTTACGTGGATGAGAAGAAGATGGCGGAGGGAATTTTAGATAAGGCGACGGTCAAGGCGGTTTTAGACGCCGCTTTATAAGATGATCACGGCGGTTGATGACTACGGGAGGTTAAAGGAGATCGGGATGCGGTGTTTTGATCAGAACATCGATCCCCATCGCCGTTATCCCTGGATCCGGATTTTGTATCTTCGCTACTTTTCCAGGCACCGTTTTCGCTACCGGGTCGCGCATGATGTGACGATTCGGGGGATAAAGGAAAACGGGGAGATTGCGGGCTTTTATGAGCTAGAGATCAACGGCTACCTCGCCAATCTTTTTGTCGATCCTGATTATCAGAGAAAAGGTTACGGCAAAGCGTTATATGAGGATGCTTTGCGTTTAGTTAAAAAGCGCGGTTTAAAGTCTATGACGCTTGACGCGAATGTCGCCGCGGTGCCTTTTTATGAGGCGATGGGCGCTGTTTTTGTCAAAGAGAAGAAAGTCATGAAGATAAGCATGGTGGAAATGCGTCACGACCTGCGTTAAATTTCAAAAGAAATAGTATGGCTTTTCATCTAAGAAATGATATAATATTCCATGGTCAAAGGGGATGATACGGATATGCTGTTCGATGTGAAAAAGGAGTATCGTGAACTGTTTGACGCCAATATAAAATCAATCGATACAGTGGTTGTTCCCAAGTTCCGTTTTCTCATGATTGATGGCGTGGGTAATCCGCAGATTGAAGAGTTTAAGATGCAGTCGAAGGCGATGTTCATGATGGCCAGGGAGATTCGCGCTTATTACAAGGAGGCGGATCCCGACATTCATTATACCATTGCCCCGCTGGAGGGATTGTGGGACACCTACGATAATGAGAAGTTTGATGTGACCCGCAAGAAGATGATTCGCTATACGCTGATGCTTTGTCAGCCTGATATGCTTGATGAGAAGACGTTCGCGAAGATCAAGGAAGCGGCGAAGGCGAAAAGGACCAATCCCTATCTGGAGGACATTTATTTAAAGGATTTTCATGAAGGCAAGAGTGTCCAGAAGCTGCATATCGGTCCTTATAATACGGAAATCATGACGACGAAGGAGATCATGGAATATATCATTGTCCAGAATATGAAACTGAATGGCATGCATCATGAGATTTATCTGAACAAACCGGAAAAGGTGAAGCCGGAAAAACTGAAAACGATTGTTCGTTATGCGGTAACGGATATCTGATTGACTTGCGCTTATTCAAGCGCTTTTTTCATGGCGGTGAGAATTTTTATGAAACTGATATCATGGAATGTGAACGGCTTAAGGGCCTGTGCCCAGAAGGGTTTCGGGGATTTTTTTCAGGCGGCTGACGCTGATCTGTTCGCGGTTCAGGAAACCAAATGCCAGCCCGGGCAGATTGAGTTAGATTTTCCCGGCTATGAGTCTTATTACTTCAGCGCGCAAAGAAAAGGGTATTCCGGGGTGGCGGTATTTTCGAGAAGAAGCCCGTTACAGGTCATTTACGGTTTAAACGACGAGCGTTTTGACAGTGAGGGCCGGGTGCTGACGCTGGAGTTTGATGACTTTTATTTTGTCACGAGCTATACCCCCAATTCCCAAAGTGAGCTGGTGCGCCTGGATTACCGCCTCGCTTTTGAGGATGCTCTTTTGGCTTATCTGGATGGTTTAAACAAGCATGTCATCTTGTGCGGGGATTTAAATGTCGCTCATGAGGAGATCGACCTTAAAAATCCGGCTGCCAACCGCGGCAGCAACGGCTTCAGTGATGAGGAAAGAGCGTGTCTGACCCGTTTATTGTCCCATGGTTATATCGACACCTACCGATATTTTTATCCCGAGAAGACGGAGGCTTATTCGTGGTGGTCGTACCGTTTCAAGGCCCGCGAGCATAACGCCGGCTGGCGCATCGATTATTTTATCGTCGATCAGGGACTGGATAAACGGCTGGTGGACGCGAAAATATACCGTGATGTGACCGGCTCTGATCACTGCCCGGTGGGGCTGGAGCTGATTATATGAACCTGTCCCGGCTGGGCGTGGATTTAACCGGTGCCCGTCCCCCGCAGATCGGCTTTTCCCCGGAAACCATGTGGCTTTGTCCGCAAGGGTGGCAGGGCATGCCGTGTGTGGTGAAATATTCCCGGAGAATCGCGGTATATGAAGAGGGGGAAATCTACCGCTGGCTGAAGGGGAAGCTTCCGGTGCCGGAGGTTTACTACAACGGGCGGCTTGATGATGATTATGTTTTGATTGTTTCAATGGAAAAGGGCATGATGTTGAATGAGGCCATGCCGCTTTTTGAAAAGGCGGAACTGATCCGCTATTACGCTGAGATATTAAGGATGATTCACGCTATTGATATCAAAGATTTTCCTTTTGATCACGGCCGTGCCTGGAAGATGAAACAGGCTGAAATGACGGTTCTTCATGGCAGCGCGAAATGTGAGTATTTTGAAAGGGAATTAATCAATTGCAGTCCGGAGGATATCTATAAGCGGGCGGTATTGAATCAGGATTTTACCGAGGATCTCGTGTTCACGCACGGCGATGTCTGTTTCCCGAATTTTCTTGTTGACAAAAATAAACAGCTCACGGCGGTGCTCGATGTGTCCGGGGCGGGGATTAATGACCGTTATCTGGATCTTGCCATCGGGCTCAGAACATTGCGTTATAATTTTGATGCTTTCACTTCTGATGATGTGGCGTATTTTCTCGACTGTTACGGGGCTTCTTATGATGAAAAGCGCCTCAGTTTTTATATTTATCTCGATGAGCTGACGAATGGCTGAAGGAGGTCAGAATATGTTATCGCGAAAGGATTTTGAGGCGGCCCGGGAACGGTTAAGCGCGGTGCTTCTGCCCACGCATTTAATCAAGAGTCCGTGGTTTTCTTCGGAGTGTCATAATGAGGTTTATATCAAGCCGGAGAATTTGCAGCTGACGGGGTCATTCAAGGTGCGGGGCGCTTATAATAAGATCGTGAAGCTGCCGAAGGCGCAAAGGGACCGCGGGCTGATCGCTTCCAGTGCCGGCAACCATGCCCAGGGCGTGGCTTATGCCGCCGGTCAGCTGGATGCCCCGGCTGTGATCTGCATGCCCAGTCACACGCCTTTGATCAAGGTGGAGTCGACCCGGTCTTACGGCGCCGAGGTGGTCCTGGAGGGGGACGTGTATGATGACGCTTACGAGAAAGCTCTGGAACTGCAAAAAAAGCACGGTTATACGTTTATTCACCCTTTTGATGATGAGGATGTCATCGAGGGGCAGGGCACGATCGCTTTGGAGATCCTCGAGGAGCTTCCTGACGCGGATGTTTTGATGGTTCCGGTCGGGGGCGGAGGTCTGATTTCCGGTATCGCCTGCGCGGCCAAGCAGATCAATCCCAAGATTCATATCATCGGGGTGGAGCCGGAGGGGGCGGCCAGCGCCCAGGCGGCGATTCGCGCCAATCATGTCGTCGCGCTGAATGAAGCGGTGACGATCGCGGACGGCACGGCGGTCAAGCAGATCGGCGATATCACGTTTGAGTATATCAAGCGTTATGTCGATGAGATCGTGACGGTTTCCGATTATGAGCTGATGGAATCATTTTTACTGTTAGTGGAGAAGCACAAGCTGGTGGCGGAGAATTCCGGGATACTGCCTTTAGCGGCGACGCGTCATCTGCATTTTCATAACCAGAAGGTCGTCTGTGTCGTGAGCGGCGGCAATATTGATGTTTTGACGATTTCCGAGCTCATCAACAAGGGCCTGATCGCGCGGGGCCGGATCTTTATGTTTTCCACGCCGCTGGCGAATAAACCGGGTGAGCTTTTGAAGGTGGTGGAGGTGTTGAAGAAGGTCAATGCCAACATCATCTCGCTTGATCATAACACCTATCGCAATCTCAATCACTTTTCCGAGGTGGATGTGACGGTGACGGTGGAGACGAACGGGGAGAGTCATATCCGGGCGATTTTTGACGCTTTTCAGGAAGCCGGCATTCATATTTACCGGATTCGCTAGGAGGATATTATGGATCGTTTGATTATGGCCACCAACAATGAGGACAAGCTGCGTGAGATGCGGGAGCTTTTTAATGATCTTCATATAGCGGTGCTGGGTTTAAAGGATGTTTTTTCTGAGCCGGTTGATATCGTCGAGGATGGCGAGACGTTTCAGGAGAACGCTTTGATCAAGGCGGAAACGATATCGAAGATGTGTCATGAGGTGGTGATCGCCGATGACTCGGGGCTGGTGATTGACGCTTTAGGGGGCCGTCCCGGGGTGCAGTCGGCGCGGTTTTTAGGGCACGATACCGATTACCGTGTCAAAAATCAGAAGATTCTGGAGATGCTTGAGGGGGTTACGGACCGTTCCGCCCGCTATGTCTGCGCCATGGCGATCGCTTTTCCAAACCGTGAGTCAATGGTTTTTGAGGAGACCATGGAGGGCGAGATCGCGTTGTCAGCGCAGGGCGATCAGGGCTTTGGTTATGATCCGATTTTCTATTTTCCGCCGCTGGGCAAGACGAACGCGATGATCAGCCTGGAGGAGAAAAACCGCTATTCGCACCGCGCCAAGGCGGCCCGGCATATTTTAGAAATCGTGAAGGATTTGAAAGATGAGTAATCATATTGTCCTGGTTCATCCCGCCATTCCCCAGAACACGGGCAATATCATGCGCACCTGCGTGGCGACGGGGACGACGCTGCATTTGGTCAGGCCTTTAGGTTTTAAGCTTGATGACAAGTCTTTAAAAAGGGCGGGCATGGATTATATCTCAGCGCTATCGTGGCAGGTTTATGAGAGCTTTGATGATTTTACAGAAAAAAACTCCGGGGAGTATTTCTTTTTAACGCGCTATGCCAAAAAGGTTTACAGCGATATGGCTGTTTCTGATCCCGAAAAAGATTATTATTTTTTCTTCGGTCATGAGCATGACGGCATTCCCCGCGATATTTTGCGGGCGCATTTAGAGGCGTGCTACCGGATTCCGATGGTGGCGAGCGCGCGTTCTTTGAATCTGTCCAACTGCGCGGCGCTGGTGCTTTATGAGGCGTTAAGGCAGCAGGGTTTTCCCGGCTTAAGCGCTCATGAGGTCATCAAGGGGGAGAATTTTTTGTATGAGTGAGCGGATCAGGCCGTGGCTTCTGGGCTTTTTTACATCGTTATGGATTATATTCACGGGGATTTTTATCGGGATCGCTCTAAGTCCCATCCTGCACCGTTTCCAGGCGGTTGCTGTTACTGGCTTAACGCCGGATGAGATCGCGGAAAATTATCAGGCTATGGTGGATTATCTCTGGCTCTGGCACCGTCAGCCGCTGGCGCTGCCGGATTTTAAGATGTCGGCGCACGGCGTCATTCATTTCGCGGAGGTGAAGCGGCTTTTAGACGGCATGCAAATATTTTATGTGATCTTAACGCCGCTCGTGCTCGGGTTTGGGTTTTATTTTTTAAAAAAACAAAAGCCGCTGTTTTTAAAGGACGCGGCTGTGATTAATGTTATTCTGTTTGTGACGTTTACGCTGGTGGCTCTGACGTTTTTTGATGAGGCTTTCGTCTTGTTTCACCGTCTGGTTTTTCATAATGACTACTGGGTTTTTGACTGGCGCGAGGATCCGGTGATTTTGATTTTGCCGGAGGATTTTTTCCTCAAGTGTTTTCTTTTGATACTGTTTGTGATCATTGTTTTGACACTGTTAGCTTATGTCTTATACCGCTATAACGAAAAAAAGCTTCGCTAGGGAAGCTTTTTTTACTGGCTTTGCTTAAACTCGTTCATGGTTTTATCGAGGGTATAATAACCCAGGGCGCCGTCTTTGGTCTTGGTGAGTTCCCCGTCGATGAAGACGTAGGTATGGGTATTGGCGGTATCGGCGGCTTCTTCATCCAGATACTCTTTGACAAAGGCTTCGGCGTCGTCTACTTTGTTGAGGTTCAGGTAGTAGATTTTTTCCCCGCGGTGTTTTTTTAAATAAGTTTCTACCGTTTTCTGATAGGTGACGGTGTTGGCGTCTTCATCAGTGCCGGTATAAACCACAAAGGAATCTTTACTGGTGATTTTATCGGCGAGTTTAGCGGCGGAAATGGTGGAAACGTCAGCGGTGACGACGAGGCGATAAATGAACAGGGCTATGACGCAGACAATGACAATGCCGAAGACGCTTAATTCTTTCCACATTTTTTTGATTTTTTCCATGGCTGTTCCCCCTTAAATGCTATCATACCAAAATCGGGCACTCATTTCAAGAAATGATTAGTTTAGTGACGGGATCTATGGTAAAATAAAAACGGGAGCGATCGTTTATGTTTGATATCCTGGTGGACACACCGAGAAAAAGGCTGGGCTGGTTTCTTTTACTGATGATCTTTCTGGTGGTTGTCTCTTTAACGTTTGATCTTGTTTTTTGTGTGAAGATATTAAAAACGCCGGATTACGCCAGTCTTCTTAATGGCGACTGGCATGAGGCGCAGAGTTTTTTCTCCTGCTTCTATTATGAGCTGACGAGCAGTTTTCCGCTTCTGGAGGCGCGTCCGGTAAGCACGATCACCAAGCTGATTTTACGGTCTTTTTCCTTTTTTGACTGGATTTTGATGGTCGGCTTGTGGGGGATGATCCTGAGTCACCGCGCCCATCTGACGCGTTTGACTTTATGCTATCTGGGCGGTTATTTTGTCAGTTCGCTGGTTTTGTCTCTATTTGGCGCGGGATATTTGTTGAAGGCGGTTTTCGCGAACAGCGCGTCTTTATTTCTTTCCCGTGTCCATATTCTCGCCGGGGTGCTGGCGGCTTTTTGTGTCATTTATATCGTTATAGGCATCGTGTGGGGGATCAGGGTCTGGAAAAGAACATTAAGGGAGGAATCATGATGAAGATCACGACGGAGGTCTGCTGCGGCAGTACCGTTGACGTGTTTGCCGCTTATCAGAACGGTGCGGATCGCGTGGAGTTAAACAGCGCGTTGTTTTTGGGCGGCCTGACCCCAAGTTTCGCCGCGGTTAAGGCCAGCGCCAGTCTGGATATTCCGGTCATCTGTATGGTGCGGACGCGCGGCGGGGGATTCTGTTATGATCAGGGCGAGCAGGAGATGATGATGGCGGATGCCCGGCTGTTTTTGGAGGAGAATATCGCCGGCCTGGCTTTCGGTTTTTTAAATGCCGATGGCACGGTGAATGAAAAGGCGACGAAAAGGATGGTGGATTTGATTCACCGCTTTCATAAGCAGGCGGTTTTTCATCGCGCCTTTGATGTGACTCCGGATCCTTATCAGGCGATGGAGACGCTGATTTCTTTAAAGGTGGACCGCGTCCTGACTTCGGGGCAGAAGCCCACGGCGTTGGAGGGGTTGCCTTTATTGGAAAAGTTGAGAGAAAAGTACGGGGACAAAATTGAGATTCTCCCGGGGAGCGGCATCAATGCCAATAACGCGCAGCGTTTTATCGAGAAGGGTTTTACTCAGCTGCATTCTTCCTGCAAGGCCTACAAAAGTGATCCGACATCCAAGGCGGGGGTCAGTTTCCGGTATATGGATAATGATAATTATGAGGTTGTGGATGGACATCTGGTCGCTTCGTTTGTCGAGGCGGTAAAAAAAGCGGAGTGAAAAGCTCCGCTTTAAAAATGAAAGACAAACTGCATGCCGTCAAGTTTCTGGGTCGGCTCAAAATCGATGAAGAGTTTCAGGTCGCGGATGATCTCAAAGAGATCTTTGATGTCCGCGTCTTTATTTTTCACTTCCGTGAGGGTATCATCACTGAAGGCGGCGCCTTTGTAGGCGACATAGATGTCATAGTTATTCTGTTGAATGAGGATGTTGGTCTGGGGACTGCACTGTCTTAAGATAAAGGCCATCATATGATCAAAGGCTTGGGTGAATAAGAGTTCATCGACGGTGATTTTAAAGTCTTTCTGCCAGACGTAGGAGAAGGCGACTCTTTTCTTTAAGGCCGCCGGCTGATACGGGGCGGCAAGTCTGGTGTACAGGGTTTGAATGCTGACGGGGATCTGTTCGTCAGAAACTTTAGGCTGGTTGTTGATGTTTTGGGCGATGTCGGCGATTTTCAGTTTCGCTTCAATCAGCTTGACATCCTGGTTTTGATAGCGCTCGTCTTTTTTCAGTAAGCCTTCGACTAAGGATTCGAGTTCCTGAGCGGTATCGAGAAGCCTTTTGGTTTCATTCTGCATGACGGCTTTGGTTTTGCTTTCCAGCCTTTGCGCGGATGTTCTGGTGTGTTCGAGAATCTCCATGGTCTCGAGCTGGCGTTCATAGATCGTGTTGACATTGGCGGCGGCCTGATTTTGCGCCGGGGAGTTGCCGGTGGTTTTCAGCCGCGCTGATGGTTTAAGCTGCACCATCTCTTTGGTGACGGCGGCAAACGGGGCGAAGTCTTCCCCTCTGGCTTTTCCGTAAAACAGGAAGATGATGATGAGAATGATCATCGTGACGATGGTCGCGACGAGAAACATAGGTCTTAACACCGTGATCAGCAGGCTTTGTTCCTGACTGGCGTAGCGCACGGTCAGGGTAGCGGCGGCGTGATCAATCGTGATCTGCTCAACCTGTTTGTCGGAGAGTTCACTTGTCAAAGAGGGGGTGCTCAAGGACTTTTCGGGATCGGCGCACTCAAGACTGACGACAGCGTTTTCCTGAACGGCAAAGCGTGTCATGATCTCGAGGCGGTCTTTTTCATCAGCGCTGGCCAGCGCTGTCATCATCTGGGTCAGGGCGGTTTCCTGTCTTTTTTCCCGGGCGGTCTCCAGCCGTACGGGGATGGCGAGATAGAGGGCCAGAAAGATGAAGAAAACCGCTAACAGGACGAGCGGCAAAGCTCCGGCGATGCTGCTTTTTTTGTTTCTTTTTTTCGCCATACCACCACTTCCTGACAAACAATATAGCATTTTTTCGGCTTTCATTCAACTAATTCTATGATAATGGTCGTTAAGATCCGGCCATAAAAAAACGCCCGGAATGCGGACGTGTCTCAATTATTGTTACTTCTGATCTGGCATTAAATTTTATTTAGCGGGAATCTCTTATTTAAGATGCCTCATAGATCGCAATCTCTTTGTCAATCTCAAGTAAATCACCCTCTTGAAGCGGACCATGAATAATATCCACAGGGCAGGAAAGCAAATGTTCAAGCTTCTCTTGTACTAACGCCAGCTTTAACAAGGTAACCGGGCCGTGAAATTCCACGATCAGGTCAACATCACTTTCAAGGTGACTCTTTCCGTTTGCCTGCGAGCCGAAAAGCGTGACTTTAGTGATGGCAAAATCATCCGCGATTTTCTCCACGGCGCTTTTTATATCCTTGATGTCCATTATTTGTCGGCCTTTCTTAACACCGTCGTGAAAGAAGTTTTGCCGTCCTGACTCTGGGCATAGATCTCGC
>CAZQRT010000019.1:7668-19719 GCA_964596105.1 uncultured Erysipelotrichales bacterium | reverse complement strand
ATCCCCTCCTGGGCTAAAATGAAAGAAAGAAAATAAGCGTCGGCCAGCCCGGGATTCAACCCGTTATCGAGCGCCTTGAGCATCGTTTCGAGAAAATCAGCCTGTTTTTCATCCGGGTGATTTTCCGGCACGGCTTTCAAGTAATATTCCGCGAGCTCGCTGGCGACAGCCTGAGCGGCGAGATTTTGAAAAAGGCGGTCGTAAGGATCGATTGTCCTGATCCTTTTCAAGATCGAGAGGCCTTTTTTCAAGATGAAATCATACTCCCCGTAGCTATACAGCAAAAGGTGCATGCTGTTTTTGCTCCGGGCTTTACGAACCCCGCGCGCCATTAAAGAAAGCTTGCCGTACTCGCGAAAATAAACGGTGAGGATGGCGTCAAAGTCGCGGTAAGGGGTGATTTTCAAAAGGTGACCCTGAGTCATGAATAATCTTCCTCGCGATAGCCGAAGTCTTTTAAATAACGCGCTTTATTGCGCCAGTCTTTTTCCACCCGGACATAAAGTTCCAGCGACACCGGTTTTTGCAGATAGCGCTTAATCTCGCGGCGGCTCGCCTCGCGGATTTTTTTGATCATCGCGCCCTGCCGGCCGATCAAAATTCCCTTCTGGCTGGCGCGGTTCACGATGATCGTCGCCATGATCTCCATTTTCCCCTCGTTTTCCGTCATTTTCTCAATCGTGACGGCGATGCTGTGAGGGACCTCCTCGCGGGTGAAATAAAGCACCTTCTCACGGATAAACTCCGCGACATGATAAGCGTCATCGTGATCCGTGATCTGGTTCTGATCAAAAAACGGCTGCCCTTCCGGCACTTTATCGATCAAAAGATCCAGCAGGGTAGCGATATTTTCCCCTTTTTTGGCGCTGACCGGGATGATGTTCTCAAAATCAAAACGCTCCTGCCAGCGGGTCAGCTTTTCCAGCAGCTGCTTTTTATCCAGTAAATCAATCTTGTTTAAAACCAGCCAGACCGGCGCGGACTGCTCCATAAGCCTTGACAAAATGTATTTTTCCTGCGCCCCGAAACTCTCATTGGCGGCGGCGACAAACAAAACGACATCCGTGCCGTAGACGCTGTTGATGGCGGTCGTATTCATGAAGCTTCCCAGCAGATCTTTCGGTTCATGGATGCCCGGGGTGTCGATGAACACCAGCTGGCAGTCTTCCCGGTTGTAGATCCCCTGCAGCGTCGTGCGTGTCGTCTGGGCCTTGTCCGAGATGATCGCGACTTTCTTTTGAAGGATTTGATTCAGCAAGGTCGACTTGCCCGCGTTGGGACGGCCGACAATGGCCACAAAACCCGCTTTAAATGTCATAACACATTCCCCTTTTTAAAAAAACAGCACAACCGCGACCAGCACGCTCAAAACGCATACCGTTAAAACCGCGGCGCTGGAGATATCCTTGATCATCCCGGCCTTTTCGTTATACTCCGGGGAAATAAAATCAACCAGATACTCAATGGCGGTATTGACCAGTTCCATACTGATGACAAGGCCGCACAAAATGAGGACGATACAAAACTTCACGCGCCCGAGCGGCCACGATACCGCCAGGACAGCCAGCGCGACGAGACAGTCAAAACGCAGATGCCCTTCCGTGGCAAGCGCCTGTTTAAACCCGGATAAAGCCAGGATAAAGCGGTTTTTCGGTTTAACGGGTAATGTTTTCTTCATTTAAAATCTCTTCCTGAAGGGAAAACATGACTTTCTCGTCTTCCTTTGTCATATGATCATACCCCAGCAAGTGCAAAAGGCCGTGGCAGAAAAGAAAACAAAGCTCCCGTTTTAAAGAGTGCCCGTAAGCTTCGGCCTGCTCTCTGGCATGATCCACCGAGATGATAATATCGCCCAGCTGCCTTTCCTCAAATGAAAAATTTTCGCCTTCCTCATAAGCGAAACTTAAAACATCCGTGCTCTTGTCCAGCCCCCGCCACTGCCGGTTCATGTCCTGAATCTTCTCGTCAGACACCATCACCACAGAGAGGCTGACATCCTCATTAATCTTCAGCTTGTTTAAAGCGGTTTCCAGCACGCCCTGGATATCTTTTTCATAACTTTCCAGCGCTTCATCTGTTTCATTGATCCATTCGATACTCATGATGACCTCCGGTTTGAAACACCGGTATTATATCATAAAATGTTTCATGATTCATCCCCGGTAATGAAAAAATCATCTTCATGCGCGCGTCCGGCAGGATCAAAAGACATTTTCTGATCAGGTCTTTTGAACAGTGCCCGAAAGCGTCGGGACAGATCACAAACCCCTTCTGATGAATAAACCAGTCAAGATAAGTGAAAAGCTCATTCGTCTCCTGATCAAGCTGGCAGAAGCGGTTTTTTAAATAGAGACAGCGGCCAAACTCATCGAGCGCCTCAAGGATTTCGAGAAGAAAATCGAGACTGTCCTGAAAGTGATCGAGCACCGCGTCCTCACTGTCACAGATCATGCTTTCAGCGTAATACAAATCCCGGGTATTGGCCATGACGACGGTTTTTTGAATGCCGTTGATCAGCCAGTCATGCTGGTGAAACTGCTCGTAAAACCGCTTAAGCTGCATGCTGGTGCCGGTGATCATGGTGCTTTCAGAAAAACGGCAGTGCGCGAAACCGATACTGGTGATGTCCTCCTGATTTTCCTTTTCCAGCGGCATGGAACCGGTGATCTTTAAAGCGTGATACTGCTTTTCACAATATACAAACTGCTGCAACGACAAAAGCATCAAAAGCACCTGGCGGACATCCAAAAGGACAGTCAGCCCCAGCATGCCCAGCCCCATAAAGCTTTGATGCTTGATTTTAATGGCATCCCGGTAACAGCCTTTTTTTAAAAAATGGCGCCGGATCAACATCCCCAGGCCCTGATAAATGATGACGGCGATGAAAAGATGCCCTGACATTAGCGAGATCATAAAAGCGCAGCTGTAAGCCCGCCGCAGCGCCCTTTTTAAGCGCGGTTTTTTAAAAGCGGGAAAATGACCGAGATAAGAAAGCGCGATGCCTGGCCCGCTTGCCTGATCAAGAAGTTTACTCTTTCGGGTGATAGCCAGCCCCTCGTCATAATACAGGCAGTAATGAAAAAAACCGCCCACCACCAAAAGCCACCGGTCCCCCGCGGCAAGCAGAAGATGACGCCAGCGGCATTTTTCCAGATCCACTTCCTCATAGACGATCTCCATCTCCCTTAAAGCCCTTAAAAGACTCTCGCGCCGGGAATCGGCGATCATGTTTTCCAGATACTGCGGGTCCATCATGACGCCCTTTAAGCTAAACCAGTGCATCAAACATTTCACCATGCTGTTTTTCATCGCCTGCCACCTCTATAATAATATCGCGGCGGGAAGGTGATTTGACTTGAAAAAAAGGGGATTATGTCCGCCGGGGAAGAAGGCTGAAAAGGGCGGCGCCGGAGGTGTCGATCAAAACATCGGTAAAGGCCGGCCCGCGGCCCGGCACAAAGGCCTGGTGAATTTCGTCAGTGACGGCGTACAAAAAGCAGAACAAAAGAACCTGCCAGAAAACATACTTCTCGCCCTGATAAGCGCGGCACAAAAGAAACAGAATGCCGAATTCCGTCATATGGGCCGCCTTGCGGACGAAAAAGTTCACCTGGTGCAGCAGCTCAATCTGGCGGACCGGGTCGAATTTTAAAAAAGCCGGATAAAAGATCGATAAAAGGCGGTAAGTGATACTTCCCGACAAAGTGGCGGAATCATCGGCCACCTGGCTGGAAAAGAAGAAAATCACCGCCATCCAGACCAGAATGAGAATCCCGAGAATTTGTTTACGTTTCATGAATCAGCTCTTCCTTCTCGCGGTGCGTCAGCTTTTTTAAGGCCGCTTCCCGTTTTAAAGCATCGGTTTTCTGATCGAAGGTTTCAAAGTACACCAGCACACACGGCCGGAAAGACCGGGTATACCGGGCGCCTTTTCCCTCATTGTGAGCCCGCAGCCGCTTTTCTAAATCATTCGTGCTGCCGGTGTAGTAGTGGCCGTTTTGACAGCGCAGCATATAGACATAATAGGTCATGACATCTGCTTCTTTAAATCCCTGCCAATCGTCAGAAGCATCGTGATATAGCAGGCCAGCCCGCCGATGAAATTGCTGACGGCTTCGGCGACAAAGACGCCGTCAATGCCCATGAAGCGCGGCAAAATGACAGTTAAAGGCGCCACGATCACCACTTTACGGAAGATGGAGAAGAAAATCGCCTGCCCGCTGCGGTTTAATCCCACCGCGGCGGCCTGCCCGGAGCTTTGCAGACTCATCATGAAAAATCCGAAGAAATACAGCCGCGCCGCGTGCGTGCCCAGCCTGATGACCTCCTCGTCACTGGTAAAGACGCGAAAGATCTGGGACGGAAAGAGGTTGATGATGACCCAGAAGATCAAAAGCAATGAAAAGCTGAAAACCGTCGTCAGCTTGATGCCCTGCCAGACGCGGTCAGGACGGTTCGCGCCGTAATTGTAGCCCAGGATCGGCTTGGCGGCGCCCGAAAAGCTGGAGCTGGGCAGAAATCCCATTTCCCGAATTGAGTTCAGCACGGTCATGATGGCGATATACACATCCCCGCCATATTGCGCGAGGGTGCGGTTGCAGACCACGGCGACGATCGAATTGGTCACCTGCATCATAAATTCCGCGAGTCCTAAAGACAAAATACTCTTCACGACGGCAAACCGCAGACGGCAGTTAGATTTTCTGATCTTAAGAATCGTCCTTTTCGAGATCAGAAAACCGAAAGTCCAGGCCGCCGAGACAAACTGGGACAGGATGGTGGCCAGCGCCGCCCCGGCGACGCCCATATGCAAAGTAAAGATAAAAACGGGATCTAAAATGATATTGATGACAGCCCCGATCACGGTCGTCAGCATGCCAGTTTTGCCAAAGCCCTGGGCGTTGATGAAGCTGTTCAGCCCGAGACTGATCAAAGCGAACGGTGTGCCTAAAAGATAAACGCTCATATACCCGTCGGCGTATGGGAGGGTCTGGGCGCTGGCGCCGAAAGCTTTCAGGATCGGGGTCTTCAAAGCATAGCCGAAAACCATGATCAAAGCGGACAAAAGCAAAAGCATGATGAAAGAGTTGCCTAATATCAGCTCGGCGCGCTGATTGTTTCCTTTGCCGCGCTCGATGCTTGTCAGCGGGGCGCCGCCCATCCCCACCAGATTCGCGAAAGCGATGATCATGGTGATGACCGGAAGACACAGCCCCAGACCGCTCATCGCGTATGTCGCCGCGGGCATGCGGCCGATGAAGATGCGGTCGACCACGTTGTAAAGCAAATGAACCAGCTGCGCTAAAAACATGGGTCCCGCCAGGGTGATGATATGCCGGAACATGCTGCCTTTCGAAAAATCATTCTGATTCATCGCGGTTTCCCCTACTTCAGCGCGATCACTTTATCCATCAGCTTGTAGATATCTTTGCTGGACATAAACAGATAAACGACATGGTGATATTTGGCCAGCTCGCGCGCCGCCTCTTCATCCTCATTGATGATCTTCGCGCGCGGGATATACTGCCCGATTTCGGAAATATCAATATCGATCCCCGGCTCTTTGGCGGCGTTTTCCGGAAAGTGGCACAAATAGACTTCATCCGCGAGATTTAAACTGGCGGCGAATTCCCGCGCGAACTGCTTGATACGCGAATAGCGGTCCGGTTTAAATAAAGCGACAACCGGATAGTTAGGATAACGGGTGCGGGTCGCCTCGATCACATATTTCACCGCGGTCGGATGATGCGCGTAGTCATCCACGTAAACGCAGTCGTCGTGCTCTTTGACGGCGTAGCGGCGCTTGACGCCCGGGAAGGTTTCCAGGCGCCGCTGGATGTACTCCGCCTCCATGCCCTCCATATACCCGAGGGTGATGACGCCCAGGGTATCATAAAGCAAATGACGGCCGAAGAAAGGCAGATGAAAATGACCGAACAGCTCTTTGTGAGCATAGACATCAAAGCTCATGCCGTGTTCACTCTCAATGTAATTCACGGCGCGGATATCGTTTTCCGGCTTCAGCCCAAACATGATTTTTCTCGTCGTGATGTTCAGCCGCGGCAGATACGGGTCATCTCCCCAGATGATCACCGTGTCTTTCACCTGATTGGCGAACTTTTCAAAAGCCGCTTTATATTCTTCGATGGTAGGGAAGTAGTCGACATGATCCAGCTCGATATTGTTGATGAGGGCATAGCGCGGGTGATAGTGCAGAAAATGATCCTGATACTCGCATGATTCGGCGATAAAATACTTCGCGCCGGGAACCGCGTGCCCGGTGCCGTCGCCGATCAGCACCATGGTCTTTTCATAATCTTTGAAAAGATGGTAAGCCATGCCGGTCGTGGTCGTCTTGCCGTGTGTGCCGGCGATCGCTATGGTGTCATACTTTTCCATCAGCCCGCCTAAAAAGTCATAGTAATGAGTAGTCTCTACTTCGGGGTTTGCCAGGGCCGCTTTGACTTCAGGATGATCGTCGCCAAAGGCGTTGCCGATGATGACATGGTAGCCGGGCTTGATGTTGTCAGGATTAAAATCCAGAATCTCAATGCCCCGCGCTCTTAACTCGTCTTCGATAAAGATATACTTCGAGATATCGCTGCCTTTCACTTCATAGCCTAAATCATGCAGGATGCAGGCCAGGCCCGCCATGCCCGAGCCTTTAATACCGATAAAATAATACATCATGCAGCCTCCTTTACGCGATGATCGTTAAATCCTTAAAGTAATGATTGAGGACTTCGCAGCCGTCTTCGGTCACTAAGACGAGATCCTCGACGCGCACGCCGAACTCCCCTTCCAGATACACGCCCGGTTCAATGGAGAAAATCATCCCCGGCGCGACCGGAATATCAAATGCGCTGGAAACATCCCCGTATTCATGAACCTCGCGGCCGATGAAGTGGCCGGTGCGGTGATTGAAGTTCGGGCCGTAACCGGCTTTGGTGATGACGTCTCTAGCCGCCTGGTCGATATCTTTTAAAGGCACGCCCGGTTTGATGACGGCCTCGGCGGCCAGGTTGGCCTTTTTCACCAGCTCATAGATCTCTTTCTGGCGCGGCGTGCACTGTTTATAGAAGACGGTTCGCGTCATATCGGAGCAGTATCCCTGATACCGGCAGCCCATGTCGATGACGATGCTGTCCCCCGCCTTTAACGGCGTGTCGTCCGTGCCGTGATGACCGTCGGCGCCGTTGGCCTGGTAGGCGACGATCGGCGGGAAGGAATAACCGCTCGCGCCGAGTTCCTCATAGAAAGTCAATAGTTTCGCGGCCATCTCATTTTCCGTGACGCCCTCGTAAAAAGAATCAATCATCCTGGCCATGGCGAGATCATTGAGGCGGCTGGCTTCCTTCATGACGGCGATCTCCTCGGGGCTTTTGATCATGCGCAGGCCGTCAATGCAGAACGACCCGTTGACAAAGGTCGCTTCGGGAAGCTTAGCCATGAGTTTCAGCAAAAAGCGCGCCGGCCAGTTTTTATCCACGCCGACGCAGGCGTGAGGATCTAAATATTCCGCCAGCATGCCGATCTGATCATCGGTATCAGAATAATAAACCTTGCGGACGCCAAGATCCTCGGGAACATGAAACAGGCGGTTCAAAAACAGCAAGGGTTCCTGTTTTTTGGATACCACCAGCAAAAGCATCCGCTCGCCGGGAAAAATCATGCGGTCAAGCAGATAATCAATGCTGTAAGGATCGCTGATCAGTAAGTGATCGATCGTGTCTAAGCGCGCGGTTAAAGCGGACATCCGGCTATTCATGTTTGATTACCTCGATTCCTAACTCTTCTAACTGTCTTTCATCCACAACACTTGGCGCCTCGCTCATTAAGTCAGCGGCGCTGGCCGTCTTCGGGAAAGCCATGACATCGCGAATATTGTCGGTGCCCGCCAGGATCATGATGAGGCGCTCCAGCCCGATGCCGACGCCGCCGTGCGGCGGGGTGCCGTACTGAAACGCGTCCAGGAAAAAGCCGAAGCGCTCCCTGGCCTCTTCCTCACTCAAGCCGATCGCCTTGAAAACCTGCTTTTGCGTCTCCTGGTCATGGATACGGATCGAGCCGCTTAACAGTTCATACCCGTTTAAGACCAGGTCAAAAGCCCGGCTCAAACACTCTTCGGGACTGGTGAACATCTTGTCGACATCTTGCGGGGCGGTAAACGGGTGATGCGCCGCGACATAACGGTGTTCCTGTTCGCTGTACTCGAACATCGGAAAATCGGTGACCCATAAAAACTTTAATTCGTTCTCATCAATTAAATGCAAATCCCGGCCCAGTTTTAAACGCACCTGCCCTAAACTGGTCTGGGCGATATTTTTCTGATCCGCGACCATCAAAAGAAGATCATGCTCCTCAAGCTGGAAATGATCAAACAGAGCTTTTTGTTCCGTTTCGCTCATGAATTTGGCGAGCGGTCCGCGCAGGGCGCCGTCCTGCACTTTGAGATAGGCCAGCGCTTTCGCGCCATACACCTTCGTGACTTCCTCCAGCTCTTTTAACTGCTTGCGCGAATAGTCACAGCGCGGCACTTTCAGGCTGTTCACGATGCCTTTATTTTCCAGGACAGTTTTAAATATGCCAATTTCGGTATTCGCGAACAGGGCGCTGATATCCTCGAGTTTCAAGGCAAAGCGAATGTCGGGCTTGTCGGTGCCATACTGGCTCATGGCCTCCTGATAGGAAAGGCGGTCAAACTCAAGCAGATCCACATGTTTGATTTCTTTGACGATGGCTTTCATCAGCCCTTCCACCACCTCATAGATGTCTTCCTCCTCGCAGAAGCTCATCTCGATATCGATCTGGGTGAATTCCGGCTGGCGGTCGGCCCTGAGATCCTCGTCGCGAAAGCAGCGCGCGATCTGGAAATATTTGTCCATGCCCGCGATCATCAAAAGCTGCTTGTAGATCTGCGGGCTTTGCGGCAGGGCGTAGAAGCTGCCGGGGGTGACACGGCTGGGAACCAGGTAGTCGCGGGCTCCTTCCGGGGTGGATTTGCATAATACCGGCGTCTCTATCTCCCAGAACCCTAGACCGGAGAGGTAGTTTCTGGCCAGCAGGGTAATCTCATGACGCATCTTTAAAATCTTCTGCAGGACCGGCCGGCGCAAATCCAGGTAGCGGTATTTTAAACGGGTGTCTTCTAAGGCGTCGGTCTCATCGGCGATGATCAGCGGCGTGGTTTTGGCCGTGTTGAGAATTTCTATTTTTTCAGCCGCGATCTCGATATCACCGGTCGGGATGTTTTTATTTTTATTGGAGCGTTCCACCACCTTGCCGTAAACTCTTAAAACATACTCGTTACGGATGTCTTTTTCGTTGCAGACAATCTGGGTGATGCCTTCGCGATCACGAAGATCGATGAACACGAGACCGCCGAGGTTTCTGATGCGGGCGGCCCAGCCTTCCAGGCAGACCTCTTTGCCGACATCGCTGATTCTCAGTTCCCCGTTATGATGGGTTCTTTTCATAGCTCTTCCTCCATTTTGCCGTCCAGATAAGCGACGATATTCTCTAAAGGCACCGCTTCCTGCACGCGGTTGTATTTCACGCTTAACGTTTCCGATTTCATTTCATCTTCCCCGATGATGATGACAAATTTCGCGCCATAGCGGTCAGCGGATTTCAGCTGGGCTTTCAGGGAGCGGTTTTCGTAATCCATATCACAGCGGTAGCCGTTGGCCCGCAGCATGGAAATGAGCTGCAGGCTCATGGAGCGGGCCGCTTTTTCCAGGGTGATGATATAAACATCGAGGTTTTCGGATCGGGCACTTTCCTGGCGGGCCAGGCACAATCTTTCCAGGCCAAAAGCGAAGCCGATGCCGGGAACATCCGGGCCGCCGAGTTCTTTCACTAATCCCGAGTATCGGCCGCCCCCGCCGATCGCGGTATTGGCGGTAAAGCGGGGATCATCGCTGATCACTTCAAAAACCGTGTGGTTGTAGTAATCCAAACCGCGCACAAGATGAGGATCAACCGTATAAGCGATGCCTAAATCGTCCAGATAGGACCGCACCTCGGCAAAGTAGTCGCGGGCGTAAGGGGTGAGGTAATCCAGGGTCTGGGGCGCGTTTTTCATGCATTCTTTGTCCTGATCGACTTTGCAGTCCAGCATTCTCAGGGGATTTTTTTCAAAGCGGTTCTGACAGTCCGCGCACAACTCCTCCAGATGCGGGGCGAAGTGTTTTTGCAGGGCTTCTTTATGGCGGGCGCGGCTTTCCTTGTCGCCCAGGCTGTTGATGACAAGGCGGACATTTTGAATGCCCAGGGCTTTGACGATCGTCACCGCCATGTCCATGATTTCCGCGTCGCTGAGGGGATCCTCGACGCCAAGCATCTCAACCCCGTACTGATGAAACTGGCGCTGCCGCCCTCTTTGCGGTCTTTCGTAGCGAAACATCGGCCCCATATAGTAGAATTTAGCGGGCAAGGCGGCATAGAGCTTGTGCTCGACAAAGGCCCGCACCAGCCCGGCGGTCCCTTCCGGGCGCAGGGTCAGGCTGCGGCCTTTTTTATCGGCAAAGGTATACATCTCTTTGTTGACGATATCGCTGGTATCCCCGACCGACCTGGTGAACAGCTCAGTCGTCTCAAACAGCGGGAGGCGAATTTCCTTGAAGTGATAAAGATCGCTGACGGTGCGTAAAATCTGCTCAACTTCCTGCCAGATCCCAGTCTCCCCGGGCAAAAGATCCGCTGTCCCGCGGGGCGCTTTATAAAGCATGTGCTTTCCTCCTCTTTTCACAAAAAAAGCCCTTTGTTTAAGGGCGAATTCATCGCGGTACCACCTTAATTTGATACTTTAAGCGATAACGGAACGACCGGCGGTTTCTACTTCGTTCAAAACCGCTCCTCGAAAGTGTCTGGGTTAAGGTCTCGCGAGATGTTTCCACCGGCCATCTTCTCTAGGCGCAAGAAGGTCTTAACCGTTTCTTTGTCTTGGGATTTAGGCACATTATAGATGATTTTTCGCGCCTTTGCAATTGCCTCAGATAAAATAGCTGAGAATCTTGTCCAGTAAAGCCTGATAACCGCAGTAGTGATCTGCGCAAAAGCAGCTGTTCTGCCTTTTGCACCCGCCCTGGCAGATGCGTACATACCGGCAGTGGCGGCAGATGTCTTTCAGGGGTTTCTGTTCATTTAAGAATGGTTTCATGTTTGTGAAAAGCTCAGGGATACCGTCTTTTTGAATATAGCCGCAGCGGTACTCGTCGAGAACATAGAAGTCGCAGGGATAAACGCTGCCGTCCGCTTCCACAACCAGCTGCGGGGCGCACTGTCCCGGTATGCCGCACTGATAAGGCCGCTGGCGGTGGACAAGCAGATAAAGATTATCAAAAAGGCTGATATGGCGGATGTTGGGGTCGTTAGCCCAAAGGGTAAAGAAGTCGCTGAAAAAATGTTCATACAGTCCGGGGGGGGTCAAAGCGGCGGGATTATGGCGGTCAAACCCGTCGAGACACAAGATCAGCTGAATGTACTGAAAATTGTGCTTCTGGTAGAAGCGGTAGAGTTTTTCCGGCTCCCGGGCCAGTCGGGATGTCAGGACCGTCAGGATATTGTACGGGACTTGCTTCTCTTCCAGGCGGCGGATATTTTTCATGATTTGAGAAAAGGTGTTTTTCCCTTGCTTATCTCTACGATAATAGTTATGATTTTCCTGATAGCCATCCAGCGAGACACCGACTAAAAAATCATTCTGCTTAAAAAAATCAGCCCATTTTTCGTCGCGGTAACAGCCGTTAGTCTGGATGGTGTAAGTGATTTTCTGATCCTGTTTTATTTCGTTCACTTTTTCCACAAAGCGGGTGAAGAAATCTATCCCCGCCAGGGTGGGCTCGCCGCCCTGGAAAGCGAAGGTGACAGACTGAGCCGTCAGCGCTTTGAAAATCAGGCAGTCCATGACGGCCTCAGACATGATCCCGTAATTAGCCACTTCGCGAATGGCGCACTCATCGTCATAAAAGCAGTAACGGCACCGCATGTCGCATGATGAGGAAGCGGGTTTGATTAAAAAAGACAGATTTTCCATAGTGACCTCTTGTT
>CAZQRT010000019.1:0-7568 GCA_964596105.1 uncultured Erysipelotrichales bacterium | reverse complement strand
GATGAGGAAGCGGGTTTGATTAAAAAAGACAGATTTTCCATAGTGACCTCTTGTTTCTGGAAAGACGGTGATGAGCGTGGCCAATATCGTGGTGGCCGTGAAAGACAAAAACTTTTCGGAGAGAAAACTCGCGGAACTGATCGCGCTGTGCCGGGCGGTTGAGATATCCGTCGATGATATCGTCACCCAGGCCGGCGAGCACAGCCATCCTTTGTCCTATCTGCAAAAGGGCAAAGCGGCGCAGTTGTTTCAGAGTTTAGATGATCAGGATACCCTGATCTTTAATGACGAGCTGACCGGGCTGCAGTATAATTACATCACCGCGCAGTGCGGAGCGCAGATTCTCGACCGCACGAGCCTCATTTTAACGATCTTCGCCCAAAGGGCCAGGACCAGAGAGGCCCGCCTGCAGGTGGAAATCGCCCGTTTAAGCTACACCCTGCCGCGCCTGAAGGGATCCCACCAGGATCTCACCGGGCAGATGGGCGGATCGGGGTTTCGCGGCAGCGGGGAAACGGAGCTGGAGCTGGAAAGAAGGCAGATCAACCGGAAGCTGGCCCAGCTCAAAAGAGAGCTGAAGCAGCTGGTGCAGGTGAGAAAAACGCAGCGCAGACAAAGGCAGAATGTTCCGGTCGTCGCTTTGGTCGGCTACACCAACAGCGGCAAATCGACTTTGTTGAATCAGCTTGTGAAAAATAAACAGGTGCTGGCCAAGGACATGCTTTTCGCGACGCTGGAAACTTCCACCAGGAAGGTGGCCAGCGCGGACGGACGCCCGTTTCTCATCACGGATACGGTGGGTTTTATGCATGATCTTCCCCATACCCTGATTGAGGCGTTCAAAAGCACCCTGGAAGAAATCAGCGAGGCGAATCTGCTTCTGATGGTCATCGATGCCACCGATCCTGATTACGCCGGGCAGATCGCGACCACCCGGGAGGTTTTAAAAGAGATCGGGGTCACGGATACGCCGGTCATTTATCTTTACAACAAAACGGATTTGGAAACATGCGATCTTCTGGTTTATGAGGAACCTCATCTTCTGATCTCGGCGAAAACCGGTGATCATCTAGACCGGCTGATCGCGATGATCAAAAAATATCTTTATCCCGATACCTTGCGCATGCGGCTTTTCATCCCTTATGAGGAAGGTCCGGACTACGCTTATCTGGCCAGTCACAGTCAGATCATCCACTGCGACTATCAGGAGCGCGGCATGTATATCGTGGCCGATATGGCTTCCGATTTAAGCGGCAGGTATCAGCGTTATGTATTATTAAACTGAGGAGGCGAAGCTGATGGAGCAAAAAAAGTTTGTTTTAAATCTCTCTTTGCAGATTCATGCCCGCGATGCCAAGGAGGCCAGTGAGATCCTGTGCCAGGAAGAAACCCTGGCCATGATTGTCGAGGCCATCCTGCAAAGCAAGGACAACATCCGGGAAATCGATGAAGAGATCAAAGTGGAACTGTTGAATTGAGGATCGTCTTTGACGGTCTTTTTTTTATAAAGAAAAAGCCGCTTGAAAAGCGGGAAAAAAGATGGTCCCCAAGGCCAGACTCGAACTGGCACAGTATCGCTACCGACGGATTTTGAGTCCGTTGCGTCTACCAATTCCGCCACTTGGGGATCACAAGCGGTAATATAGCATAGTCCCCCGCCGTTTTCAATGCTTATTTAAAAAAGTTCACCGTGACGGTGAACTTGCCGCGTCGTATGCCAAGGCGAGCGCGCCGCAGATTCCGGCGTTGTCCCCTAATCCCGGCGGCACGATATAGTCGTCGATATGAGCGGTGATCTCCTCTTTTTGAATGTAGCCGTTTAAGCATTCTTTGACTACGCGGCGGATTTTTGGAAACAGCTGGGTCTGCTTCATGACCCCGCCGCCAAGAATGATTTTTTTCGGGGAAAGAACGAGAATGTAAGTGGCCAGGGCCTGCCCGATATAATAGGCCTCCATATCCCACGCCTCATGATCTTTGTCCAGCTCATCGCCCTTTTTTCCCCAGCGTTTCGCGATGGCGGGGCCGGCGGCCAGACCTTCAAAGCAGTGGTCGTGATATGGGCAGTTACATACCATATTGTCGTGAGGATGACGGACTAAAGCGATGTGCCCCATCTCCGGGTGCAGTAAACCGTGCGCCAGTTTACCTTCCACGATGGCTCCCCCGCCGATGCCGGTGCCGATGGTCAGATACAGGCAGGAATCCAGACCTTTGGCGGCGCCGTAGCGGACTTCTCCTAATGCCGCGCCGTTGACGTCGGTATCAAAACCCATCGGGATGGTGTATCTCTTCTGTAATTCCGGCAGCATGGCGAAATTGGCCCAGCCCGGTTTCGGGGTTGTGGTAATGTAGCCGTAAGTAGGACTGTTCACATCGGGATCGATGGGTCCGAAGGTCCCGATCCCTAAAGCGGCAATGCCGCTGTCGTCAAAAAAGCGGTAAACCTCGGCCATGGTTTCTTCCGGGGTTGTGGTGGGAAAAGTGGCCCGGGATATGATCCGGCCATTTTCATCGCCGGTCGCGACGACAAACTTTGTGCCCCCGGCTTCGATGGCTCCTAATTTCATGAAAATCCCTCCTGGTTTTATTTTATCAAAAAAAGAGGCTTTTACAAGCCTCAAGATTTTTTATAAGCGCGCTTCTTTAAAACCAGCAGCGCCATCAGTCCCAGCGTAACCAGCGCGATAGCGGAGTACGCGATGATCATGCCGGTATCCCCGTCGCCGGTTTGCTGGCTTTGATGAGCGGCCTCATAAGCTTTCTCATCAACCTGCAGATCGATGATCAGCTGTTCCGCCTCCCAGGTTAAATGATCAACCTCCTGATTGGCGAATAAGATTTTACCGTTTTGCACGATGATCGTAAAGTAGCGGTCCTCGTGTCCCTGTTCATAGAGACGGTACTCGCCATCCGCGAGATTCTCAAAGATAATCCGGCCGTCGGAAACTTTCTGCGCGATCAAAACCTGCTGACCGTTGTCCAGCTTATACAACAGCAAAGTGAGATTCTCGACAAAGTTCTTCTGCTCATCCACGGTGTAGATGGTTAATGACGCGCCCTCATCCAAAGCGTTGGCCGGCGTGACTTTGACATCACATACCGCCTGGGCACTATGGCCTTCCCAAGTGGCGACCGCCTTGTAGCGTCCGGCATCCTCTGCCGCGGCCTCTTTGATTGTCAATGTATCAGAAGTATTTTCGAGACGAGTGTCGTCGCGGTACCATTCCCAGGTCGCGTCCTGGTTAGACACGGCTTTTAAGGTCAGCGTTTCGCCTGCCGCGATTTCCAGGCTAGCCGGCAGGGTTACGGTCAGCTGGCCAGGCTCAACAGACTCATTCACATCAGGCTGATGATTTCCTTGCTGATTATTCCCTTGCTGGTTGGTGCCTGGCTGACTGGTTTCAGGCTCATCGACGATCGGCTCATCGATGATATCATCAGCCATGACAAAATCAGCATTCACGATAGTGGCGACATCCGTCAGATCCTCATAACTGAAAGTCTTCTTGATCGTCTGGGAATAAGAAATATCCTGCTTCTCATCATTATAACTGAGATCCGATAAATAGAACCCCTCATCGGCGTGGATGTTCAACGTAACCGACTCACCTTTGGCGATCGAAATAATGCCCTGGCTGCCTTCCAGCACTTTGCCGTTTTCATCGGTGATATAACCGCCGTCACTGGCCTTCACGATCAAAGTCTTTTGCAGCGGTTCGGAACCGTCTGATTCCGCCGCGGTAATCGCGAACGGACTGAACGATTTGATCAGGATAATCAAACCGTAAGGGGTCACCGTGATCGGGATCTTCTCAACCTCCCCGGTCATCACCCCGTTCTCATCGGTGATATAGTGATAAGCCTCAAAGGTAATGCCCTCATCCAGCGAGCTGTAGCTGTAGCCCTCCGGGAATCCGATCGATACCCGCAGGCCGTCGCCGGTCTTCACAATCTGCGCCTTGCACAGCGTCAGTTTGATATTGTAAGTCTCGATTTTCTTGTAGTCATCAGACAGATAATCTTCCATCTGATTGGCCTGAACATCACTCGGAGACGTGGTCACCAGGGTCAGACGGTGGGTTAATTCCTCGGCGATCTCCATGTTGCGGTCGTAGTTGCCGTCTTCATCATAACCCTCAAAACCCGAGGTATCAAACTCCGTGTCCAGTAACTGCGGCTGCCCGAAGACATTCCAGTCATAGCCCTGGGCCTGATAAGCGTAGGCCGCGCAGCGGAAGCCGGCCATAAACGTGATATTCAAAGGCGGCTGCTCGCTGAGATCTCCTAAAAGACCGGTGATCTTCATATCATAGAAACAGTAGTCATCCGCGAACATCATGGACGGGGTGAACTTGAACGTGACCGTCGCGTCGCCGTCAAACTGGACATCCTCGATCTTGGCGTAAATTTCCCCGGTGTCGTTCGAGCGTCCGGTATCCGCGGACGAGCTCGCCAGTTCCACGCCGATCGGCTCGCCGTTTGGCACCAGCTTATCATCATAAGTCACCGACACATTATAGGTGTTGCCGATATACAGCATGCCGCTCATGCTCGGCGTCACTTTCTTCGGATAAGGCGGCGCGATATATCCGTCACCGTAGATGTTTTTGATTTCCCCGGTGCGGATCGTCAGAAGATTCGGGTTGCCCTGATAATACAGGCCGCCCTTTTCGAAGATTTCCTCATCACTACTGTCGTTAGGAGGAATATCGGTAATCGCGAACTGAATCTGCATGATCTGCGGCAGGCAGAAATTGATGTAGTCACCAAGCTCGTCATCATGGTAATACGCGCCGGTTTCGACATCTTTTTCCAGACCCTCAAAGGCTTTCAGATACATGTAGCCCCAGTCGGTGTAGCGGTATTGAACCTCGCCTTCGCGGTCCTGCTTTTTGGCATCCTCATAGGTTAAAGTCCGCACCAGAATATACTTGCCTTCCTCGGCGTTTTCCGTATAGTTCTTGCCTTCGTAGCTGACCTGGATCAAACCGGTTTTGATGAAATCGTCCTCATTGTTGTAGCCTTCGACAATGCGGTACTTGAAGCCGTTGTCGTCATCCACATAAACCGATTCCCGCAGGCTGCTGACAGCGATCGCCGGATACTCAAAGCAGAATCCGGAGCCGGACATATAACCGCTTTGAATATGGTGAGCGGCCATCTCCACTTCCCCCGCCAGCATATACTGGTCGGTCTCGCTGCCGCTGTCCTGGTAAGGCTTGTCGCGAATGATCGGGTCGTCCATCGTGCAGTCCATCGCATACCATTCACCGTCAATCTGAACCTCGTTCCAGATATGCTCTTCGCTCTGGGTATCGTTGACCTGATAGACCCCGTAGACGCAGACGCACGGAATTCCCAGACGGTCCATGATCGCCTTGTAGGCGCGGGTATATGCCTCGCAGACGCCTTCGCCGTAAACCAGGCCGTCGTAAGCGGTCCGGGCATTGCCGTTAGTCACCTCGTCCTCATAGCGGTAAATCATATGTTTGACGAGGTAGTGATGAACATACTCCGCCTTCTCCTTGGCCGTCTCCCCGTTCTGATTGGCCTGCGCGACGATGTTGTTCAGCGTGTTCTCATAAGTGTCCACCGCGCTGGCGACATTGTCCTTAGTGAAGCCGCGGTAGAAATAAGAGTCAGCCCGGCCTTTGCCAAGATACCCGTAATAATGGCCGGAAGCCGATTTGGTGACCTTTAAAGTCAAGTAGGAAAAGTCAATGTAGAAGAGATCCGGATAATCATTCATGAAAGCGTCCCTGGCCGCTCCGAAATCATTCAGAAGAGTCTGGTCGTTTTCTGTGAAACTTTTCAACTGCTCCTGAGAGACATACCCGTTGGCGCTTAAACTGAAATCATCCCCGGAAAGAAATACACCTCGATCCGCCATCATGACCATGGCATCATACAACTTCCTGGCAGCGTCATTCAGCTGCTCATAGAAATAAGGATACACATGTTCATTGATGGCCTGAACCGGAGGTGCCTTTAATGGATAAGTATTCATACCTGCCAGCACTAAACCGCCGGCCAGCAGCGCAATGCCGGCCTTTTTGACGCGTTGAAAAAGTGCTCGATGAACCGCCTTTTGCTTCATAATACCATACTCCTTTCGTTGCCAAAAACGCTTGCCGGCATGGCAAAAATCCACAAAAAAGATAAAATTGTGTGTTGCTTTTATACTAAAATATATTTATAAAAATCCAAATGTATCAATTTGGCTGATTTCTTTTGCCATAGCCGCAAGCCGTTCATGTGAGATCGGGTTCTTATCCATTTGTCACCCAGAATCAACATAGCACGTCTGCGAAAAGATATCCAGAGTTTTTTTGAATAAAAGAAGAAAAAGTTTAATTTACGCTTTAAAATGCCTATTTTATCATTTAATAAATATATTCTTTCAATTTTTCCGATATTAAAATAACAAATTAAACTTATGAATAAAACAAACTAAAAAACTTTTCGGAATATCCTTTCTTATGGTTTTCAGAAATATCTTTTAGTCATTAAACATATTGCCTTTCCACCCGCGCACTGACCAGGCAGACGATCTCATAAGGAATGGTGTCTAACTCTTTCGCCATGCGGCCTAAAGTGATGTGACGGCCAAAAATTTCCACCTCATCGCCGGCCTGAACATTGTCGTCCACTTCCACCATCGCCTGATCCATGCAGACTCTCCCGACGATCGGATACTCCTGACCCTTAATCCAGACATGGCGGCCCTGATTGGCGCGCACCAGCCCGTCGGCATAACCGATTGGCAAAGTGGCGATCTT
Organism: uncultured Erysipelotrichales bacterium; assembly: GCA_964596105.1. Taxonomy (GTDB): domain Bacteria; phylum Bacillota_I; class Bacilli_A; order Erysipelotrichales; family Coprobacillaceae; genus CAJUOR01. The sequence continues at coordinate 786 of CAZQRT010000019.1, read as the reverse complement.
AGTTTTTTGGGTGGCCTCATAAGTAAAACCGTAGCCGACCTTCTCCCCTTTTTTAATCTCTTTCACCATGGCCACGCGCGTAACCAGGCGCATCGCCGGGCGCAGGTTAGGATTGTCATAACCGCAGGGATCAACCCCGTACAAGGCGATCCCGGCCCGCACCATGTTCGTATAATCCTCATGGTGATAAAGGCTGGCCGCGGTGTTGGCGGCATGCTTGTACTGGACATCTAAATCTTTGGTGACGGAAACAAAGCGGGCGAACTGTTTTTGATAGGTGTCGTTATTTTCATCGGCGGCCCCGTAATGGGTGAAGACGCCCTGGATGTGAACACGCGGATTCAAATTCAACTTAGTGATGATTCCGGTGATATCGCCTTTAAAACCGATACGGTTCATGCCCGTATCGACCTTGATATGGACTTTGATGTCATGATTATACTGATATATGCTTCGCGCGATCTCATGATCATAAACCGTGACGCTTAAATCATACTGACTGGCCAGATCGAGGTCTAAAAGGCGGCATGGTCCCAGGATCAGAATATCCTTTTCGATACCGGCCCTGCGCAGGTCGATACCCTCTTTGATGGTCGCTACCCCAAACATATTGACCTCATCCAGCTCATTTAAAGCCGCAGCTGCAGGAATAGCCCCGTGGCCGTAGGCATTGGCCTTGACCACCGCTAATAGCGGCTTTTGCGCGGTTTTCGCGACATATTTCGCGTTATGCACGATCGCCTCTAAATCCACGATCGCGACGGTATCGCGGTACTGTTCCATAAC
>CAZQRT010000018.1:8539-19724 GCA_964596105.1 uncultured Erysipelotrichales bacterium | reverse complement strand
AGCAGGAAATTTCTTCTTTTATTTACTTAAGAAATTATCATATTTGCTTCAGATTTTCCTAAAATCCCATGACGGGAGTGTTGAATGTGTGAACTTTTTGCGATATAATGTGGGAAATGAAAGGGGATTAACATGAAAAAAAGACCGATTGTTTTATGTATCATGGATGGCTATGGCTTACGTGAAGATATCAAAGGCAACGCGGTAAGACTGGCCAATACGCCTTGTCTGGATGATCTCATGACCATCTATCCGACCACCCGCATCAACGCCAGCGGCATGGCGGTCGGCCTGCCGGAAGGCCAGATGGGAAACTCCGAGGTTGGCCATATGAATATCGGCGCCGGCCGGGTCGTTTACCAGTCCTTGACGCTCATCAATAAAGCCGTTCAGGATGGCACTTTCTATGAAAACGAGAAACTCTTGAACGCCATGGAGCATGCCCGCACCCATAATTCCAAACTGCACATCTGGGGTCTGCTCTCCGACGGCGGCGTGCATTCCTCCATCGAGCACATTTACGCCTTACTGGAAATGGCGAAAAAAGAAAGACTGCGCAAAGTTTACGTTCACGCCTTCCTTGACGGCCGTGACGTCGCTCCTGACAGCGGCGCGGATTTTGTCAAAGCGATCACCGACAAGATGAAAGAACTCGGCGTCGGTGAGCTTTACTCCATTTCCGGACGCTACTACGCCATGGACCGCGACAAACGCTGGGACCGCGTTGAGCTCGCCTACAACAATATGGTATTAGGGGAAGGCAAGACCTTTGATGACCCGGTAGCCTATGTCAAAGAATCCTACGCCAATGAGGTTTACGATGAATTCGTCATCCCGGGCCACAGCAATACCGTTCCGGGCACGATTGAAGACAATGACGCCATCATCTTCGCCAACTTCCGTCCTGACCGCGCCATTCAGATGTCCAGCGTCATCACCAATGATGAATACCTCTGGCAGCCGAAGGCGAAACCGCACAACCTCGCCTTTGTCTGCATGATGAAATACGCCGACAGCGTCAAAGGTGAAATCGCCTTCGCATTGCCGAAGCTGACCAACACCTTAGGCGACTATTTAAGCGCCCAGGGCTTAAAACAGCTGCGCATCGCGGAAACCGAGAAATACGCCCATGTCACCTTCTTCTTAGACGGCGGCGTGGATAAGGAAATTGAAGGCGCGACCCGCGTCCTGGTCAACTCCCCGAAGGTTGCCACCTATGACCTGCAGCCGGAAATGTCCGCCTATGAAGTCAAAGATCAGCTCCTCGCGGAACTTGACAAAGATATCCACGATGTTGTCATCGTGAACTTCGCGAACTGCGACATGGTCGGCCATACCGGCATCATCCCGGCCGCCATCAAAGCCGTCAGCGTCGTTGACGACTGCGTCGGTGAGGTCTATGACAAAGTTTCCGAACTGGGCGGCACGATGCTCATCACCGCCGATCACGGCAACAGCGAAATGCTGATGGATGAGGACGGCAATCCGTTTACCGCCCACACCACCAACCAGGTGCCTTTGATCGTGACCAACACCCACCTGAAATTAAAAGAAAACGGCAAACTCGGCGATCTCGCCCCAACCATTTTAACATTGCTCGGTCTCCCGATTCCGGAAGAAATGACCGGCGAGTCACTGATTGAATAACAAAAGTGCGAAGCTTAACGCTTCGTGCTTTTTTGAAAAAGCTTTGTTTATTTTCCCGGGGGAGGGAGCAAGTGATGCGTAAATTCCTGCTTCTGCTTTGCCTCATATTATGTGCCTGCGAAACATCAAAAATCGATCTGGAAAGCTACGTGGAGAACGCTGATCATCAAAAGACCCTTTATCGAATGGATCAGGCCATGGATGAGCTTTATGAAAAAGCCAATGGCAGTGACCGTCATGATACCATCACCGTGTCTTCTGACGGTCTCAGCTATGAGATGAACTTCATTGTTGACGAGAAAAATATTCAAACAACGCTTGATGACAGCTGGAATTTTTCAAGCAGCGACGAAGCGGTATCCAGATTATTCACCAGCCATCAGGATGATGATGTTCCCGCGGTTGTCAAAGATCACACCACCGGGCTGACGGCAGTGGATTATGAAACCTTACAAAAGAAGATCGCGGAAAATCATGACTTTCTTCTATATATCGGCCGCGAAGACTGCGTCGACTGTCAGGAATTCGCCCCGCTGTTAGATAAGATTTTAGAGGATCATCCCAACTGGGGTTTATATGCTTTGGATGTCAAGGCCTTTCGCGACGCCGCTTTAAGCCCTGACGCGACCGCGGAGCAGAAAGAATTTTTTGCCGGGATTTACGATGATCTGCAGTACGACTGGACCCCGACCCTGCAGCACCGCCAGGGCAGCGTCTCTTTATCAAGCATCACTTATTTAAATGAAGATTTCTATGAGCTGGAAGATGAGGAAGCTAAGGAAAAGTTTAGAGAAAACAATCTTAAAGAAATTGAAGCGTGGCTGGAAGACAGGGAGTGATGGATATGCGGCGCTGTGATATTTGTTTTACCCCGATTCCCGCCGGGCAGGACACCTGCCCGAACTGCGGTTACAAGCTCAAACCCGAAAAACACGCTACCCCGGAAGAGCGCCAGGAAAAAAAGCGGCGCTACATGGCGCAGTTTACCCCGCATCCTTTTGATAACAGCAGTACTGAGAAAAAGAAACAGAAAACCAATTCAAAAGTCAAACTGGTGCTGATTTCCCTCGTAATTCTGATCATTGTTATAGCAGTGGTTCTGGTGGCGGGATTTATCATCGATGTCGCCAATACCTCGTCAGATGTCGCCAGTACCCCGTCCTACGTGACCGAAGAATACGGCAGCCTCAGCGCGTTGCGGGACGATTACCCGGACATCGCTATTCATGTCGATGAAGTCAGTCAGGATCTGGAAGAGTGTTTTAGCAGGGTCACTGCTGAGGATGATCCCTACACTTATCAGTCCTTCACCGTTCTGGACGGGGCTTTCGCCAGCGGTTATATGACCATGTCCTCTTTTGAGGATGAGGACTGCCAGTTGGATATCACCTTCAGCAATTATTACGACGATGAGACCGTGCCCTGGAACGAGAGCTATGAGGTGGTTCTAGATGACGGCAACGGGCTGGATCAGCATGCCTTTACGATTTTAGCGGGTGTGACCGGGCTGAATGAAATGACTCTTGTGGAACACGGCTTCATGCAATATCAGCACTGCCGGGAAAATATGACTGATGAGGGCTGTCAGGTTATCGACTCCGATATTTCCGGAGGGGATCTGGTTTTCAACGCCTTCCCGCAGGAAACGGGAATCTATGTGACCATGAGCTGGGAAGTGCAGGGAGGATAAGTTTATGAAAATCTGGGGACACCGCGGCGCGAGCGCTTACGCGCCGGAAAACACCATGAAGGCCTACCGCCTGGCTTATGAGCAGGGGGCGGACGGCATTGAGATCGATGTGCATTTAAGCAAAGACGGCATTCCCGTCATCATGCATGACGAGACCCTCAACCGCACGAGTAATCTTTCCGGACGGATCGTGGATTATCCTTTATCGGTCTTAAAACAAGCCGATGTCGGGGAGGGGGAAAAGATTCCCACCTTGCGCGAAGTGCTCGCCTTCATCGCCGATACCCGTATGGAAATCAACATTGAAGTGAAATCGGATATTATCTTATATCCGGGGCTGGAAAGGAAAGTCACCGACATGGTGGCGGAGTTTGGCGTTTCGGATCTCGTCTATTACTCCTCCTTTAACCACTACTGCCTTCTGACCCTGAAGAAAATAGTGCCTGAGGCCCGCGTCGGTCTTTTGTATATGGCTGGTCTGGTGGAACCGTGGGACTACGCCTTGAAGCTTGGCGCTGACGCTTTGCATCCGTATCTGCCGTGCCTGCAGCTTGACGATTATATCGCCAACGCCCACCGTCATCATCTCGCGGTGCGGCCGTGGACCGTGAATAATCAAAATGATATGTTTGAATTAAAGAAAGCCGGCGTGGATGCCATCATTACGAATGACGTGAAACTGGCAAGGAGGATCTCTGACGATGCGGCTGGATAAGTTTTTAAAGGTTTCGCGGATCGTGAAGAGAAGAACCCTGGCCCAGGAAATCTGCGCGGCGGGCCGGGTCACGGTCAATGACAAGGTCGCGAAACCGGCCACGGTTTTAAAGGTCGGGGACGTTTTGAAAATCCGCCTCGGGCAGCGCGAATTAACGGTTCAGGTCAAAGCCCTCAAGGAGCATGTTTTGAAAGATGAGAGCGGCAGTCTTTACGAAATGCTTGATGATCGTAAGATTGCCTCTTAACAGCGGCATTTATTTGTGGTATACTTTTTTCGCGAGGTGGTTCCCATGCACAAGAAGAAAATCAAGGTTCTATCCGTTGTGGTGGCGGTGATTGTCGCGGCCATGGCCTTGAATCTTTGCGGCCGGGTATTCCGCCTCTATGAAAGGAAGATGGCTCTGCAGGCCGCGCAGGCGGAGAGCGAGAAAATCTCGGCAGAGTGCGACGACCTTTCCGAGGAACTCAATTTACTGGATGATGACGACTATGTGACCCGTTATGCCCGCGGGCACTGGGTTTTCACGAAAGAAGGAGAAACGGTCATTCCTTTACCGAAGGACTCCGTCTCCAATCCTGAAGATTAAAAGCGATTTTTCCGGTCGCTTTTTTGTTTTGGAGGTCATGACTGATGGATGCCAGAGAGGCCGCTTTATGGTTAGAGAGTAAAAGAAACGCCCATGATTTAAAAACCTTTCAAAAAATGATGGATGAATATCTCCCGGATTATCACAATTTAACGTGCATTCATGTCACCGGGACCAACGGCAAGGGCAGCACCGTCCACTTTATCGCCGCGATTCTCGAGAGAATGGGGTACAAAGTCGGGATGTTTACCTCGCCTTACATCCTCTGCCATCAGGACCGCTTCATGATCAACCATGAGCGCATGAGCGATGAAGATTTTCTGGATCTCATTTCGCGCTACCATGATGTTCTCGACCAGTTTTCCATGTTTGAGGCCGATGTCTTTTTAGCGCTCGCCTATTTTCTCGAAAATAAAGTAGATATAGCCCTTATTGAGGCCGGCATCGGGGCCCGTCACGATAAAACCGCCATCGTTGATAATATCGCCGCCATCATCACCAGCGTGGGTCACGATCATTTAGCGAAGATCGGGCCGACTTTAAAAGATGTCGCGATCGAGAAAGCCGGCATGATGAAGGCGGACAAACCGGTGTTTGTGGGAAATGTGTCCAGTGACATCGCCGAAGTTTTGCGTCATGAAGCTAAAAAAACCGGGGCGATTTATATCCCCTGTGAACCATTAGGAGATTATGAACTCGGACTGGAGGGATTATACCAGAAGCAGAACGCCGCTTTAGCCTTAACAACGGTGCGCCATCTGTTTTCTCCGGTGCCCGAAGAAGCTGTCAAAGAAGGTCTTTTGGATAAGCGCTGGCCGGCCCGCATGGAGCGCTTCATGTACGGCGGTTATCCGGTATATCTTGACGGGGCGCATAATATCGAGGCCATTCAGGCTTTGTGTGAGAATTTCTCCGGTGATGTCACGGTTTATTACGCGGCCCTGAAAGATAAAGATGTTTTAGGGATGGCGCGTTATCTGCGGCGGTTTTTCACCGTGGAACTGGTCATGTTCCAGGATGAAAGAGCGCTTTTAGATAATCCTCTGCCTGATTTAAAGGTGCATGCCAGTATATCTGATGCCCTGGCGGACATGAAAACCCGTCCCGGCATTAAATTAGTATGTGGATCATTGCATTTTGTATCACAATTTCGTAGAATGCTTTTAGATGCCCGGGCCGTTGTGCTAAGATAAGCGCACGGCGTCAGAGTAGACCAGTCGCGGATGAAGTCCTGACATGGGATGTTGGTCAGGGAACTTGCGGCTGGTCGCATCCGCTGATGAAAAGAGGTAATAACATGAAAAAGAAGATTTTTGACACCCGTACGATTGTTTTTGGCGCTTTTCTGGTGACCGTCGCGCTTTTGCTCGGGGGCGGATTTACCCGCCTCACCGGCATTCCCCTCACCATCCGGCTGAATTTTGGCGGCGCGACCCAGAATATCGGTTTTACCGCGGTTCCTTTGATTATCGCGAGCATCGTGCTCGGGCCTTTGCCCGGGGCGGCGGTGGCGGCGATTTACGACACGCTGAGCTATCTGCTTTTTACCGGGGGCGCCTGGAACCCGATCTTTACCCTCAGCGAGATGGCGATCGGCTTTATTCCCGGCATGATCTATAGCTGGTTTAAAAAGCACCCGGCCCGCCATTCCCTTCTGCCCTGGATTCGAATCGGGCTGGTGACTTATACGGTGCTTGTCATCGTCTTCTCTTCCCTGAGTACCAATGAAGTGATTCAGATGATCTCTTTTCAGGGCGGCCTGCATATTGTTAACGGGATACTGCTTCTGGCTTTTGTGCTGTTTGGCATCGCTTCGCTGGTGCTTTTAGAGTGGTTTTCACGCATGAAGAAAGATCCCGGACTGTTTTCCTATGACAAGATTTATCTTGTCACCTTTGCCGGCATTCTCGCGCGATCTTTAATCAGCGGCTGGGGTCTGTGGCTTTACATGGGCAAAAATGTGCCTTTGCTCTTCTACTGGCTGCCGCGCCTGGTCACCCCGATGTTTCTTGTCCCGGTGACGGCGTTTATGATCACCAGCCTGGGGTACCTGTTGAACCGGTACACAAAATTTTGATTATCAGGAGGAATGAGAAAAATGGCTTTTCCAAAAGGATTTTTATGGGGCGGGGCAACCGCCGCCAATCAGTATGAGGGCGGTTATCTCTCCGGAGGCAAGGGGCTCGCGGTCGCTGACACGCTGACCGGGGGTGACGGCATCCACAACATCCCGCGCGTGTTTGTCATCGAAATGCCGGATGGGACCCGGAAGAAATTCACCAGTCAGGAAGATATTCCCGCCGGCGGCAAAGCGGTCGTCGATGAGGATACGTATTATCCGAGTCACGAGGCGACGGATTTCTATCATCACTGGAAAGAGGACATCGCCCTGTTCGCGGAAATGGGCATGAATGTCTACCGCCTTTCCATCAACTGGACGCGGATTTTTCCTCACGGTGATGACGAGGAACCGAATGAAGAAGGTCTGCAGTTTTACGAGGATGTGTTCAAGGAATGTCACCGCTACGGGATCGAGCCGCTCGTGACGCTCTATCACTTTGACTGCCCGCTGCATCTCGCCAACGAGTATGACGGCTGGGTTTCCCGCCACACCCTGGACGCTTTTGAAAATTATGTCAAGACGGTGTTCACCCGTTACAAAGGTCTTGTGAAATACTGGCTGACGGTCAATGAGATCAACATCAACGGCAACTTCATGATGAACGGCATCCATGAGCATGTCTCCAACCGCCAGAACGTGGAGCAGGCGAAATGGCATCTCTTTCTCGGTTCGGCCAAGGCGGTCATCATTGGTCATGAGGTGGATCCTGACAACATGATCGGGCTCATGATTGCCCACGGCGCCAGCTATCCGCGCACCTGCGATCCGGAGGATGTCATGGCTGAGATCATCGGGGCGCATGATTTCAAGTGGTTCTACGGCGATGTTTTATGCCGCGGCTATTATCCGGAGTACAAGCTGAAGCAGCTGGCAAGAGACGGCATCGTCATCAAAAAAGAGCCGGGCGATGATGAGCTGTTAAAGCGGGGTGTGGTGGATTTCTATTCGTTCTCTTACTACAGCTCGAATACCTTTGCCGCTCATCCGGAAAAATATCAGACCACGGAGGGCAACCAGACGCGCGGCGTCGGCAACCCTTATCTGAAGGCCAGCGAGTGGGGCTGGACGATTGATCCGGTCGGTTTAAGAATCAATCTCAACCAGATTTATGACCGCTATCATCTGCCGATGATGGTTGTCGAAAACGGCCTCGGCGCCATCGATGAGGTGGCTGATGACGGCGCGATCCATGACGGCTACCGGATTGACTACATGCGCGCCCATATCAAGGAAATGAAAAAGGCGGTCGAAATCGACGGCGTGAATCTCATCGGTTATACCCCGTGGGGTCACATCGATCTGGTATCGGCCGGCACCGGCGAGATGCGCAAGCGCTACGGATTCATCTATGTCGACCTCGATGACGAGGGACACGGCGATTTTGCCCGTTCTAAAAAGGATTCATTCTATTATATGAAAAAGGTCTATGAGTCTAACGGCGAGGATCTTGATTAAGGGGTGACTGTGGTCATCCCTTTTTTTTTCGCATTAAAGGAATATCAAAAAAACGGTTGCTTTAAAGGGGAAGTATGATAGAATAGAGTTATAAAAAGCGGTTACAAAAAAATTTACGCTTAAGGAGGTAAAATCACAAATATGAAAAAAGAAATGGTTGCAATGATTCTGGCCGGGGGACGCGGAACCCGACTGGAGGCTTTGACCGCCAAAGTGGCGAAGCCGGCCGTTTATTTTGGCGGCAAGTACCGGATTATCGACTTTCCACTTTCCAACTGCACAAACTCCAATATCGACATCGTCGGAGTTTTGACGCAGTATGAATCGGTGCTTCTGGGCACGTATGTCGGAGCCGGCAACAAGTGGGGACTCGACGGCAGCAGTTCATTAGCGGCGATCCTGCCGGCGCGTGAGCGCGGCGAGGTCGGCGCGACCTGGTATGCCGGAACCGCTGACGCCATCTACCAGAACATCAGTTTCCTTGACACCTATGATCCTGACTATGTGCTGATTCTTTCCGGCGACCACATCTACAAGATGGACTATGACAAGATGCTCGCGGTTCATAAGGAGAAGAAAGCGGATTTAACGGTCGCGGTTTTGAATGTCACTTTGGAAGAGGCGACCCGGTTTGGTATCATGAACGCCCATGAGGACGGCTCCATCTATGAGTTTGAGGAAAAGCCGGCGCATCCAAAATCAACCCTCGCCAGCATGGGTATCTACATCTTCTCATACAAGGCTTTGCGCAGCTATTTGATTGATGATGCCAAGGATGAGAACAGCAAGCATGACTTTGGCATGAATATCATTCCGGCTATGCTTAAAGACGGCAAGAAGCTGCAGGCTTATGAATTCGAAGGTTACTGGAAAGATGTCGGAACCGTGGATTCTTTATGGCAGGCCAATATGGATCTGTTAGATGAGGAAAATGAGCTGGATCTTTATAATTTGAAGAAAGACTGGAAGATTTACACCGAGGATACCAACTCTCATCCGCAGATTATCGGTGAGGACGCCGAGATCACGAACTCCATGCTCACCCAGGGCTGCATCATCGACGGCCATATCGAAGGTTCGGTTTTATTTGACAATGTTTCTGTCGGCAAGGGCGCCAAGGTCGTTGATTCCGTATTGATGCCGGGTGTCATCGTCGAAGAGGACGCGGAGATTTATAAAGCGATTGTCGATGAGGGCTGCGTCATTCACGCCGGTACCGAAATCAACAAGGAAGCGAAGAAAGTCGCGCTGATTAGCGATAATAATAGATAAGGAGAACAGTAATCATGGCAAAAACAATTGGACTGGTCAACCTCCATTCCGAGGTTTCATTTAAAGGCTTGACCGAGCGCCGTCCGGTGGCTTCGGTCAGTTACCTGGGCCGTTACGGCATTATTGATATCGTGCTATCCAATATGTCTAATTCCGATCTGGATGCCGTCGGTATTCTGATTCAAAACAATCCGCGTTCGTTATTCAAGCATATCGGAACCGGCAACCAGTGGAATTTCAACTTGAAAAAGGGCGGCATCTCGCTGCTTTACAATGAGAAATACGCCAATAATTTAAAATACAATCACGACATCAACAACCTCGTGGAAAACATCGCTTATATCAAAGACAACAATCCGGATTATGTCGTGATTTCCCCGGCTCATATCGTGACGACGATGAACTATAAAGACATTATCGCCGAGCATATCCAAAGCGGCGCTGAGATCACGATGGTTTACCAGCATATCGACAACGCCGACGAGGCCTATATCGGAAGCGACTATCTGAAGCTTGACAACGGCCAGGTTGAAGAGATCAAGATCAACAAGGGCAACAAGAAAGAGCGCGACATCTCTTTGGAGACTTATGTGTTTAACACCAGCGTGCTGTTAGAGCTGATTGACTACGCGACTCATTTGAGCTCGTTCTTCAATCTGCGCGACACTCTGGCTTACCTGGCTGACGAGAGAACGATCCACGCCTGCGAGTACAAGGGCTACGCGCGCTGCCTGGATTCCATCGAGCACTATCTGGAATACTCTTTGGAACTGCTGGATCTCAATATCTCCACGCAGGTGTTCAAGAGCAACTGGCCGATCTTCACCCGCACCAATGACACGCCGCCGGCTAAATACCGCCAGCATGCCCGGGTGACGAAGTCCTTCGTGGCTAACGGCGCGATGATTGACGGCAAGGTTGAAAACAGCATCATCGGCCGCGAGGTTGTCATCGGCACCGGCGCCACGGTTAAAAACAGCATTATTTTCTCCGGTTCCAAGATCGCGGACGGGGCTTATCTGGAAAATGTCATTGTCGACAAGGGCGTGACGGTTGAGAAAGTCACGGAGCTGGAAGGCACCAAGAGCAACCCGCTTTATATTAAAGAAGGAGACAATGTTTAATGAAGGTTTTGTTTGTCACCAGTGAGGCCACGCCGTATATCAAATCCGGCGGTCTCGCGGATGTATTAGGCTCACTGCCTAAGGCGCTGGTCAAGCAGGGTGTGGAGTGCAGCGTCGTTTTGCCGAAGTACATGGATATGAAGCTGACCGAAACCCTGGAATATGTGACTAATTACTATATCTGGGTTTCCTGGCGCCGGGAATACTGCGGAATTTTCAAAACCGTGCTGGACGGAGTGACGTTCTACTTCATCGATAACGAGCATTACTTCGGCCGCCCGGGACTGTATTCCTATGATGACGACTATGAGCGCTTCGCTTTCTTCGATTTCGCGGTTTTAGAGATGATGAGTCATCTTAATATCAAACCGGATATCCTGAGTCTTCATGACTGGCAGACAGCGATGATCGCACCTTTGTACAAGGAGCGCTACGGCTATTATGAGTTCTACCGCGATATTAAGATCACCTTCACGATTCATAATATCGCCTACCAGGGCAAGGCGGATCCGCGTCTGATCAACGATCTGTACGGTCTGGGCGATCATCTTTACTACAACGGCAATCTCCG
>CAZQRT010000018.1:0-8439 GCA_964596105.1 uncultured Erysipelotrichales bacterium | reverse complement strand
CAGATCGTATTGCTTGGCGCCGGCGACCGCAAGTATGAGGACGCTTTGCGCTACTGGGGCGAGCAGCAGCCGGACAAGTTCTCCTGCAACCTGAAGTATGACTTCGGTCTGTCCTGCCGCATTTACGCTTCCTGCGATATGTTCTTGATGCCGTCGTTGTTTGAGCCGTGCGGCCTGTCGCAGATGATGTCGCTTCGTTACGGCACGATCCCGATCGTGCGCGAGACCGGCGGTCTGAAAGACAGCGTCGCGCCTTACAATGAGTACGACCGCACCGGCACCGGCTTCAGTTTCGCTCATTACAGCGCCAGCGAGATGATGGATGTCATCGACTACGCTTTGAACATTTACTCCCGGAAGGATCACTGGGAACATCTGGTTTATTCCGCGATGTGCTGCAAGCTGGACTGGGAAAACAGCGCTCAGCAGTATATTCAGGCTTTCCAGAGTCTTTTAGACGAATAAACAAGGGGCTGCTTTGGCGGCCCTTTTTTTGTTGCAATGGCTACTTGTTTCGTATACAATGGGGCTAAGCGAAGGAGGCGAACTATGAGAAAGGTCATTGTTTGTTTTCTTTTATTATTGGCGGGATGTCAGGAGCATGCCTTCAATATGGAACAGGAAGGAAAGCAGGTTCACGTCAGTCAGGAAGTGAGCTTTTACTGTCCGCGCTCCTGGCAGTTCACGCGCGATGATATGAAGCTGAGCGCGCAGGCCGTCAAGGGCGATGAGGTTTTGTATTTTAACGCTTTTGAGGTCGGGGAGGACAACGGCCCGGAGGAGCTTTTAGCGCTTTATATGAAAGAGCTGGAGGGCCTCGGGATTGTCGATCTGGACAGTCAGAGCGGCGAGCTTGATGACGGCCAGCCGTGCTTCTTTGTGTGGGGCCGCGATCCCGGGGAGGAAGCCGGCTTTTATGAGGCCGTGGTATTTCAGGCCGGCCGCCAGTATATTTATTCCTATCTGGCTGATACCGGGACGTATGACGAGCATCTTGATGAGATGAAGCTTTATTTAAAGACCCTGGTCATTCGCTGAAACAAGGAGGACAATATGAAAATCTATAACAGTCTGACTCATCAGAAAGAGGAATTTGTCCCGCTTCATCCCGGGAAAGTAAGCATCTATGTGTGCGGGCCGACGGTCTATAATCACGCTCATATCGGCAATACCCGGCCGATGATTGTTTTTGATGTGTTAAGAAGGCTTTTGCTTTTTTCCGGCTATGAGGTCACTTATGTCTCCAATTACACCGATGTTGATGACAAGATCATCAACGCCGCCAAAGAAGAGGGCATCAGTGAGCAGGAGCTGGCGGAGAAATACATTCAGGCTTATGAGAAGATCCGCGCTGATCTGAATTTATTGACACCGACCTATACGCCGCGCGTGACGCAGACGATGGACCGCATGATTTCTTTTATCGATGAACTGGTCAAAAACGGCAGCGCCTATGTCGTCGACGGCGATGTTTATTTCAAGGTGGACAGCGTGGCTGATTACGGCTGCCTGTCGGGCATTCGAAAGGAAGATCTCATCGCCGGGGCAAGGGTGGAGGAAAATGATAAAAAGTCCTCGCCGCTTGATTTCGCTTTATGGAAAAAGACAACGGAGGGCATCGCCTGGGACAGCCCGTGGTCTAAGGGGCGGCCCGGCTGGCATACGGAATGTGTCGTCATGATCAATGATATTTTTGAGAACGGCCGGATCGATATTCACGGCGGCGGGCAGGATTTAAAATTCCCGCATCATGAAAATGAGATCGCCCAGTCTGAGGCCTGCCATCATCACAAGATCGCGACGTACTGGATGCACAACCAGATGATCAACATCGATGATGTCAAGATGTCCAAGTCGCTGGGCAATGTCAAATGGGCCAAAGATCTGATCGCGGAATTAGGACCGCTGGTTTACAAGTGGCTGATGCTTGCCACCCATTACCGGAGTCCTTTGAATTATACCGATGAGACCGTCAGCACCGCCCGGAATGAAACGGGGCGGGTGAGCCGTACGGTGCAAAGCGCCGCGTTGTATCTCCAGACGCATGACGGGAATTTAAACGCTGCTTATGATGAGAAGATTTTAGCGGATTACGCGGATATGCTCGGGGATGATTTAAACACTTCCAACGCTCTGATGATGATCATGGATGAGATGAAAAAATTAAATATCACTTTGCGCAGTAAAGAGGTTACAACTGATTTGGTTTCTGTTCAATTTAGCACGCTGATGAAAATGTGCGACATTCTCGGTCTGGCTTTTCCTTATCATGTTTTAACGGATGAGGAAAAAGACCTTTACCAGCAGTGGCAGGAGCATAAAGCCAATAAGGATTACGCGGCGGCTGATGAGCTTAGAGCGCGGCTGATGGCGCTGGGTGTCCTTTGATTAAGACCGGCGAGATCAGCGCCCTGGTGCTGGCTTACGTCGGCGACGCGGTCCTGGAACTATTGGTGCGAAGTTACCTGATTGAAGTCGAAGGCCTGCGCAAGCCCGATTTGTTACAAAAGAGGGCGGTCGCTTTTGTCAGCGCCAAGGCCCAGCAGTCTTTTATCGAGCACTGCAAGGTTTATGATCTGCTTTCCGAGGAAGAATGGGCAATATACCGGCGCGGCCGCAACAGCAAGACGAAGCGCCATCTGGAAACCAGCGAGCATCATGAGTCGACGGGTTTTGAGGCGGTGCTGGGCACGCTTTATTTAAATCACGACGAGAAAAGACTGAAAGAACTTTTTAACTGCTATTGTCAATTTATCCGAGGTGAGGATTTTGCAAACGTGGATTTACGGCAGGAATGCGGTGAGTGAAGCTGTTTTGAATCATCACGAGGTGAGTGAGCTGATCTATGTCAGCCGTCTTGATCCGCGCCTGGAAAAAGAGGCTTTAAAACAGCATGCTGAGGTGCGCCAGGTCAGTAAGGAAGAGTTGCAGCGTTATGTCGGGGCGGTGGCTCATCAGGGCATCGCCGCTTTGATTAAATCGTATGAATATATGGATCTTGAGGTTTTAATTGGGTCCTTAGAGGACAAGGAAGACAGTCTGGTGGTGCTGCTTGACGGGCTCGAGGATCCCCATAATCTTGGCGCGATTTTAAGATGTGTCGATGGCGCCGGCGGGGACGGGGTCATCATCGGTAAACACCGCAGTGTCTCTTTAAACAGCACGGTGGCGAAGGTTTCCACCGGGGCGATTGAGTATGTGCCGGTCTGTCAGGTGACGAATCTGACGCAGACGATCGGGAAGCTGAAGTCCGCGGGTTTCTGGATTTACGGGACGAGCCAGGAGGGCGGTCTGAACTACCTGGAGGCGGATTACAAGCGCAAGATCTGCCTGGTGATCGGGGCCGAGGGGTTCGGGATCAGCCGCCTGGTGGCGAAGTCCTGTGATCTGTTATTAACGATTCCCATGCGGGGACATGTCAATTCGTTAAACGCCGCGGTCGCGTGCGGGGTACTGCTTTATGGCATCCAGGCCGCGCGGGGCTGACGGGCGGGGCGATGAGGAGCTCTTGTATCTTTATCGTCTCGGGGATGATGTCGCTTTTAATGAGCTGCAGCGGCGCTATGAGGAGGTCACGCGCATGCTGGCGTTCGGGGTCATGGATCTGCACCGCATTGCGGATTTTGATCTCGCCGACTGTTTCAGTGAGTGCGCGATGGTTTTCTACCGCAGTTTGTGGCTTTATGACGAGTCTTTTCAGGCCCGTTTTTCCACTTATGTCTACCGCCGGCTTTTGCTGACGATGAAGCGCAAGGTCAGTCAGCATTTCAATTATCAGAATCATTATCAGCTCGGGGCTTTTCACGAGGACAGCCGGGCGGTTGATCCGCCCCAGAAACTGGTCGCGACCAGCGCCGCCCTGGAGGATCTTTATCATGCCAGCACGGGCATGGAGAAGGCGGTCATCGCGTGTCTTTTGTCGGGCATGACGACAAAAGAGATGATGGCGGAGCTAAATGGCGATGAGCGCCAGGTCCGTAACGCTTTGTACAGGATTCGAAAAAAACTGCGAAAGAGCCTGCAATAATTGACAGGGGACGGCTTTCGTGATACATTATTTTGGGTGATGGTATGAAAAAGAAAGTGATCCTGGTTTGCAGCCAGTGCCTGGCCCGCAATTATACCGTCGCCAAGACCGCGAAAATGGCGGACACGAGAATGGAGATCAGAAAGTATTGTCCGCGCTGCAATCAATATACCCTGCATAAGGAAACGAAGTAGGAGGGGTTTGATATGAGATTTAAGGAATGGTTCAGTTTCAAGGGCATTCGCGCCGAGATGAAGCGGGTGACCTGGCTGACGCGGAAGGAGTTAATCAAGAACACGGGGATTGTCATCGCTTTCTGTCTGGTGTTCGGGATTTTCTTTTATTTGAGTGACGGTCTGATCGCTTTGTTCTTTAAGCTGTTGAGGATTGGTTAATATGGCTAACGGTAATGATGAGGGCAGACAGTGGTATGTCGTCAACACTTATTCCGGTCATGAGAATAAGGTCAGGGATAATATTTTAAAGCGCGTGGAGAGCATGGGCATTCAGGACTGCCTGTTTAATATCGTGATTCCCGAGCATGTGGAAACCGAGATCAAGGACGGCAAGAAGGTCAATGTGACGCGCAATATGTTTCCGGGTTATGTCCTGGTGGAAATGGTTATGACTGACGAGGCGTGGTATGTCGTGCGCAACACGTCGGGCGTGACGGGTTTTATCGGATCTTCGGGTGGCGGCGCGAAGCCTTTCCCGCTGGCGAGAGAAGAAGTGGAGCCGATTTTGAAGCGCATGGGTGTGCGTTATTCCGATACCGAGGAGGATTTTGAGATCGGCGAGGAGGTGCGCCTTCTCGAGGGGTCTTTTTTAAACAAGACCGGCCGGCTTGAGGCGATCGACAAGGAGAAGGGTCAGGTGCGCGTCATTGTCAACATGATGGGCAGCGGCGTGCCGGTGACGATGGATATCAACAAGATCGAGAAAGTGGATTACTGATGACAGTGAAGCGGATTTGTGTGACCATTTTTATCGGCTCGATTACCTTGATTTTGTTGATAGCGGCGGCTTTGTAGAAAAATGCCTTGATTTTTTCAGGGTATTTGTTTAGAATAATCAATGCGTGTGGGAGGATGTATTCCGTTTGACCACAACACGGACGAAAACAGGAGGGATGTCGCGTGAGTAAGAAGATTGCCAAGGTTGTGAAGATTCAGTTCCCGGCCGGCGGGGCTAAACCCGGACCGGCGTTAGCGGGGGCGGGCATTCAGATGCCAAAGTTCTGTAATGAGTTTAATGACAAGACCCGTGACCGCAAGGGCGAGACGGTGCCGGTGGTCATCACGGTTTATGATGACAAGTCGTTTGATTTTGTCTTGAAGACCGCGCCGGCCGCTGAGATGATTTTGAAGGCCGCCAATGTTTCGAGCGGGTCGGCGACGCCGGGCAAGAGCACGGCGGGCCGCATCACGGTTGAGGATTTGAAGAGGATCGCGGAGTATAAGATGCCGGATTTGAATGCCAATGATATCGACGGCGCGATGCGGATTATCGCGGGTACCGCGAAGAACATGGGGATTGAAATCACCGGTTACGAGGGATAATGCCGGCTGTGGGAGGAAGTTCCGTTAGAACCACAAAGGAGGAAGTTATGGCAAAGCGAGGCAAGAAGTATCAGGAGGCTAAAAAGCTGATTGAGAAGGGCAAGTATTATACGATTGACGAGGCTGTTGAGCTGGTCAAGAAGATGTCGGGCGTGAAGTTTGACGAGAGCGTGGATGTCGCTTTCCATCTCGGGGTTGACCCGAAGCACGCCGATCAGCAGCTGCGCGGGGCGTTTGTGCTGCCGCATGGCACGGGCAAGACGAAAAAGGTTTTAGTTGTCGCCGAGGGCGAGAAGGCTGAGGAGGCCAGGAATGCCGGGGCGGATTATGTGTACGGTCGCGAGGTTGTCGATGATATCCGCAAGGGCTGGCTGGATTTTGAGGTTGTCATCGCCACGCCGAATATGATGGGCGAGCTGGGCAAGATCGGACGTATTCTGGGTCCGAAGGGTTTGATGCCTAACCCGAAGACGGGCACGGTCACGATGGATATCGAGAAGGCTGTGCATGATGTCAAGGCCGGCCGGGTGACGTACCGTACCGACCGTGAGGGTAATGTCCATATCATGTTTGGCAAGACGAGTTTTGAGTCGCAAAAGCTGGTGGAGAATTACAAGGCCATCTATGATGTGATCTTGAAGGCGAGACCGGCGGCGGCCAAGGGTGTTTATATGCGTTCGATTTCGATCGCGAGCACGATGGGACCTAGCGTCAAGCTGGTTACGACAATTTAACAGGAAAGCAATCAATATAGCCAAAGACCGTAACGGGCAAGTGCCTTAATCATGTTACCGAGGTGAAGAGTGTTTTTTAAACATTTGGACCCGTTTTTGGTGCGGGTCTTTTTTTGGATATATTGTTGCCCGATAGAATGTTAGGAGGTGCAAGTGTGAATCAAGCCATTATTGATTCGAAAAAGGCCGTCGTCAGTGAGATCACGGACAAGCTGAAGAGCGCGCAGTCCACGGTGGTGTGCGAGTATCGCGGTTTGAGTGTCGCGGAGATGACGGAGCTGAGGAGAAGTCTGAGAGCCGAGAATGTCGAGCTGAAGATTTACAAGAACACCATGGTTACCAGGGCGGTTGATGATTTAGGCTATGAGGAGCTGAACGGGGATCTGACGGGTCCGAACGCGTTTGCTTTCGGTCATGAGGACGCGGTGGCTCCGGCGCGGATTCTCGTGGAGTTCGCCAGGAAGCACAAGGCGCTGGTAGTCAAGGGCGGCATTGTGGAAGGCAAGGTGGTTTCTGATGAAACGGTCAAGGAACTGTCTGTACTGCCAAATCGCGATGGTATGTATTCGATGCTGTTGAGCTGTCTGACTGCTCCGGTGCGCGGTTTCGCGCTGGCGGTTAAGGCGATCGCGGAGAAGGATGAAGAGGCTCCTGAGAGTCAGGAATAAACAAGGGAGGAAAGAACATGGCAAAATTAACGAATGAGGAAATTATCGCTTCTTTAAAAGAAATGTCTATTTTGGAATTAAATGATCTGGTTAAGGCTATCGAGGATGAGTTTGGTGTGACCGCGGCCGCTCCGGTGGCTGTGGCTGCCGCTGCCGCTCCGGAAGAGGATACCGGCCCGGTTAATGTGACGGTAACGCTGACCGCGATCGGCCCGACGAAGGTCGCTGTCATCAAGGCGGTTCGTGAGATCACCGGTGCCGGCCTGGTTGAGGCCAAGGGTATCGTCGACAAGGCTCCTTCTGTCATCAAGGAAAACATTCCTGCCGAAGAGGCCGCAGGCATCAAGGAGAAGCTTGAGGCAGCCGGCGCGACGGTTGAAGTGAAGTAAGAAAAGCCCGCAGGGGCTTTTTTGTTATCATGGCTCATTATTACGAAAATCCTGAAGTGGAAAGTAATCCGCGAATCATCACCTTTCACTATCGTGATATGCCTCTGACTTTTCTGAGTGACAGCGGGGTTTTTTCCAAGGACCGCGTCGATTACGGCACTAGAGTATTGTTGAATGTAATGCCGGTTTTGGAAGATGTGGCAGTTCTCGATGTGGGCTGCGGTTACGGGGTGATCGGCCTGGCTTTGGCCAAAGCCGGCCGGAATGTTTCTTTAACGATGGTGGATGTCAATGAGAGAGCTTTAAAGCTTGCGCAGGAAAACGCGCAAAGATTAGAAGTTGCCTGTGAGGTTTATCAAAGCGACGCTTATGAGCATGTTACGGGGAAGTATGACTGGATTGTCACCAATCCCCCGATCCGGGCGGGTAAAAAGGTGGTTTTTGAGATATTAGCCGGCGCTTATGATCACTTGTCTGAAAATGGCAAAATCGTCACGGTGATCCAGAAAAAGCAGGGTGCCCCGAGCGCCATGAAGAAGCTGGAGGAGGTTTTCCATAACGTTGAAGTGCTCAAGCGTGACAAGGGTTATTATGTCTTGATGTCTAAGCGTTAAAAGAGGAATTTTATTAAAGGCGTGGCAGGAAGTCTGGTCACGCTTTTTTCAATTATAAAGCATAAAAAAAGGCAAAGAACCATTTATTTTTCGGGTAAACGGATGTCTCATCTTTTCTAAAATGGCAAATTTTAGCGGTATTAACAATTGATTTTATGGCGGTTGTGTATTATATTTTAATCGTATTGAATAAAAGATGCCGCGGATTGAAAGCGTCTGCGGCTAGTTCGAAGAAGCTTTATGAATTGAGTTAGTCCCGGAAGAGAGCGAAAATCTTTGCTTGCTGCGACAAAAGCAAGGATTTTGTGCTGTCCGGGACAGTATGAAGCAGGTATAAGAAGCGTAGAGTCCTTTATATTGCCTAATGTTAGGGGTGCCCCGTAAAGGAGTAAAATTCTTTGTGTTTCTTCTTTTCCTGATGTTCAGGAAGACAGGAAACAATTCTGGA
>CAZQRT010000017.1:0-20224 GCA_964596105.1 uncultured Erysipelotrichales bacterium | reverse complement strand
GCCTGCTCCCTTAACAGATCATAAACCCGGTGATCGAGATGGGCGGGATCATGGGCATCCATGCCGATGACCACCTGTCCGCCTCCCCTTCTCACTAGCTCCCAGAAATGCCGGTTGGGATAAGGGGGATGATCCGGATTGCGGCGCCAGCCCCCGGCGTTAAACTCCAGGGGGATATGAAACTGATTACAGGTTGTGACGACATTTAAAATCAGCTGATCAATCTCGTCATCAAAATCCTGAAACCCCGCGCAGAATAAGTCAGGATGCGCGAAAATGCGGAAAAGCCCGGTTTTTAAAGCCTCATCAGCCTCCGTTAAATAACACACCGCACTTTCCCGCGATAAATGCGCGCCGCCGTTATAGCGGTTATACAGCGGATACTGGTGATAATGATGCCCCAGTATTAGATAATCACAGTCCAGCTGGCGGTAGTAATCTAAATATTCTTTGAAGTACTCACACTCATACCCGAGATAAATTCTGATCTCGTTCTGATACTTTCTCTGACATTGTAATACGGCCTCTTCGTGGGCCTTTTTTTCCGGGTAAGGCATCCTCATCCCCGGCCCGTTCAAAAGCATCGCCTTGCCCAGGCTTAAAACCGGGTGGATCCCCGTCAAGGCGTAAGGAAGCGCCTTAAAAAGAAAACGGCGGTAATGCGGCAAAGGGACATGCTCGCTAAAGCCGAGTACCTGATACCCCTCCTGAATCGCCGCCTGCACCATCTCCTCCTCGCTGCCATTGGCATGAGTGCAGCGGAAAGTATGGGTATGCAGATTATATCTTGTAGGCATCATACCCCACCTCAACCAGATAAAGGCCGTTCGCTTTGGCCTTGTTTAAGCACTTTATCGCCCCGGCGCTTTCCACCATGGCCGAAACTTTTTCTAGTGACCATTTCCCGAGCCCCACCTGAAGCAAGGCCCCCATCAGATAGCGCACCATAAAACGGCGAAACCCGTCGCCCGCAAAATCAAACACGAGGATACTGCCATTTTGTTTGATGGTGATCTGATAAATCGTGCGGTACGTGTTCCCGTACGGATCCTGGGCGCAAAACGAGGCGAAATTATGACATCCAGTCATCACTTTCGCGCATTCTCTCATTTTCTCAAGCTGCAAAGGGCGGTTAAGCTGCGTCACATAAGAGGCCTGAATCGGATCATATTCCCCGGTATTAACCAGATAGCGGTAGCTTTTCCAGCACGCGCTGTAGCGGGAATGAAAACTCTCATCCACTTTGGTTACATCCAGAATATGAATATCCTCAGGCAAAAAATGATTGAGCGCTCTTTTCCACTGCCAGTCCGGCAGTTCTTTTTTTGTGTCAAAATGAAAAACCTGACCATAGGCGTGAACCCCGGCATCGGTGCGGCCGGCGGCGTGAATCGTCACATCGCTTTGTGTGACTTCCTTGATGGCGTTCTGGATTTCCCCTTGAATGGTCCGTCCTTTGGGCTGGATTTGAAAACCCTGAAACTCGCTGCCGTCATAGCTCACCCGGCACTTCAGCCTCACCATGGTTTCACCCGCGATAACAAGATTAAGGATCCCAGTAACAGAAATGCTCCCGCCATTAGAACCGTGTCGCCAAAATGCCAGCTCAGCTGCTTGTAGCGGGTTCTTTTCGCGTCAGGCTGATATCCCCTGGCCTCCATGGCATTGGCCAGTTCATCGGCGCGCGAGAAAGCGGAAATAAACAGAGGGACGATCAAAGAGACAATGGCGCTGATTTTTTCTTTCAGCGTGCCCTCTTTAAAATCCACCCCGCGGCTTGACTGCGCCTTCATGATCCTTTCCGTTTCCTCCATTAAAGTCGGAATAAAACGCAGGGCAATCGAGACCATCATGGCCACCTCATGAGCCGGAAAGCCGATTTTCTTAAACGGCGACATAAGCGACTCAATGCCCAGGGTTAAATCCAGCGGTTTGGTGGTCGCGGTCAAAGCGGTGGTCAAAGCGATGATCAGAACCAGGCGAATAACAATATACAGAGTCTGGACGATGGCTTTCACATAAATGGTGATGGGGCCGATACTGAAAAGAATCTCGCCGCTGCGCATGACAAAGCAGTTGATGACCAGTAAAAAAACCATCATCCAAAGCATCGGTTTCAAAGATCTTAAAATATAACCAAACGATATTTTCGCGAGTTTCAATATCACAAAGACAGCCACGGCTAAAACCAGATACCCGGAAAACCCGGCGTCGAAAAAGATCGCGATCAAAACCAGTAACAGGGCCATAATCTTGGCGCGGGGATCGAGGCGGTGAATGACCGAATCATAGGGCAGATAGCGGCCTAAAGCGATGTTTTTCACTTCAGCTCACCGCCGATCGCTTTTGCCAAAGAGGTTAAATCCGTGATGTTTAAAGGGAGATGAAATCCCTGTTTGTTTAAAGTGATGATCAGCTGTGTGATAAAGGGCAGCTGCACATCCATGTCATGAACACTGGTGAAGATATTGGCGACGGTATCATGGGCGATAACCTGACCGTCTTTCATATAAACCGCGCGGTCGCAGTAGGTCAGAACGTCATTCATGTCATGGCTCACCAGAAGGATCGTTTTACCCTGCTCATGAAGACGGGAAAAAAGCTCCATCATGTCTTTGGCTCCCACCGGATCAAGCCCCGCGGTCGGTTCGTCTAAAACGAGAATATCGGGGTTCATCACCAAAATGCCGGCGATGGCCACTCTTCTTTTCTGCCCGCCGGAGAGATCAAAAGGCGACCGTGACAGATAAGAGGCATCCAGTCCCACCGCCTCTAACGCTTTGCGGGCCATGATTTTCGCCTCATCCGCGGCGATCCCGAAGTTGACAGGCCCGAACATGATGTCTTTTTCGATCGTTTCCTCAAAGAGCTGATATTCGGGAAACTGGAAAACCAGGCCGCATTTCTGCCTTAAAGGTTTTAATTTATCGGGTTTGCTTTCCGGGCTCATGATAAACTCATCGACCTGCACCTGGCCTTTGGTCGGTAAAAGCAGGGCATTCAAATGCTGGATCAGGGTGGATTTGCCGCTGCCGGTATGGCCGATAATCGCTGTCATGCTGCCTGGTACGATATCCAGATCCACCCCTTTTAAAGCCAGGTAGGCAAAGGGGGTATCGGGGCTGTAGAAGTGCTCTACGCTCGTGAATGTAATCGGCATAAGCTATTCACCAGTTCTTTCTCGTCAATCGTCTTGGGAATCCTGACGCCCCGCTTTCTTAATTCCAGCGACAGGGCCAGGGGGAAAGGCGGCAGCAGGCCGACTTTGTTTAGAAACTTTTCATCGGATAATACCGCTGCGGGTTTTCCAAAAGCCGCGACGCGTCCTTCCTGTAAGATCATGACGCGGTCGGCGTTCAAAGCCTCGGAAATATCATGGGTGATGGCCACCACCGTCATCGCTTTTTCGGCGCGGATCTTATGAACGAGATTGTTGATCTCGGTGCGGCCTTTGGGGTCAAGCATGCTGGTGGCTTCATCGAGGATGAGGATATCGGGGCGCATCGCCAGAATGCCGGCAATCGCCACGCGCTGTTTCTGGCCGCCTGATAAAAAAGAGGGCTCATGGTCGAGAAATTCCAGCATGTCCACTTCTTTCGCGTTTTGATTGATCAGATCATCCATCTCTTTGGGGTCCACACAGCGGTTTTCCAGACCGAAGGCGATATCGTCACGCACCGTGGCGCCGATAAACTGATTGTCGGGATTTTGAAAGACGATCCCGATATGGCTTCGCACTTCATAGAGATGCTTTTCATCCAGGGGCAGACCATTGATATAAATCTCCCCTTTGCCCTTTTCTAAAAGCCCGCATAAAAGTTTCGCGATGGTACTTTTGCCGCTGCCGTTATGTCCCAGGATGCAGACGTATTCGCCGTCCGCGATCTCAAAGGAAATGTCATGCAGCACGTCAACATGTTCCACATAGGCAAAACTGAGATTCTGCACTTTGATTTGTCCCATATTTCATTCCTTCTTTCAACGCCCCTATCTTAGCGAATTCCCTGCCAATTGTCAAGACAGCCGGAAAACCGCGCAATCCTCGCAACATTTACAGTCCCTTTTATGAGGGATTGTATTTTATTTATGCTGATTGTTTTTTTTAGAAAGGTTGTTGACTGCCCGTTGCGTGCAGTTTTATGTTGAAACTAACAGGGAGAGAGGAACATGGAAAGGACTTTAAAAGAAGTTTGTGATGAGCTCGTAGTATCCCGGCGAGCCGTTCAAGGCTATGAAAAAGCCGGGCTGGTGACCGCTACCGGCAAAAATCAGCGCGGTTATCTGTTGTATGATGATGAATCACAAGCCCGCATCAAAAAAATCAAACTATTCCAGGAAATGGGTTTTTCCTTGAAAGAGATCGCGAACATCATCGATGCTCCTGATGAGATTCTCAAGGAAGTGCTGGAAAAACAAATCAAAAAGCTGGAAAACGATATTGAGCACAAATCCAATATCATCCATTGCGTAAACGAAATCATCAGTCAGCTGTAACTTTCTATACAGTCCCTCATCCCAAAATAATAAAAGGAGAGATCTCAATGTCAAAAACGACAGTCTGCAAAGTCTGCGGCAACCCGCTTCCGGAGGGAGCGAAGGTGTGTCCGAACTGCGGGGCTAAAATCCAAAAGCCGTTCTATAAGCGCGGCTGGTTTATCGCCCTTGTCGTCGTCCTAGCCCTCGGCATAATCGGTACGATCGCCTCAAGTTTTCAGAGCCGCGGCGACAAGATTGACTGGGACAGCATCGTCTTGAAGGATGTGATCCCGAAGCCGGATGCCAAACGCGGCGAAATTATCAGCAATAATGATGATTATTTATCGCTGAAACTGAATAAAGTTTCCGACGGGGACTATCAGGAATATATCAGCGCCTGCGCCGGCATGGGATTTAATATCGAAAGCGAACAATCCTCATCCTCGTACTCCGCCTACAATCAGGAAGGCTACGAACTATCCCTGTCCCACTATGATGACGAAATGAATATTCATTTAGAGGCCCCGATGGCGATGGGTACCATTACCTGGCCGGCAAGTTCTCTGGTCAGACAGCTGCCGGTCCCGAAATCAAACTACGGGGTGATCAGTTCCGAATCATCCGACCGCTTCCATGTTTATATCGGCAAGACGAGCATGGACGATTTCAACGCTTATATCAGCGCATGCCAGACCAAGGGCTTTGATGTCGATTATGAAAAAGGCGAAACTTATTTCCGGGCCGATAATGCCGGCGGTTATCATGTTTCCATCAGCTATGAAGGAAATCAGGTCATGTCGATCACTATCGATGCCCCGGAGGATGTCCCTGAGGAAACTCCGGAACCAGAGGAAACCCCGGAACCAGAGGAAACTCCTGAGCCGGAAGAGGACCTGGTGGACGGCATGCGGCCGGAATTCAAAGACGCCGTTGACAGCTATGAAGCATTCATGGATGAATACATCGCCTTCATGAACGACTACAGTGAGAATCCCGATGATCTGAGCTTAATCGCCCAGTACGCTGAGATGCTGCAGAAATACAGTGATCAGAGCGAAAAGTTCGATGCCCTGGATGATGAAGACATGAATGACGCGGAATTAAGCTATTATCTGGAAGTCAATACAAGGGTCTTAGAAAAATTGCAGGAAGTTGAATAAAGAGGCTGAAAAGCCTCTTTTTTTTGTATGAAAAAAAGCCGATCGAGATCGGCTTAAATCAATCGAATCAGAACCATCGGGGCGTTGTCGCCGCGGCGGTTTCCTAATTTATAAATCTGGGTATAGCCACCATTGACATCTTTATACTTCGGGGCTACTTCATCAAAGAGCTTCTGGACCGCGTCACGGCCGGTTTTTTCATCAACCGCCTGATGGCAGATGGCGGCCGCCTGTCTTTTCGCGTGAAGATCATTGCGCTTGCCCAGCGTGATGAGTTCCTCCACTACCTTGCGGACTTCTTTGGCCCGGGTTTCGGTCGTGCGGATTTCCCCGTTCATGATGATCTCCGTCGCCATTGAACGCAGCATGGAACGGCGTTGCGCCGATGTCCGCCCTAATTTACGATTATGAGCCATGCGTTACTCCTCCTTTTTATTCAACTGTCCGGAAAGTCAGGCCCAGCTCGGAAAGCTTTTCCTTGACTTCCTTCAGGGATTTCTTGCCTAAGTTGCGAACTTTGATCATCTCTTCCTCCGTCTTCTGTGACAATTCCTGAACGGTCTGAATGCCGGCCCGTTTCAGGCAGTTGTAGGAACGGACGGAGAGATCCAGTTCCTCAATGGTCATATCCAGAACCTTGTTGCCCGTCTCCTTGGTCGCCTCTGACATGACTTCCATGTTGATGGCAAGATCAGAAAGCTCCACGAAAGGATTGAGATGCTCCACTAAGATCTTGGCAGCCATCGCCAGGGCCTCATGGGGCTGCATCGAGCCGTCGGTTTGAATCTCCATGGTGAGCTGATCGTATTTCGCGCTCTGTCCGACTCTGGTCGGTTCCACAATATAAGAGACCTTCTCAATGGGCGAATAGAGGGAATCGGTCGGAATGACCCCGATCGTATTCATGTAGCGCTTGTTCTGATCGGCACTGACATAACCGCGATCTTTTTTGGCGTACATTTCCATGTAGAAATGCTGGCCTTTGGCCACATGACAAATCTCCATATCCGTGCTGATGATCTTCACTTCACCGGGGCACTGAATGTCCGCTCCGGTCACCGTGGCCGGACCGGTCACATCAATCGTCATGGTGACGGGATCATCACTGTCAATCTTAAAAACGAGACCCTTCAGGCGCAGGATGATCTTGGTGACATCCTCCACCACGCCGTCCACCGCGCTGAATTCATGGATCGCGCCGTTAATCTTGACCGCGTTGATCGCCGCGCCCGGCAGTGACGACAGCAAAACGCGCCTTAAGGCATTGCCAAGCGTTGTGCCAAAGCCCCTTTCCAGAGGCTCGATGACGAAACGGGCAAAATGACTCGACTCCTCATAGTCCTGGATGGTAAAATTCGCTTTTTCAAATTTCTGCATGCCTGTCCCCTCCTAACCGGATGTGACTAGCCACGCGGACGTTTCGGCGGGCGACAGCCATTATGCGGAATCGGTGTAACATCATTAATCGCGGAAACTTCCAGTCCGGCTGCCTGTAAAGCGCGGACCGCTGCCTCGCGTCCCGGACCCGGTCCTTTCACATTCACCTCAACGGTCTTCATGCCCTGGTCCATGCTGGCTTTCGCGCAGGCCTCGGCAGCCATCTGGGCGGCATAAGGCGTTGACTTACGCGAACCCTTAAAGCCCAGAGCCCCGGCGCTCGACCAGGTCAGCACATTGCCGAACTCATCCGTAATTGTCACGATGGTGTTATTGAAAGTTGAATGAACATGGGCGATGCCCTTTGCAATATTCTTTTTAACACGTCTTCTTCCCCGTGTATTTTTTCCCTTTGGCATTGAAATTCAACCTCCTGTTCTTTATTTCTTCTTACCGGCAATCGGTCTGGACTTACCCTTGCGGGTTCTCGCGTTGGTCTTCGTGCGCTGGCCGCGAACCGGCAAGCCGCGACGATGACGAATACCGCGATAACTGCCGATATCCATCAGACGTTTAATATTCATCGCCACTTCACGACGCAGATCGCCTTCAACCTGATAATTCTCTACTTCACGGCGGATCGCGGTCTCCTGAGCCTCAGTTAAATCACGGACCTTGGTCTGCTCAGGGATGTCACATTTCGCGAGAATCTTCTTGGCGGTCGGTTTGCCGATCCCGTAGATATATGTTAAAGAGATGACGACATGTTTGTCGCGAGGAATATCCACACCTGCAATACGAGCCATTCTTTTCCCTCCTGTTTATTATCCTTGTCTTTGTTTATGTTTTGGATTTTCACAAATGATCATGACCCGGCCTTTGCGGCGGATGACACGGCATTTGTCACAAATCGGCTTTACCGATGCTCGAACTTTCATTTCACAAGCCCCCTGTACTTATTTATGTCTGAATGTAATACGCCCACGTGTTACATCATAAGGTGAAATTTCCAAAGTTACCCGGTCTCCCGGTAAAATGCGAATGTAGTTCATACGGATTTTACCAGACACGTGTGCGAGGATAACCAGGTCGTTGCCGTCCATGCCGTTGATCGCCACCTTAAACATGGTGTTCGGCAGGCACTCCTTTACGACCCCTTCCACCTCGATTACGTCAGTTTTCTTTTTTGCCATCGAAAAGTTTTCTCCTTTTAATCATACAACCGCGTTAAGATTTCCAAGCCGTCTCTGGCCACGATCACGGTATGCCCGAAATGGCAGACATTGCCGCCGGCACAGATCGTCATGCTTGGAGGTCTCGTATAGGTTTGACCGCTTCCCTGTATGAGCATGGTCTCGACACTGAGCAGCTGCCCTTCTTTTAAAGTTTCGCCGCGGCCCTTCAGACCGTAGAACCGGATGGCGGGCGGTTCCTGAAAATGCTTCCCGATGCCGTGCCCCGCGTAACCGGTTGGCACGCCATAACCGTGACTTAAAGCGTAAGTCTGAATGGCGTGAGAAATATCACTCACCCGGACTCCCGCGTGCACAACCGCTAAACCTTCCACCAGCGATTCCAGTGTGTCGTCAATCAATTTCCGGGTTTCGGCTGCGACCGGCCCGACCGCGTAGGTCTGTGTCAAAGCGCAGTGCAGCCCGTTTTTGTAAACCCCGGCACTGATCGTAATCATATCCTGTTCTTTCAACTGCCGGTGATCCGGCACTCCCCACGCGGCCTGCTCATTGACCGAAGCCGCGATGACATGCCCGAAAATGCCGTCCTCCAGAAAGGAACTGCCCGCCCCGCGCTTTTGCAGGACGGCCACCGCCCGGGCCTCCAGTTCATCCAGATAAGTTCCCGGCAGCACCATGCTTTGCATGTCCCGGAACATTTCCAGTAAGATATGGGCATTTTCCCGCATTGTAGAAATTTCGTCGAAAGAATTCAGCAGCATTACCCGACCCCCAGGCTCTTTTCGATGTCTTTGAAAACGTCGTCCATGGCCTGATCGCCATTGATATTCATCAGCTGGCCTTTCATCGTATAATAATCAATCAAAGGTCTCGTCTGACGCGTGTAAGTCTGCAGGCGCACCTTGACAGCCTCCTCGCTCTCGTCAGCCCGCTGATAAAGCTCCCCGCCGCAAAGATCGCAAATTCCTTCCACTTTCGGCGGCTTAAACTGCAGATTGTACGTCGCGCCGCATTCCCGGCATACCCGGCGTCCGGCCAGGCGCACTAAAAGCTGATCGAAATCAACATCCAGATTGATAATCGCGTCAATCTTGAAGCCCAGCTCCTTGCCGAGGTTTTCCAGGCTGATGGCCTGCACGACGGTGCGCGGAAAACCGTCGAGAATGAAACCATTCGGAAAATCATTCTGCGACAGGCGCTCGCGCACAATATCGATAGTAATACTGTCAGGTACCAGATAACCATACTGACTGAAAAACTTGGCAATGACTCCTAATTGTGTATCTTCTTTGATTTCCTTGCGGAACATGTCGCCGGTTGAAATTTGCACCAGTCCGTACTTTGTGACCAGTTTATCAGCCTGGGTTCCCTTGCCGGCACCTGGAGGGCCCATTAAAATAATGTTCATCAGCTTCCCTCTTTTCCATTTACTATCATCTGCGGATATAACCGTGATATTCACGTCTTGTCATATAAGTATTAATCTGTTTTACCGTTTCCAAAGCCACGCCGGTCACGATGATCAATCCGGTACCGCCTAAACGAATCTGATTGGAGACCTCCCTGGCCAAAGGCCAGATCACGGGCATCGCGATCGGGATCGCCGCGATGATCACCAGGAAAATGGAACCGACCACGGTGACGCGGTTCAATACCCGGCGGATATAATTCTCCGTCTCCTTGCCCTGCCGGACGCCCGGAATCGATCCGTTGGATTTGCGCAGATCCTTGGCGAGCTTGGCGGGATCAATCTGCAGATTCGCGTAAAAGAACGAAAACAGCACAATCAGAACCAGATAGATGACAAAAGCTACCGGTTCACTGGAAAAATCAAAGATCTTCCGCAGGATCTCCGTCACTTGCGACTCCTTCATAAAACTGATGATGGTCGTCGGCACGGACATCACCGAGCTGGCGAAGATGACCGGGATCACGCCGGCGCTGTTGATCTTGATCGGCAGATGGTTGCGGTCGTTGACCGGCATTCTCGAATTGGAACTGTTGGCGTAAACCAGCGGGATCTTGCGGATCGCCCCTTCGTTATAAACAACGAAGACGATGATCAAAAGATAGACGATCACAAACAGGAGGTAGTTTAAAACGCCCTTGACCGTCGTCCAGGTATCCACTCCGGTGACGGTAATCATCGCGCGCGCCGCGGCAATGAAGCTGGACGGCAGATTGGCGACAATACCCGTGAAGATCAAAAGGGAAATGCCGTTGCCGATACCCTTGCTTGTGATCTGGTCACCCATCCACACCGACAGCGATGATCCGGCGACCATAACCAGTCCGACATAGAGATAAGTCTGCCAGTTAGACTGCATCAAAAGGCCGTAGGCGTGATCAAAGGCGTAGGTCAGGCTGATGCCCTGCACCGCCGCCAGCACGACAGTCAGATAGCGCGTGACGCGGTCCTTTTTCTTGCGGCCCGTTTCGCCTTCCTTGTTCCACTCGGAAAGCTTCGGAATGACATCATTACTCAAAAGCTCAATGATGATGCTCGAGGTGATGTAAGGCGATACGCCCAAAGCGAGCAAAGAGAACCGCTCCAGAGATCCTCCTCCCAGCATGTTCATGATGCCAAACACGCCGGTATTGGCGAAGCCCTGGGTCAAAACATCCCCGTTCACGCCGGGAATGGTGATCGCGGCTCCCACGCGGTAGACAAACA
This sequence comes from uncultured Erysipelotrichales bacterium, assembly GCA_964596105.1. Classification (GTDB taxonomy): domain Bacteria; phylum Bacillota_I; class Bacilli_A; order Erysipelotrichales; family Coprobacillaceae; genus CAJUOR01. Next base: position 9,344 of record CAZQRT010000017.1, on the reverse strand, counting down.
GCATGCCCAGCGTGAATAATACCCGCTGCCGAAGTTCCGGTTTTTTAAACACATTCGCGATATAGGTAAACATCCTAGATCACCTCAGCTATGCCACCCGCCGCCTCAATTGCCGCCTTCGCGGACTTGGAAAATTTATGGGCTTTGACCGTGAGTTTTTTCTCAAGCGTGCCTTCCCCTAAAACCTTGATGCCGTCCAGTTCTTTACGAACGATGCGCTTTTCGATTAAAAGTCCCGGGGTAACCTCGGTTCCCTCATCAAAGACATTCAGCTGTTCCAGATTGACAATACCATACTCCTTGCGGGTATAGTTCGTGAAACCGCGCTTGGGCAGTCTCATGAATAAAGGCGTTTGTCCACCCTCGAAACCGGCCTTCTTGCCGCCGCCGCTGCGGGCGCCGGAGCCTTTCTGGCCGCGTCCGGCGGTCTTGCCGTTGCCGCTGCTCGTGCCGCGTCCGACGCGGTTGCGTTTATGACGGGCTCCCGGGGTAGATGATAATTCATGCAATTTCATGTCCTGGCACCTCCCACTAGATCTCTTCTACTTCTACCAGATGCGCCACGCAACGGATCATGCCGCGAACCGTATCACAATCCTTGCGGGTCACTTCTTTCTGCATTCTGGTCAGACCCAGGGCTTTTAACGTTTCCTTCTGGTTGCGTTTCGCCCCGATCGGGCTTTTGACCAGCTTGATTTTTAATTCGGTTGCCATGCGGTCCGCCCCCTATCCGTAAATCTCTTCGACGGTTTTGTTGCGAAGCTCGGCGACATGAGCCGGGGTCTTCAAAGATTTCAAACCTTCGACGGTTGCCCGCACCATATTGATGGCGGTACGGGAGCCGATGCACTTTGATAAAATATTCGTATATCCCGCCAGCTCCACGACGGCGCGCACCGGACCGCCGGCGATGATGCCGGTACCTTCACTGGCCGGGCGGATGAAAACTTCCCCGCTGCCGTAATGACCGGTCACCTCATGCGTGATCGTGCCGTGCACAATCGGAACCCGGATAATGTTCTTCTTCGCTGCCTCGGAAGCTTTGCGGATGGCGTCCGGAACTTCGTTCGCCTTGCCGGTGCCAAATCCCACGCGGCCTTTTTTATCGCCGACCACGACCAGGGCCGCAAAACGCATGCGGCGGCCGCCCTTGACAACCTTGGTGACACGGTTAATGGTCACGACGCGTTCCTCAAATTCCTTGACTTCTTCTCTTCTTCTTCCTCTACGCTGTTCTGCCATGCTTTCCCTCCTTCGCTTAGAACTTCAATCCGGCTTCTCTGGCGGCATCGGCTAAAGCGGCGACACGGCCGTGATAGATATAACCGCCGCGGTCAAAGACCACCGTATCGATATTCTGCGCCAGCGCCTTTTTCGCAATATCCGCGCCGACGATTTTAGCCGCTTCGATATTGCCGCCGTTGGCAAGCTTCAAGGCCACACTGGACGAAGCCGCGAGAGTATGCCCCTTCTCGTCATCAATGATCTGGGCATGAATATTAGCATTGGAACGGAAAACATTTAAACGAGGACATTGTGCCGTTCCGCTGATTTTTCTGCGAACTCGCGCGTGCCGTCTCTGGCGAACCTTCGCGCGGGATACTTTCTTGATCATGCGATTGCAACTCCTTTCATCACCGGTTATTTCTTGCCGGCTGTTTTTCCTTCTTTTCTGATGATGCGCTCATTGACGTACTTGATGCCCTTGCCCTTGTAAGGCTCCGGTTTGCGGACGGCGCGGATGCGTGCCGCGATCTCGCCAACCCGCTCTTTGTCGATGCCCGTCACGATAATCGAGGTCGCGCTCGGCGTTTCCACCTTAACCCCTTCCTCGGGAACGATCTCCACCGGATGGGAATAACCGACATTCAGCACCAGCTTGTTACCCTGCATCTGGGCGCGGTAACCGATGCCGACGATCTCCAGCTCTTTTTTAAAGCCGTCATGAACGCCCGTGATCATATTCGCGAGGATGGCCCGGGTCGTTCCGTGCAGCTGTTTATGCTGTTTTAATTCCGTTGATCTTTTGACCGTGATCTCATTGTTGTTCTGTTCAATGGTGATCACATTGGAAAACTTTTTTACCAGCGTGCCTTTGGCACCTTTTACCGTCACCGTGTTGTCATCGGCGATATCCACGCTTACACCTTCCGGAACGGTAATGATTTTTCTACCAATTCGACTCATTTCGCGTTCCTCCTTACCAGATGTAAGCCATGACTTCGCCGCCGACCTTTTTGGCTCTGGCTTCCTTGTCGGTAATAATACCCTGCGATGTGGAAATGATCGCGATGCCCAGTCCGTTTAAAACCTTAGGCACTTCATCGACCTTGGCATAAATGCGCATGCCCGGTTTGGAAATTCGCTTCAGCCCGGTGATGACGCGCTCGTTTCCATGATATTTTAATTTAATGACAATGGTCTTCTTCACGCCGTCTTCAATCACTTTAAAATCTGTGATGAAGCCTTCTTCTTTCAGGATCTCAGCGATGCGGATCTTGATTTTCGATCCCGGTACACTGACCGTTTCGTGACGCTCGGAATTGGCATTGCGAATTCTTGTTAACATATCTGCAATAGGATCAGTCATGACCATGCAAGAGTCCTCCTTCCAATGATGATCTTCAGCCTACCAGCTGGCCTTTTTGACGCCCGGAATCTCACCTTTATAAGCGAGTTCCCGGAAACAGATACGGCAGAGCTGAAATTTGCGGATTACGGAATGTGGTCTGCCGCAGCGCGCGCAGCGCGTATATTCACGCACCGGATATTTCTGAGGACGCTGCTGCTTTATTTTCATTGATGTTTTCGCCATATGGTCTTGTCCTCCTTATCTTTGAAACGGCATGCCAAGCTGCGCCAGCAGCTCTCTGCCCTCATCATCAGTGTGCGCGGTGGTCACAATCACGATATCCATGCCGCGGATTTTATTGATGCGGTCAAAATTGATTTCCGGGAAGATCAGCTGTTCGCGAACGCCCAGGGTGTAGTTGCCGCGGCCGTCAAATGAATTGCGGGAAACACCGCGGAAATCACGCACCCTTGGCAAAGAGATACTGACCAGCTTGTCGAAGAAATCATACATCTTCTCGCCGCGCAGGGTGACCTTGCAGCCGATCGCCATGCCTTCCCTGAGCTTAAAGCCCGCGATGGATTTCTTCGCTCTGGTCACAACCGGTTTCTGACCGGCGATAACGGTCAGTTCCGCCACCGCGTCATCTAATGCTTTGGCGTTGGCAGTGGCATCGCCGACACCGATATTGATCACGATTTTTTCCAGCTTGGGAACCTGCATGACGGATGTGTATGAATATTTCGTCATCATCGCCGGGACGATCTGAGCGGAATAACGTTCTTGTAATCGATTCATGAGCTAGCCTCCTTCCGTTATTTCTTGCGGTCCAGAACAGTTCCGGACTTCTTGGCGACCCGGACCTTCTTGCCGTCGACAAATTCATAACCGATGCGCGTCGGCTCCTTGGACTTGGAATCATAATAAGCTACATTTGAGATATGAATGGGTGCCTCGCGCGTGATGATGCCGCCTTCGGGATCGGCGTTGCTGGGCTTGACGTGTTTGGTGACGATATTGACACCCTCCACGATGACCCGGTTCTCCTTGTGCAGAATCTGGAGAACCTCGCCCTGTTTGCCTTTATCCTTGCCGGCGATCACCTGCACCTTGTCACCAACGTGAATTCTCATGACATATCCTCCTATAAAACCTCGGGAGCCAAGGAGACGATACGCATGAAATCCGCGTCGCGCAACTCTCTGGCTACAGGTCCGAAAATACGGGTTCCGCGTGGTGTCTTGTCATCACGGATCAGCACCACCGCATTGTCATCAAATTTGATATAAGAGCCGTTGGGACGGCGTACTCCGAACTTTGTTCTCACGATGACCGCTTTGACAACGTCACCTTTTTTGACGGTGCCGCCGGGTACGGCCTGTTTGACGGTACAAACGACCACGTCGCCGATATTGCTGGTTTTGCGGTTGGAGCCGCCGAGGTTACGGATAACCAGGACCTCGCGGGCGCCGGTATTGTCCGCCACCTTTAATCTTGTTTCATTTTGGATCATTTTGCTGGCCTCCTAAATAATATCCGCTTTCTTCACGATTTCGACCACGCGGAAATGCTTCGTGGCAGATAAAGGGCGGGTCTCCATGATCCGGACAACATCTCCGACCTTGCATATTTCGTTTTCATCATGAGCTTTGAACTTCTTGGATGATTTAACCCGCTTGTTGTAAAGGGCATGCTGGACATGGGTTTCGACCAGAACCGTGACGGTTTTGTCCATCTTGTCGCTCACGACGGTGCCTTGATATACTTTACGATGATTTCTTTCCATACAAGCCTCCTACTTTCCCAGTTCTCTTTCGCGGATCACGGTTTTGATCCGCGCGATTGTCTTTCTCGTTCTTTTAATGGAGGCATAATCCTCAAGCTGTCCGGTCGCCTGCTGGAACCGCAGTTCAAACAGTTCCTTTTTATACTCTTCGACCTTTTGAAGTAATTCTTCCGTTTTCATTTCTCTGATTTCCTGAACGTCCATGAATTACTCTCCTTTCTTGATGACCTTGCAGCGCACCGGGAGCTTGTTGCCGGCTAAACGCAATGCCTCGCGGGCGACATCCTCCGGAACTTCAGCCACCTCGTACATGACACGGCCCTCTTTGACAACGGCGACCCATTCCTCAGGCGCGCCTTTACCGGAACCCATACGGACTTCCAGAGGTTTCTTGGTCTTGGCCATATGCGGGAAGATGCGGATCCATAATTTGCCGCCGCGCTTCATGTGACGGTTGATGGCAATACGTCCGGCTTCGATCTGACGGCTGGTGATCCAGGCGCCCTCCAGGGCGACCAGACCGTATTCGCCAAAGGAGACCTTGTCGCCGCCTTTGGTATGACCTTCATAACGCACGCGGTGCGGTCTTCTGTATTTGGTTCTTTTTGGCATCAACATGGTTATTTATCCCCCTTCTTTTTCTCCGGCAGGATTTCACCCTTACAGATCCAGACCTTGACACCCAGCTTGCCGTAAGTGGTATCGGCTTCCGCGGTGGCGTAGTCGATGTCGGCGCGCAGCGTGTGCAGCGGTACGACGCCTTCCGAATATCCTTCGGAGCGGGCGATATCAGCCCCGCCCAGACGGCCGGAAACTTTCGTCTTGATGCCCTTGGCACCGGCCCGCATCGCTCTTTGAATGGCGCGCTTTTGCACGGTACGGAAAGAGGCGCGCTTTTCCAGCTGCTCGGCGATGTTGTAAGCCACCAGCTGGGCCACGGTATCGGGATTCTTCACTTCGACGATGTTAATGTAGACGCGCTTGCCTTTGACCAGCTTGGCGACTTCTTTGCGCAAAGCGTCAACGGACTCGCCTTCTTTGCCGATGACGACGCCGGGGCGCGCGGTATGGATAAAGATATTCAAACGGTTTTTGGTTCTTTCGATGTCCACCTGGGAAACCGAAGCGCCTTTTAAGCGTTCCGTGATGAATTCACGAACTTTAATATCCTCAAGAAGCAGCGGTGCAAAGTCTTTTTTGTCGGCATACCATCTTGAGCTCCAGTCGCGATTCACGCCGATACGCATACCAACCGGACTAACTTTTTGACCCATATTACGCCCTCCTAGCTTCTCTCGCCAACCACGCAGGTGATATGGCTGGTTCTCTTTAAAATCTGATGACCGCGGCCTTTGGAAACCGGCTGATAACGTTTCAAAGTCGGGCCGTCATCGACATAAATTTCCTGAATGAAGAGGTTGTCTTCATCCATCATCTGATTGTTTACCGCATTGGCCGCGGCGGATTTCACCACTTTCGACACGGCTGTCGCGCCGCGTTTGTTGGTGTATTTCAAAATCGCCAGGGCTTCATTGACATCTTTGCCTCTGACCAGATCCACCACGAGGCGCACCTTGCGCGGGGCGATGCGGATCATTTTAGCCTGTGCTCTTGCTTCCATGTCTTGTCCCCTTTCTACTTCCTGGCGCTCTTCTTATCATCAGCGTCGTGGCCGCGATAAGTTCTGGTAGGAGCGAATTCGCCTAATTTATGACCGACCATATCCTCGGTGACATAAACGGGGATATGTTCTCTGCCGTTATAGACGGCAAAAGTATGTTCCACAAAGCTCGGGAAGATGGTGGATCGTCTCGACCATGTTTTAATGACTTCCTTTTTGCCCGAATCATTCAGGGCATCGACTTTTTTCATCAGATGCTCATCGCAGAACGGGCCTTTTTTCAAACTGCGTGCCATTCAGCAATCCTCCTTATTTCTGGTTGCGGCGACGAACGATTAATTTCGTCGAGGCTTTCTTTGACTTCCGGGTCTTGACGCCCAGGGCTTTCTTGCCCCAAGGAGTCATCGGGGCCTTGCGGCCGATCGGGGTACGGCCTTCGCCGCCGCCGTGCGGGTGGTCGTTCGGGTTCATGACGGAACCGCGGACAGTCGGGCGAACCCCCATCCAGCGGGTCCGGCCGGCTTTGCCGATGTTGACCAGGGAATGGTCTTCGTTGCCAACCACGCCGATGGTGGCTTTGCAGACGGAAAGAATTCTTCTGACTTCGCCGCTGGCCAGGCGCACCGTGACGTATTTGCCTTCCTTGCCGAGGATCTGGGCGCTGGTGCCGGCGGCTCTGACGAGCTGGCCGCCTTTGCCAGGGGATAATTCAATATTATGAATGAAGGTACCTTCAGGAATATTGGCGAGCGGCAGGCAGTTGCCCACCAGGATGTCGGCGTGTTCCGAGCTGACGATGCTCATGCCGACTTCCAGTCCCTTCGGGGCGAGAATATAGCGTTTCTCGCCGTCGGTATAACGAATTAAAGCGATGTTCGCGGAGCGGTTCGGATCATATTCCAGCGCGATCACTTTGCCGGGCACATCCAGCTTGTTGCGCTTAAAGTCGATGATGCGGTAGAGTTTTTTATGACCGCCGCCCTGATGGCGCGTGGTGATGACGCCCTGATTGTTGCGCCCGGCATGGCTTTTCAGATGCACGGTCAGATTCTTTTCAGGACGCTTTTTGGAAAGATTGCCACGATCCAGGGTCGTCATGTTGCGGCGGCCGTTCGTGACTGGCTTATATGCCTTAATAGCCATCTTTGTTTTCCTCCTTGTTTTACTTTTCCGGAATCAGGCATTCCGATAGTCATTGACCGATCTACTCTTCGCCGATCAGGTCAATCTTGTCTCCCTCGGCCAGGGTCACGATCGCTTTTTTGCGGTACTTCGTGCGCCCCACAAAGCGTCCATAGCGTTTCTTTTTGGGAGGGATGTTCATAACGTTGACGCGGACCACTTTGACATTGAACATTTTTTCCACGGCGTTACGAATTTCTATTTTGTTGGCGTGAACATCGACGTCAAAGGTATATTTGTTCTGTTCCGCCTGCAGGCGCATGGACTTTTCGGTAAAGACCGGCTTTTTTAATACTTCTGTAATATGTGCCATTATCCTAAAGCCTCCTCAATCTTTTGCACAGCCGCTGTCGTCACGATCATGCGGTCGCAGTTGAGAATATCGTAGACGTTGATGCCGGCCGCGTCGAGATACATGACGTTTGGTAAATTCCTAGATGACAGCTTGACATTCTCATCAATCTCATCGGTCACGAGCAGGACTTTGCCGCCGGCTTTGATGTTGTTCAGGATGCCGGCCATCGTCTTGGTTTTCGGCGCCGGAACGCTGATGCCGTCGAGAACGGTCAGTTCGGAATCGATCACCTTTCCGGAGAGCGCGGAACGCAGCGCGAGGCGGGCTACTTTCCGGTTGATCTTAAATCCGTATTTGCGCGGTTTCGGTCCGAATACTTTGCCGCCGCCGCGCCACTGCGGAGCCCGGATGGAACCCTGACGGGCCCGGCCGCTGCCCTTCTGGCGCCACGGTTTGCGGCCGCCGCCGCGTACTTCGGAACGGCCTTTGGTGCTGTGCGTGCCCTGCCTGGTGGCCGCTCTTTGCAGCATAACCATATCAAAGACAGCCTGATTGTTTGGCTCGATGCCAAATACCGCGTCGTTCAGCTCAATCGTGCCGACTTCTTGTCCTTCCTGGTTATATACATTTACTTTCATAAGCAAATCCTCCTTTATCAGTCGTTAGCCGCCGGTTCAGAACCGGTATTGATGACCAGCTCGGCGGCAGGATTTACTTTACCATTCGCCTTGATGGCAGACTTCACGACAACCATGCCTTTCTTTGGTCCCGGGATGGATCCTTTGATCAACAGCAAGTTGTTTTCCGGATCAACCATCACGATCTCAAGATTCTGGACGGTCCGCGTTTCATGTCCCATATGTCCCGGCATCTTCTTACCGGGAGCGATGCGGTTTGGCGCGATCGGGCCCATGGAACCGACGATGCGGTGCGCGCCCGAGCCGTGTCCTTTCGGACCGATGTGCTGGTTATGTCTCTTAATGACACCCTGGTAGCCTTTACCTTTGGATGTTCCCTGAACATCGACGACTTCCCCGGCTACAAAGCTGTCAACCTTAATCAGATCTCCGACTTCATAACTCATCATTTCCTCAAAACGGAATTCTTTGATGAAGCGCTTAGGGGCCGTCTGGGCCTTCGCGACATGCCCTTTCTCGGGCTTGTTCGCCAATTTCTCTCTTTTGTCCTCGAAGCCTACTTGAATCGCGCGATAGCCGTCCGTCTCCACCGTCTTCTTCTGCAGAACCACATTCGGGGTGGCTTCCACCACGGTGACCGGGATTAATGTGCCGTCAGTCGCGAATACTTGAGTCATACCGAGTTTACGACCTAAGATTCCTTTCATGAGTTACACCTTAACCTTTCCTATAATTTGATCTCAATATCTACACCGCTTGGCAATTCCAGACGCGTCAGAACGTCAATTGTCTCGGGAGTAGGATTCACAATGTCAATCAGACGTTTATGCGTTCTGATCTCAAACTGCTCACGAGAGTCTTTGTACTTGTGAACCGCTCTTAAAATCGTGTAAACCTCGCGATCGGTCGGCAGCGGAACCGGGCCGACAACATGCGCGCCGGTTTTCTCAGCCGCCTCTACGATCTTCTTTGCGGAAGAATCCAGGATTTTGTGATCAAACGCCTTTAATTTAATTCTGATTTTGTTTTGTGCCATGAAATATCCTCCTTTCGTCTATTTTTAAAATAGACTTGCTCGATGTGAATTACCCGAAGCGTCGTCATGACAACGGGAACCGGCGTTTCAGCAACCTCACACGTCATCGCAGTCAACATGCTTATTATAAAAAAAAGGCTTCGATAAATCAATGATTTTTTTCAAAACCGGCAAAAAAACTCGAAACCGAATGGCAGTTAAACAAATGGATTTT
>CAZQRT010000016.1:11054-20641 GCA_964596105.1 uncultured Erysipelotrichales bacterium | reverse complement strand
TGCTCGTACCTTCCGGATCATGAAGCGGTTTTTAACTGGCTCACCAAAGACAGCCATGATCTGGTTTTGACGTCATGGGCCTTTGACCTTTGCCTGGAAGAACCGTATCTTCCCCGGCTATTGGATTTGAGTGAAAAGATGATCCGTCTTCATCCGCATGATCCCGAGGCCTTATCTCGTTGTGTCTGTCTTCAGGCGCAAACTTTGCTTGCCATGAAAGAGTATAACAGGCTGAGGAAACTCTATGAGCGCTACCGTCATCTTTACGGGGTTTATGTCTGGTTTAGAGAATACGGCGGGGAAACGGTGATGAAAAACGCTTTGCGGGATCTTAAAGACCCGGCCGAGAAATGGGCGGTGTGTCAGGATTTATACCGGTATTATCAAAAAAAAGATGAGCCGGAGAAAGGCCTGGCCCTGCTCTGGGAATATGTCACTGATATCGTTCCCGGCGATCCTCAGGCTTATCAGATCTTAAAGGAAAAGTTAAACCGCCGCCAGTTTGAAAAGCTGAACCGCGCGCTGGAACAGATGCACATGCGCTACCAGAACCGCGCTGATTTATTAAAAGCGCAGGGAAGAAGCGGTGATCTGTTTTCTTATCTGGCCGTTCACGATATGGTCGATTATCTGGATATGAACGGCGCGGATTTAATCGCGCTTTCCAGAAAGGGCTATGGCGAGTGTCTTTTGTATCTGGCCCGCCGCCATTTTCAAAACCTTGCGGAAACGGCTGATTATGAAGCGGTCATGAAGCCGCTCAATCTGTTATGGGCGCACGGCTATCAGGATATCGCCGATGAAGTCTATCTGGATGCGCTGGAAAAATATGATGATTCCCGTGAGATCATCGCGGGGCTGATCAGTCACGCCAGGCGGGTGATGATATGATTCATCTTCTTGAATATCTGATTCCCTGGATTCTCATCCTCATTCCCGTCCGGCTTTTCACGAAGATTCCCGATTACATCTTCCGCAAACTTTTGCACCTGGTCGCTTTCAGCAGCGTGGCGGTCATGATCCTGCGCGCCCAAAGCTGGCAGGAGCCTTGTTTCACATCCATCCTTTTCGCTTTGCTGGTGTATCCGATCTTGTCTGTCCTTGAGAAGAAGCCCTGGTACAGCCGGCTGTTTGTGGAGAAAAGCCGCGGTGAGATCAAAAGAAGCCTCATGCTTTTATTTGGCATGTTCGCGTTTTTGATATGGCTGGCGTGGGGCGTGCTGGATAAGCCTCTAGCCGCCGCCACCGCCATTATGATGTGGGGTGTCGGGGACGGGATGGCGGCGATGATCGGCATCCCTTTGGGAAAACACAAGCTTTATCATAAGAAGTCTGTGGAGGGGAGTCTCGCCATGCTGATGAGCTCCTTTCTGGTCGGGCTGGTCATGCTGCGACAGTTCTTTCCGGCGATGATCGCGGCTTTACTGGGAACGGTCACCGAACTTTTTTCGCCCAGCGAATATGATACCGTGACCGTGCCGCTCGTGATTGCCGCGGTGCTGCTTTTGTAGAACAAAAAAAGAGTTGACATTGTCAACTCCTTTTATTTTTTTACTGACCTGTTGTTTTCTTAACGAGCTCAACGACTTCTTCCATCGTGCTGCAGTCGATCGCTTTGTTGGCAAGTTCAGCCATCTCCGCCTGGGACAGGCTTCTGATCAGCTTTCTTTGCGCGAGAATGGAAGTCGCGGACATTGAGAATTCATCCAGTCCTAATCCTAACAGCAAAGGTGCCGCTAAAGGTTCACCGGCCATTTCACCGCACATGCCGGCCCATTTGCCTTCCTTATGAGCGGATTCGATGACATGTTTAACCAGGCGCAGGATCGAAGGGTTGAATGGCTGATAGAGGTAGGAGACACCGCTCGACATTCTGTCAGCCGCGAAGGTGTACTGGATCAGATCGTTGGTGCCGATTGAGAAGAAATCAACTTCCTTGGCCAGCTTGTCGGCGAGAACCGCAGCCGCCGGGATCTCAATCATGATACCAACCTGAAGAGTATCGGAAACTTCTACGCCTTCCGCGATTAATTTTGCCTTTTCCTCTTCCAGGATGCCTTTAGCCTTGCGGAATTCCTGCAGGGTCGCGATCATCGGGAACATGATGCGCAGATTGCCGCTGGTGCTGGCGCGAAGCAGCGCTCTTAACTGGGTACGGAAGATATCCTCACGCTGGAAGCACAGACGGATGGCCCGCACACCTAAGAACGGGTTCATTTCCGTTGGCAGATCGATGGCTTCGATTTTCTTGTCGCCGCCGATATCCAGGGTTCTGACGACAACCGGTTTGCCTTCCATGGCTTCCAGGATTTCCTTGTAAACCTCATACTGTCTTTCCTCGCTAGGAAGATCAGCGGACTCCATGTACAAGAACTCGGTTCTAAACAGGCCGACGCCTTCGCCGCCGTTTTCTTTGACACCAGGCAGATCGCCGGCGCCGCCGATGTTGGCAACCAGTTCAACCTGTTTGCCGTCGGTCGTGATTGTCTTCTCGTTGATGAGCTTTTTCAGTTCCTCACGGTAAGCCTGATATTCATCACGTTTCTTCTCGTATTCTTTGATGGTCGCTTCATCAGGATTGATGATAACCGTGCCCTCAATACCGTCCAGCGCGATAAAATCGCCGTCTTTAACCTGGTCGGTGATATCTTTGCAGGCGACTACGGCCGGGATTTCCAGACTTCTCGCCATGATGGCGGAGTGGCTGGTACGGCCGCCAATGTTGGTGGCGAAACCTTTGACAAGGTTCTTGTTTAACTGCGCCGTGTCACTTGGCGTCAGGTCATGAGCGATGATGACAACTTCCTCATCGATCAAAGCCGGATTCGGCAGGCTCTTGCCTAACAGGGCGGCGATCAAACGGCGGGAAACGTCGCGGATGTCGGCTGCTCTTTCACGGAAATATTCATCTTCCATCGCTTCAAACATGCCGATGAACATCGTGGATACTTCCTGTAAAGCGTATTCCGCGTTCACCTTTTCCGCTCTGATTTTATCCGCTGTCTGCGTTTTCAGTTCGGGATCCTGCAGGACTAAAATGTGCGCATCGAAGATAGCTGCTTCATCAGCGGAAAGGTTCTTTGATGCGGCTTCTTTAATGACATTCAGATCCTTCTCAACCTGAACCATCGTAGCTTCAAGACGAGCCACTTCAGCTTCCGGATCTGACACGGTAGTCTGGGTAACCGTTAAGTCAGGCATGTCTAACTTGTACGCTTTTGCGAGGGCGATACCGTTAGACGCTGCAATACCTTTAATCATTTTAAAACACCTCCATAAGCCCATTCTAACGCAAATTTATTTAAAAATAAAGTCCAAAATGAAGAAATGTAAAACGTTTTCATAAAAGCGGAATAAATAAAAGTTCTTATCTTTTTAATAGTAATACTGTTCCAAAAGTTTCACCACGCGTCTTAACCCCGCCTCATCCTCCTGAGAAAAACGGGCGGTCAGGGGACTGTCGATATCAAGGACAGCCGCGATTTTACCATCCTTGAAAACCGGCAGCACGATTTCGCTGTTGCTGCTGGCGTCACAGGCGATATGACCGGGAAACTGGTGGACATCAGCGATCCTTTGCACCGTCTGTGTCTTCACGCATGTCCCGCAGACCCCTTTCCCATAGGCGATTTCGGTACAGGCCGGAAGCCCCTGAAAAGGCCCGAGCGTCAACTTTTCAGTATCGGCGTGGTAGAAGTAGAAGCCGACCCAGTTGATGTTTTCGAGACAGACGTTCAGTAAAGCCGCGGCATTGGCGAGCCGGGCGATTAAATCCGGACCGGATTCAAGCAATGCCTTTAGCTGCGAGCAGCAGTCGTCATATAGAGTATCTTGTTTTGCGGACAAATTCACGCGCCTCCTTTATACAAATTATACCGTTGGACATGATTTTTTTCAAGAATCGTGCTATGATTTGACAGGGTGGTGCAAGATGCGTTTTCTGGCCTGTAAAGTCACGAAGCGGCCGTATTACCGCGGCGAGACGGCGGAGGATGACTTTAATCCTTATGACAGCTGGGCTTTTATTAATTTTGACGGCTACTGCTTCATGTATCTGACCGGCGGTCTCATCGAAAAGCACCACGAGACCATTGACGCGTTGCTGCTGGTGGATCATACCGACGGGGTTCTGGTCGGTTTTTACGAAAAGCCGGTGCTGTTTCGCGACCTGCAGTATTTTGATCCCGACTGCCCGTTTCATGTCCTGGCCAAAGCGGAAAACGCGGTACTGCTGCCCATAGAGCAGCGCCAAATGCCCGTCAATATGGATAAAGATATCGAGTGGGTGCCGGCGGAGCGCCGGTTCGTCAACGCCTTAAAGCAGACGCGGCGCTTAAACTACCGCCTTTCCGATTTTAATAAGACCATGCCTTTGAAGCTGCCGGATTTAAAAACGGCCAGCACTTATATTGAAACCATGATTACCAGAAATGAGCTGTTAAAAGCGTTATACGCGGTCAATCAGGCGCTTGCCATGTTCGGGAAAAAGCCGGCGCTTTATTACTACAAAGCCTGGATTTTATATTCTTTTCTGCAGTATCAGGACGCCGCGACGATCCTTTACGCCATCAAAGACATCCCGGCCCTGGCTGATCACTGCCGCTACATGCTGGGAAATATTTATTTTGAAACCGGGGAGTACGCCCTGGCGATATCGTATTTTAAACAGGTCAAGCAGCATGAAAAAGCCCAGACCAGTTACATGCTGGCGCAAAGCTGGGCGATGCTGAAAGACGCCGGTAAGGCTCAGGAATATATCAATCAAGCACTGCGGATCAATCCTGAGGAAGCGGCTTATCAGGATTTCGCCGACCAGTTAAGGAGGTGGCAGTCATGATGAGAGAAGTCGCCATGACCAAAGACAATCCCAAGTATCAAAAGGCGATCGCAAGGCAGCATCCCATCTATCACCGCGAAAATGATGTCCGCGATGATTTTGAGCGCGACTACACCCGCATTTTATACAGCCGGGCTTTCCGGCGTTTAAAGCACAAGACGCAGGTTTTCTTTGCCGTCGGCAATGATCATGTCTGCACGCGCCTTGAGCATGTCATGCTGGTGGGGTCGGTCGGCGAAACCATCGCGAGCGCGCTGGGTCTGAATGTCCAGCTGGTTAAGGCGATCGCGGTCGGTCATGATTTAGGTCATGCCCCGTTCGGCCACGGCGGCGAGCGCATTCTTAATGATCTTTACAAAAAGCACGGTCTGGATGAGGGCTTCTTCCATGAGAAAAACAGCCTTTACTTTGTCGATCATATCGAAACCCTGGCTGATCCTGACGGCGCGCAGCGGCCGCTGAATCTCTGCTACGCGACCCGCGACGGCATCATCGCTCATTGCGGCGAGCTCAGACAGCGCGCCATCAAACCGCGCGAAGAAGCGATCGATCTGAATGAGTATCAAAAGCCCGGCCAGTATGAACCTTATACCTATGAGGGCTGCGTCGTGAAAATGGCGGATAAAATCGCTTATTTATCCCGCGATATCGAAGACGCCGCGGAGCTTGGGCTGCTGGCGAAAAAAGACATTGAGGAAATTACCAGGCGGCTGCAGTTACTGGATCCTGATATTCACGGCATCGACAACGGCAGTCTGATTCATTATTTCATCATGGATGTCATCCAGTCAAGCAGCGCCGCAAAGGGCATTGCTTTATCTGAAACTGGTCATGAGGTGATGCATACCATCATGGATTACAACTATGAGAGGATCTATTTCAACGACCGCTTAAAAATCTTTGATGATTATGTCGGACTGATCATTCACAGTCTCTTTAATATCCTCTATCAGGCCTATGACGGGGAAAATACGGTTCGCGCCTTGAAAGACAGAGGAGAAGACTATCCCACTTTGATTCATTATTTTTTAAAGTGGTTAAAGCAGTACGAAACGCGGCTTTATGATCTTAAGCAAGAGTCAGATTACGTGCGCGCGATTCTCGATTATATTTCCGGAATGACGGATTCTTTTATGATCAAAGCTTTTCAGGAACTCGTTTCCTTCTAGGAGGACTCGCCATGGAGACTTTTCAGAAATCCAGTGCCCAGTGCCGCCTGATCATGCTTCTGGCGGCCGCCCTGTTTTTGCCTTTTTACGTGACCGTGGTTATTTTCCTTATCGCCTTTTTGTATACCCTGATCAAAAAGGACATGCTGGTAAGCTATCAGCATGTCAAAGGATCTCTGGCGGTGGTGGTGTTTACGGTGATTTCTTTACTGGTCTCGCTGTATTACGGCAATGTGGCGGGGATTCTTTGCAGCGTCGCGGTTTTTTTAATTTTCTCGATCGCCATCTATGCCCAGAATTACGGCAATCAGGAGCTCATGATGACCCTGATGCGCTTCTTTGTGTTCATGAGTATTTTTTGCGGCATTTACGCGTTTTGCGAGTATATGAACATTCTCCGTCAGAACGGCATTGATCATTTTGTCATCAAGATCTACAGCAGTCCCGCCAAACGCATCAACGCGATGTTTTTTAACGCCAATTATTACGCGATGATGATTGAGTTTTTCGTCGTGATGATTGTCTATCTGTTTTTTCAGGAAAAGCGGGCATGGTACCGCGGTTATCTGGTGGCGGCCGGGCTGTTCAATCTTTTTATCTTGTATCTGACCGGGTGCCGGATGGCCTGGCCGGTGCTGGGGCTGGCGCTTTTCGTGGTGGTCTACATGCAGCATGACCGGCGCTGGCTGGCATTATACTTAGCGGCGTGCGCTTTGATTATTTTCATGATTTACCTTTTTCCCGGGATTATTCCCCGTGTTGACAATGTCCAGTCGGGGGCCCGGCGTCTGGAGCTGTGGAGTCTGGCCTGGAAACATATCAGAAAGTATCCGCTTTTTGGCAAAGGCCCGATGACTTATATGTTTGAATATAACGGCGTGTCCGGATACATTCAGACCCAGCATGTCCACAGCCTTTATCTGGAGCCGCTTTTCAGTCACGGGATCGTCGGGGTGCTGGCGATCGTGCCGTATTTTTACGAGCGCGTGAAAGAATGGCATCAAAAAGGCGCGGAGATTCCTTACCGCGCTGTGTTTTACGCCATGCTTGTCGCCGTGCTCACGCACGGTTTAGTGGATTATACGATTTATTTCGTTCCGACCGCGTTTTTATTTCTGCTCGTGGGCGGGGCGACGTTTACGAAAAAAACTTTTTCAAAAAGCTGAAAACACCTTTTTCCTTCTTTTCCTCAGGGGCTTTTTCCCTGGACTTCGGGCCTTCGACATCACGGCTGTATTTCAAAACTTCGGCGGTGACATCGCGGTGATCCTTGGCGGCATAGAAGCGGACGGAAGGTTCCTGATCGAGGGTCAGGATGGCGTAGGTGCCAAAGACGATTTTGCCGCCGCGGGGAAAACTCGGGCTGCCGGGATTTAAGACTCTGAGATCTTTCACGTGAATCCATTCGGGATGATGGGTGTGGCCGTAGAGGGCGATATCGCATTCTTCCTGTTTCGCTAATGAGTAGATCCCGTCATAGCCGAATTCGATGTTCTCATAATGGCCGTGGGTGACGAGCAGGCGGTGATTTTCCATGGTTAAGACTTCATGGGCGGGAAACTGGCTGAAGTCATTGTTGCCGCACACGATATGAAGATTTTTTATGTGGAGATTTTCAGGTTTATCCTGCAGATCGCCGCAGTGGATGCAGGTGTCGATATCGGGATGGGCGGAGAATATCTCATTGACAACTCTGGTTTGCCGGTGAGAGTCGCTGACCACGATGATTTCTTTCATAACCAGTCACCTCTTATGGCTATTCTATCATATTTTCCGGGTAAGTACATTTTAAAGCATGAAAAATCATGGTATAATGAACTGCATAGATGGGAGTGGGGACATGAGTGCGTTTATTGAACTGAAACAGGTGACAAAAGTTTATCAGATGGGTGAAGTGACCATCAAGGCCCTGGACGGGGTTGATTTTGAAATTGAAAAGAATGAGTTTACCGTCATCGTCGGGCCGAGCGGGGCCGGCAAGACGACGGTTTTAAATATTCTTGGCGGGATGGATACGCCAAGCGGGGGCATGGTCGTGGTTGACGGGCGCCGGGTGGACGGCTTTGATGAAAAAAAGCTGACGGAGTACCGCCGTGATGATATCGGTTTTGTCTTTCAGTTTTACAATCTGATTCAAAATTTAACCGCCCGGGAAAATGTCGAGCTGGCGGGGCAGATCTGCCAGCATCCTCTCGATGCCGGGATGGTTCTGGAGAGCGTGGGGCTGGCGGACCGCATGGATAATTTTCCGGCTCAGCTTTCCGGCGGGGAGCAGCAGCGGGTGGCGATCGCGAGGGCCATCGCCAAAAATCCCAAGCTGCTTTTATGTGACGAGCCGACCGGGGCCCTGGATTATCTGACCGGCAAGGCGATTTTGAAACTTTTGAAAGAGATGTCTGAGCAGTATGAGATGACCGTGGTCGTGATCACCCATAATCTGGCGATCGCGCCGATGGCCGACCGTGTTATCCGGTTGAAAAACGGCAAGGTGGATGATATGCGTCTGAATCCGGATCCAACCCCGATTGAGGAGATTGAGTGGTAGTGAAAAAGTCGATGTACTGGCGCTTGCTGAGGCGCATGATCACTAGCACCCGTTCCCGGTTCCTTTCGGTTCTGGTCATCATTTTTATCGGCACCGCTTTTTTCGCGGGATTACGAATCTCGCCGGAGGTCATGAAAAAGAGCGCTTCTACTTATCTGGAAGACCAGCATTACGCGCCGCTGACGGTGATTCCCACTTATGGCGTGACTGATGAGGATCTCAAGGAGATCGCCAAAATTGACGGGATTGGCGAGACCGAGGGCATCTATATGTTTGACGCCCTGTTATCCCACGGTCAGGCCAGCGACGGCGTGGTCTGCTATTCTTTAGCGGAACACTTTAATGACCCTTATGTCGTGGAAGGCAAACTGCCGGCAAAAGCCGGGGAATGTGTGCTTGACGAGCAGTACCGCAAGTCCCATGATATCGCGCTCGGGCAGCGGATCACGCTGGAAAACGAGCAGTCGAAAAAAAGCTTTAAGGTGGTCGGCTTTGTCAAAGATGTCCGCTATTTGATTTACTACAAGCGCGGCACCAACCAGTACGGCAGCGGCACCTCAGCCGGCTTTGTGCTGCTTTCCAAAGCGGACGCGAAACCGTTCGCGGTGCGCGAGGATTTAAGCACTTTACTGGGCTATGATGATTATTACACGGAAGCGCTGATTGGCGTTAAAGATGTCGAAGGCATCAGTCTTTATGACGACCGTTACAGCGAATATACCGGGGAAGCGCTGATCAGTGTTGAAGAGGTCATGAATGACCGTCTGAGCGCCAAATATGAAACGCTAATCGCGGATAAGAAAGCCCTGCTTGAAGAGCCGCTGAAAGAGTATGAGGACGGCCTCGCCGCTTATGAAAAAGGCAAGGCGGAATTTGAGATTCAAACCAAAGAAGCCGAGATTGCCCTGGTGGAGGGCAAAATGCAGGTGCTGGAAGGGCGCCGGCAGCTTTTGCAGGCGGAAAGCGAGTATATGGGCAGTGATACCGATATTACCGGCAGACTGGATGAACTCTCAGGCGAGATCGGAACTTTAAG
>CAZQRT010000016.1:0-10954 GCA_964596105.1 uncultured Erysipelotrichales bacterium | reverse complement strand
CCTAATACCCAGACTCCCGAGATACCGGACTTGAATCTGTTTGATAAAGACGCCATCATGTCTTTGATTGACGATGTCAATGGCTCTTTGCGTGAAGTCCAGAGTTTTCTGGGTGAGCTTTCACAAATGGCGGATGGTATCATGCAGCTGGAGAGCGCCTCGATGGAGCTGGAAAAAGCCGAGCTGGAGCTGGATTTAGGGGAGCAGCAGCTGAATCTGGCGAAATCCGAAACGCAGACTCAGCTGGATGAGGCTAAAGCGCAGCTGGATGAAGCCAAAGCGCAGATTGACGAAGCCCAGGCTGAGATTGACAAGATTCCCAAGGCAGACTGCTATTATCTCGATGAGATGATGAATGAGGGTGTGGCGTCTTTTGACAGTGACGCGGACCGCATTGAGGCTATCGCCAAGGTTTTCCCGATGATCTTCTTCTTAGTGGCGGCTTTAGTCAGCCTGACAACCATGACCCGCATGGTGGAAGAGCAAAGAGGCCAGACCGGATGTCTGCGGGCTTTAGGCTACAGCCGTTTTTCCATCATGGCGATGTATATGATTTACGCGAGCCTGGCCACCCTGGTCGGAGCGGTGCTCGGCATCCTGTTTGGCATGTATTTTTTGCCGGCCATCATTTACGGTCTGTATCAGTTGATGATGTATGACGTTCCGTTGTCGGCCCAGTATACGATGACCTCCCGGCTGGCCACTCAGTCGGTGCTGATTGCCTGGGCGGTGACGCTGATCGCGACCGTCGCCGCGGCAGGAAAAGAAATGACGGCTGTCCCGGCGGTTTTAATGAGACCGAAAGCCCCGAAAACAGGTAAGCGGATTTTACTGGAGCGCGTCGATTTTATCTGGAAACGGCTGAATTTCAACCGCAAAGTCACCATGCGCAATCTCTTCCGTTATAAAAAGCGCTGCCTGATGAGCATTGTCGGCATCGCCGGCTGTACCGCGCTACTGGTCACCGGGTTTGGTCTGAAGTATTCTTTGTCAGATATGACAACCCGCCAGTTTGGTGAGATCTGGCTGTATGACGGAGTGGCCGGATTCAATCAGGATTATGATCTGAATCAAAAAAATGAGTTAAAAGATGAGCTGGGCGAAATCAGCGATATCGATGAGACCCTCATGGCCTTTCAGGAAACGGGAACCTCGTCGAGCCCGGCGCGAAGCAATGTCGAAACGCATGTCCTCGTTCCCGAAAACCCGGATCGTCTCGATCGCTATTTTACGGTTCGCGACCTTTCCCATAAAGAGCTGACGCTGGGCGAAGACGGCGTCATTGTCACCCAGAAACTGTGCGAGATGCTCGATATCAAAGTGGGGGACAACATCAGCGTAACCCTCAAAAGCGGGACTTATGAATTCCCGGTTGTCGCGGTTGCCGAGAACTACATGCAGCATTTTGTCTATATGATGCCATCGGTTTATGAACAGTACAGCGGCCAGACTTTCAAGCTGAACACCGCGTACTTCAATTTGAAGGAAGATATTGACTATGATGAGAACCGGCTCGGAAAACAGCTGATGGACAACGAGAATATCAACTCGGTATCTTTCACGAAATCAGTCGGCGACAATTTCAACAAGCAGATGAACAGCGTGGATATCGTGGTGTGGGTTTTGATTATCGCCGCGGGCCTGTTAGCCTTTGTGGTTTTGTATAATCTCACCAATATCAACATCAATGAACGGGTCAGCGAAATCGCCACCATTAAAGTGCTGGGATTCCGCAACCACGAAGTTTATGATTATATCTTCAGAGAAAATAACTGGTTAAGCGTCATCGGCGCGCTGCTCGGACTGTTCTTAGGAGTTTTGATGCACCGCTATATCATGACGACCGTCGAGGTGGACTTAGTCATGTTTGTCCGTACCGTGAAACCGGTATGCTTTGTCATCTCCTTTGCGATGACTTACGGCTTTACCTGGCTGATCAACCACTTCATGCGCCGCCTTTTGCGCAAGGTGGATATGGTCAGCTCCTTAAAGAGTGTGGAATAACATGAAACCCGCGGCATTCTTTTTCGATATTGACGGGACCTTGCGGTCCCGTCAGGATTATACCATTCCCCAAAGCGCCATTGCCGCCATCGCGGCCCTGAAAGCCAGAGGATATCCCCTCTATATCGCCAGCGGGCGGGGACTCTACAGCTGCCGCAACATGGGGCGTTATGTCGGCATTGATAATATGGTCAGCGACGGCGGGAGAATTGTCTATGAGGACGGCCGGATCGTGTATCATCATCCCATGCCCCTAGACCTGGTAGAAGCCTGGACCGCTCTGGCAAAAAAGCTCAACTTTCCCCTCGGGTACTCCAACGAGTTTGCCATTCACAGCACATGCACATGCTTCTCCAAAGCCTTTGACCTTGATGAAACCATCTTATGCTCGGTGAAAAGACACATTGACTATCACCAGCTCGGCCCGATCAACAAACTCTACGTTTATTATGACTACCGCAAAAAAGAGGATTTAATCTATTTAAAAGAACATGAGCATCACTGGCTGCGCGATCAGCTCTGCGTCATCGAACAGGAACGCAAAGATGAAGGCATCGCCGTTTTGATGGCCAGACACCAGTGGGAGCGCGCCTCTGTCGTGTGCTTCGGGGATGATGATAATGACATCAGCATGTTTGATCTGTGCGGCATTTCTGTCTGCATGGGAAACGGCAGTGCTAACGCTAAAAAGCACGCCACTTATATCACCGCTGACCTTGACCGGGACGGCATTTACCAGGCCTGCCGGCATTTTGGCTGGATTTAAAAAAGGAGGAGTTTCAATATGATGTGGATTGTGATCATTTTCGTGATCGTGATCGCCCTGATCGTCTGGCGTGTGATTGCCATGTACAATGAACTGGTTTCCCAGATGGAAAAGATCAATGTTTCCTGGTCCCAGATCGATGTTGTCTTAAAACAGCGTTCCGATCTGATTCCCAACCTGGTGGCGATCGTGCAGGGCAGCGGCAATTATGAAAAAGAAACGCTGGAAGCTTTGATTCAGGCCCGCAACCAGTATCTTGACGCCGCCAGCAAAAATGAACAGATCGCGGCCAGCAGCCAGATGGACCGGACCTTGCGGCATTTGTTTTCATTAAATGAAGCCTATCCTGATTTAAAAACCAATGAAGCTTATCAAAGTCTCATGGACAAGCTGAACAGCCTGGAAGACAAAATCGCCAAATACCGCCAGTTCTATAATGACATGGTTTTCGCCTACAACCGCGCTATCCAGACTTTCCCGAAAAATGTCATCGCGCGCCATTTGGGCTATGAACCGGCCAGCTATATTGAGATCAGCGAGGAAGAGAAGGCCAGTCCTGAAGTAAAATTCTAAACTTCGTTTGTGATAATAATAATCGTCACTTCTAAAAATAATTTATGAAAAATTAAAATCACGGGATTATCGCTAATCGGTCCCGTGATTTTTCTAAAAATATAATATTTGTATAAATCCTAAATAAAAATAGCTGTTTCTTTTTGACTTTTTTACGGAAAAAGGGGTCATATGGCTAGACTTTTCCCGAAAACTATGGTATCATACAGGCAACTAATGGAATGAAAGGAGGTAATTGGATTGAATGATGATGAAAACGTTCAAATAAAATCCACAGTGCTGGAAGCGCTTGGCAAACGCAAAGCGATGTTCATGCCGATGGTTTGTGTCTCCAGTTTCATGCTGGTAGGATACGCGGCACTGGATACCGAAGCGCCGGAGATTTTAACCGATACCCTGGAACTGGATATCAATCAGGAGATTGATCCTAACCAGATCAGCATTGTGGATAATTTAGAAGAACGTGCCGCGATTACGGTGAATATAGATCAGTCGGGTTTTGACAGTTCCCGGGAAGGAACTTACATTGTTCCGGTTACGGCGGCGGACTCTTTCAGTAATCAGTCTACCAAGGATCTGACGGTCATTGTCAGGGACACCAAAGCCCCGGTCATTTCGATCAACGCATCCAGCGATGTTCATCATTCTGATGGCAATGTATTACAGCTTCGCTATAACTCCGATGGTGATATCCGGAATTATATCAGTGCCATAGACGATAATGTGAATTCCGGTAATTACGGTGATGTCACCGCTTTTATTCAGCAGGATACTTATCTTGATACCACGGTATTGGGTCCGCAGTTTGTCAATGTCAGCGTGGCTGATGACGCCGGCAATGAGGCCTTTCAGTCTATTCCGGTTTATATTATCGATGATGTCGCTCCGCAGCTGGAGTTAAAAGACAACGGTGAGGCCCGCATCAATTACGGCGAGACCTTTGATCTGACGCAGTTTGCCAAGGCTATCGATGAATATGAGGGAAATATTACTGACCAGATCGAAGTGACTGGCAGTGCCCCGGATACTTACAGCATGGGTTCCACGGCGACTTTGACATTAGCCGTGCAGGACTCCTCGGGCAACCGTTCCGAACAGCAGCTCAATATCACGGTCGCTGATACGGAAGCCCCGGTCATCACTTTTACCGAGAACAACTTCAGTGTCAAGATGAGCGACACCCCGCTGAATGTCGCTGATTATGTGACCGTGACCGATAACTATGATCTCGATATCACCAGCAAGGTGACTTACAGCAGTCCGACCATCGATCTTACCACGGAAGGTGAGAAGACGGTTACCGTTTCCGCGATCGATGCCAGCGGCAATCAAACCACCAAGACTTTCTCCGTCATGGTTTATGATCCCGCTGAATTTGTCGGCAATTCCGTTACCCAGACCGCGATGGGCCGCATCGGTCTGCCTTACGTTTACGGCGCGGCCGGTCCTTACGCCTTTGACTGCTCGGGACTGGTGCAGTGGGTTTACGCCCAGGCCGGAGTTTCCGTTCCGCGCACCGTGACCGCCCAGTACAGCGCCTGTACGGAAATGGTAGGCAGCATCGGTGATCTTTTACCGGGCGATCTGATCTTCTTTTCCACCGACAGTTATTGTTCTCATGTCGGCATCTATGTCGGCAACGGCATGATGGTCCATGCCGGTACGGAAGCGACCGGCGTGCAGTACACGAGCCTGAACGATTACTGGTACGGCGCCTTTGTCGCCGGCGGCAGATTTTACTAATCGGGATTCCTTCGGGAATCCTTTTTTTTGGAGGAATCAAATATGTGGGTTGGAAACGTCAGCCATTTTCGCCGTTATGACGAGCTGTTTCTTTCTAAAGAAAAGATCACCGTCAGCGAATTAGTTCTTAAAGCCGCTCAAAGTCTTTACCCTTATATCGAGAAAACAAAAAATCCCCTGATCATCGCCGGGAAAGGCAATAACGGGGCGGACGGACTATGTCTGGCCGGCCTGCTTGCCGAGAGTAACCACGCGGTTTCCGTCTATCTCGCTGATCCGGTAGAAAAGCTTGGGGAGGCCGCCGCTTGTTATTACCAAAAACTTGGACCAAGTCAGATCATTTCCTCATATGACAAGCTGCTTGAAACCATTCAAGACCATGACGCCATCATCGACGCCCTGCTGGGGACCGGCTTGAATCACGCTCCCCAAGGCATGTATGAGACGTTAATCAACCTCATCAACGCGCAAAACGCGACGGTCTACGCCATCGATATTCCTTCCGGCTTAAGAGCCGATGACGGCGAAGCGGAAGGGGCGTGTGTCAAAGCGGATGTCACCCTTTGTCTCGCGGCCATGAAAGCCGGCTTTTATAATCCCGAGGCCGCCATTTATACCGGCCAGATCACGGTGGTCCCGTTTAGTGCCGATGAGTCTCTCTATGAGGAAAGCGGCATGGCCCAAACCATCACCGCTGCCGATATCAAAAAGATTATCAAACCAAGAGCCTACGCGGGCTATAAAGGCCGCTACGGATATTTAAGCGTCCATGCCGGATCGGACCGCTATCCCGGGGCCGCGATGCTGGCGGCGGGCGCGGCGCTTTATGCCGGATGCGGACTGGTCAGTCTTCACAGTGATGAAAAAACCGCCCGGATGGCGGTCTGGAAATACCCTGAACTGATATTAGGCGGCGGGGATGAAAAACAGGCTACCGCGTTTCTTTTTGGCTGCGGGAAAACGACCAGCCCGGATAGCGCTCATGAGCTCGAAACCATTTTAAAAACTTCCGCTGTTCCCGTCCTCATCGATGCCGACGGTTTGAACCTTTTAGCCCAAAACCCGAAGCTTTTAGAGCTGGCGCGCTGCCCTTTGATTTTAACCCCGCATATCGGGGAAATGAAACGCCTTGACGCGGAAGGAGACGTTTATTTTGCCGCCCGCGCTTATGCCAGGCGGCATCATGTGACGGTGGTTCTGAAAGGTCCGCTGACCATGGTGACCGACGGCAAACGCTGTTACCGGGTATGCGCGGGGGACCGCGCGATGGCGACCGCGGGCATGGGCGACACTTTGGCCGGCATTATCGCCAGCTTTCTGGCGCAGGGTTATGATCCGGTTGAGGCCTGCCTGGCCGGCGTTTACTGCCACGGCCGGGCCGGGGAGCTTCTCGCCAAAAAACAGTATACCGTTTTAGCGGAACAGGTGATCACGATGATTCCGGAAGTGATGAAAGCATCGCGATGAAAGAAACATGCCGTCCGGTCTGGTGATCTTTGCGATACGAATAAAAGCGGTCGTCCTGATAAGTATCCTCGGGGCGCACCGTGATCTTCGCGGGGTCGATCCCGCACGTCTCAAGCTGGCGAAAAGCCAGCTTTTTGGCGTCTAGATGATAAATGCCCGGGGCGTCCATATGGTAGCAGTCAGCGGTATCAACCGGCATCTGTTTCACGAGATCAATGATATCATCGCGCGCCTCAAAGCTCTCTTTGCCTAAAGAAGGACCGATGTAGGCGTAAGTAGCGGCGACATCGATATTTTCCGCCGCGGTCAGATGCTTTAAAACCTTCATGATGATACCGTTGACATTGCCTCTCCAGCCGGCGTGGATGGCGGCGATCAGGCGCGTTTTCGGATCATACAAAAGGACCGGAATGCAGTCGGCGTGATACGTCAGCAAAAACAGATTCTCATCCCGGGTATACAGGGCATCGGTATTGGCGAGGGCATCCGCGCGCGTATACATGCCCCGCCCGCCCTCTGATAATGTCACCTTTTGAAAGCTGGTGGAGTGGGTCTGGTCAGGCGAGACCATGTGACTCAAATCGGTGTGGAGATCCTTGGCCAGAAGGCGCCGGTTGTATAGCACATCAGCCTCATCATCACCGACATTTAAAGCGAGATTGTTTTCCGCTTTGGGACCTTGGGAACGGCCCCCAAGGCGCAGCGTCGTGCCGGCCAGAATGCCCTTTTCCGGCTGCCAGTAGAGATATTCCATTCCTCATTCTCCTTGATCGTCAGGATCGATATAAATCGTTTTATAGTGTGACAAAAGCACTTTGCCCGGATATCCTCCCGGGGCTTTTTTCAGCTGCCTGACGCGGGTGTAGTTCACCGCCACCGAACTGGAATGGCGGGCCGCGGAATAAAGCGCGGCGAGATTGGCGCCAAAGCGGATGACATATTCATCGGGATTTTCACAGCGGGCGATGACATGGCTGCCGGGAGCGTCCTTGACATGAAACCAGAGATCGTTCTTGGCGGCGAACTTGAAGGTCAGATAATCATTCTGGAGATTGTTTTTGCCCACGTAAAACAAGGTTCCGTCCGCCCCCTTGACACACAGACACTGCGGCGTCCGCTTTTTTTTGGACGGGGCTTTTTTCTGGCTTAAATAGCCGGCTTTCTCCAGTTCCTCTTTGATCTCCAGGGCGTCCTGCAAATTGACAAAATCCATTTGCGACTGCAAGGTCTGAAAGTATTCGATCTCGCCTTTGGTAATCGCGATCTGCTCCTGGAGATAGGAAATCGCGTTACGGGCCTTCTGGTAGCGGGCAAAATAGCGTTTGGCATTGCCCTTGCCGTCGAGGCGCTCATCCAGCTCGATGCGGATCATTTCCTGATTATAGTAGTTCTCGACCGTGACGGAGCGCATGCCCTTGTGGACGAGATTTTCATAACTGTACAAAAGCTCGCCTTTGATTTTGAACTCCTCGCTGTTCTGGCTCTCAAAAAGCTCCTGCTCCAGCTTGTTCAGCTTCTGCTCCTGTTTCTTTAAGCGCTCATCGACAAAATGCGAGAGATTGCTTGTGTATTGTTTGATGCGGTCCTTCTCATCCTTCCGCTGATAAAACGTGTCCAGCCCCTCAAACAAGGGCAATACCCGGCCTGGCTGATGCAGGTGGTGCAGGGGAACGAGATGATACTCCTCGTCATAAAGATAAAGCTGATTGCTTTTTAGGGCATCGCGGATCGTCGCGGCGGGATCCTGAGACACACAAAGCTCACGCGCCAGCACCGGCGAGATGCCGGCGTACTCCTTATAAAGCAAAGGATCATCAGCGCTTCGCAGGGTCAAAGGATCCTTCTTGTTTAAAAAAGGCGGCAGCTCATATTTCGCTTTAGGCTGGATGACGCGCCGGCTGATAGCCGGATCAATCCGCTTCATGGCCTCGATGATAGTCTGATTTTCATCAGCGAGAATGATATTGGAATGGCGGCCCATGATTTCCACATAGAGATAGCGCGTCACGGCGTCGCCGATCTCATTATGCGCCAATAGCGTCAGCACGACCACGCGCTCATAGGAAAGCTGCGCAATGTCTTTGATCACGGCCCCTTCCAGACAGCGCCGAAAGCGCATGGCTAAAGGGGAAGGGTGATCCGGTTTGGTGTAGTTGAGGGTGGTGATGTGAAAGCGGGCATGATCGGGATGACAGGAAAACAAAACCGGCACGGTTTCCTGTCTGGCCCGCACCTGCATGAGAAGCTCATAGCGGGAAAGCTGATAGACGCGGTTGATGCGTCCCCCGCTTAACCGGGCTTTTAATAAATCACAACACCGCTCGGTGACTATGCCGTCAAAGCTCACGGTAACTCCCTCCAATCCCTGTCAGTATAGCCGATTTTAAGGACCTTGTCCAATCATGACATTGCCTCAAATGCGAAAACATGGTAAAATGGTGGCCGTGAGGTGAGGCGTGATGAAACAGGGTAAACTGATTATTTTAAGCGGTCCGAGCGGCGCCGGGAAGGGCAGCATCAAAGAAAAACTGCTGGCCGATCCGGAAATCCCGCTGTATTTTTCCATTTCCTGCACCACCCGAAAACCGCGGCCCGGTGAGATCGACGGCGTTCACTACCACTTTATCGACCAGAAAACCTTTGATGCGCTGGTGGCGGAGGACGGTTTTTTAGAGTACGCGAACTTTGTCGATCACAGCTACGGCACCCCGAAAAAAGAGGTCTTTCAAAAAATGCGGGAAGGTAAGCATGTCCTGCTTGAAATTGAGACCAAGGGGGCCCGTCAGGTCATGGCCCGGGTGCCTGATACCCTGAGCATTTTCATCATGCCGCCAAGCATGACCGAACTGGAAAGAAGGATCCGCTTTCGTAATACCGAAAGCGAAGACGAGATCCAAAGCCGCTTAAAACAGGCTCAGGAAGATATGGATAACAGCCGTTATTACGACCACATCATCATCAATGATGATCTTGATCAGGCCGCGGCCGCGGTAAAAGCCCTGATCATGGCCTGAACCGCGGTATGAGGAGGGATGGACGATGTATCTTGTGCAAGTGATTGTCGAACATCCGGTCCGGCATCGCGACATGACTTTCGGCTACGCGTCCGCCGGTTTTGTGGCGCCCGGGGTGCGGGTTCATGTTCCCTTCGGCTCTCAGCAGCTGGTCGGGCTGGTTTTAGCCTGCCGCTATGAAGCATTGAGTCTGGAGAAGCTTTGCGAGCGGGACGGCATCAGCTACCGCTATCTCACTGATATCATCGATGACAAACCGGTGATCAAAGATGAGCTGATGCAGCTCGCGCAGTGGCTGTCGAAAACGACCCTGACCAGTCTCGCCACGTGTTTTAAAACCGTTCTTCCGCCCTCTTTAAAACCCACCAGCAAGGCGAAGCGGACCGCGAAGACTTTAAAGAAAATCGTTTTTGTCTCCCGTGATATGCCTTTGACAACCCGCCAGCAGCTTTATTTAACCCATCTCGAAGAGAGCGGCGGGGAGTATGTCAAAGATGCCGCGGTGTCGGCTTCCTTAAGGGACGCCCTGGTGGCTAAAGGGGCGGCCGCTTATGTCTGGGAAAATGTCTCCCGTCTGCCGGCAAGAAAGCCATCAACACAGCCGGTCCCGGAACTGACCGAAGAGCAGCAAGCCTGCCTGGAAGAGCTTTTTGCCGCCGGGGCGGAAAAGCCGTTTCTGCTTTACGGCGTGACCGGTTCAGGAAAGACGGAGGTTTATTTGCACGCCGCCAAACGCGTCATCGCGGCCAACCGCCAGGTTTTGATGCTGGTGCCGGAGATTTCCCTGACACCGGCCTTAGCGGCTTTGTTTATCAGCCGTTTCGGCGCGCAGGTCGTCATTCTCCATTCCCGCCTGACCGGCGGGGAAAGGGAAGACGCCTACCGGGCGATCATGGATGGCAGGGTGCGCATCGTCGTCGGCGCCCGCAGCGCGATTTTCGCCCCGCTTGACGACATCGGCCTGATCATTCTCGACGAGGAGCATGACAGCAGCTACAAGCAGGATCACGCCCCTTGTTATCACACCCGCGATATCGCCTTATGGCGCGCCAGATATCATCACAGCCGGCTCATTTTAGGCAGCGCGTCCCCGGCTTTAGAGAGCTTTGCCCGCGCCCGCAAGGGCAGTTACCATCTGTTGCAGTTAACAAAGCGCGTCCACGATGTCCCGCTGGCCCGGCCGGTTATTATCGATATGGCGAAAGAAGGCCGTCTCGCGCTGTTTTCCGAGCCTTTTATCCAGGCCTTGAAGAACTGCCTGGACGGCGGCAAACAGGCCATCATTCTCGTCAACCGGCGCGGCTTTTCCCGCTATGTGATCTGCCAGGAATGCGGCTATGTCCCGAAATGCCCGCGCTGCGATGTCGCTTTGACCTATCACCGCAGC
>CAZQRT010000015.1:7310-20862 GCA_964596105.1 uncultured Erysipelotrichales bacterium | reverse complement strand
CAGTGCCAGATCGGGCCTTACACGAGATTAATCAATACCATCGTGAGTGATGATGTCATCATTACGTATTCGCAGCTTTCCGATTCTCAAGTGGAAAGCGGCACGGATATCGGCCCGTTCGCGCGCCTGCGGACGAACTGCCACATTATGGAAAATGTCCATATCGGCAATTTCGTGGAAATGAAAAAGACCACGTTCGGCAAGGGCAGCAAGGCCGCGCATTTAAGTTATATCGGGGATGCCACGGTGGGCGCGAATGTCAATATCGGCTGCGGCACCATCACCAGTAACTATGACGGGGCCAATAAGTTCCAGACGATTCTCGAGGATGATGTCTTTGTCGGCTGCAACACGAATTTAGTGGCGCCGGTCAAGGTGGGCAAGGGCGCGTTCGTCGCGGCCGGCTCCACGGTCACGGAGGATGTGGCCAGTGACGCCCTGGCGATCGCCCGGGCCAGACAGGTGAACAAGGATGGGTACGCGAAAGTTTTAGAGGAGCGGCGCTTGAAAATCAAAAAAGCCAAGGAGGAAAAATAAGCGATGGAAGCAACGGAACTGACGATTTTTTCGCTTACCAGCAGCCGCAGATTAGCGGAAAAGATCGCGAATTATCTCCATGTCGAACTGGGGGATTGTCAGGTTCACCATTTTGCGGATGGCGAGATCCTTGTCGAGATTAACGAGTCGGTGCGCGGCAAGCATGTTTATGTGGTGCAGTCCACGAGCGCTCCGGTCAATGAGAATCTCATGGAATTACTGATTATGACGGATGCTTTAAAACGGGCCAGCGCCCGCGAGATCACGGCGGTCATGCCTTATTTCGGATACGCCCGCCAGGACCGCAAGGCCAAGCCGAGACAGCCGATTACCTCGAAGCTGGTCGCGGATATGCTGACCGCGGCCGGGGTTGACCGGGTTGTGACCATCGATCTGCATGCCGCGCAGATCCAGGGCTTCTTTAATGTTCCGATCGATGATATGACGGCGCTGCCGATTCTGGGCTCCTATTTTAAATCTTTGAATCTTGACAACGTCTGCGTGGTATCGCCCGATCACGGCGGGGCCACAAGGGCGAGAAGAGTGGCGAACATGCTGCACTCGGAGATCGCGATCATCGACAAGCGGCGCCCGCAGCCGAATGTCGCGGAAGTGATGGGCATCATCGGCGATGTCAAAGACAAGACGTGCATCATGATCGATGATATGATCGATACGGGCGGAACGATTGCCGCCGGCGCGGCCGTTCTCAAAGAGAAAGGCGCCCGCGATATTTATATCGCCTGCACCCACGCGGTTTTCTCCGGAGAAGCGGCGCAGCGCCTGAATAACAGCATGGCCCGGGAAGTCGTGGTGACCGACACCATCGAGCTTCCGGAGGAAAAACATTTTGACAAGCTTCATGTCGTGACGGTATCTGAGCTATTGGCCATGACCATCAAGAATATTGAGGAGCATAAGCCGGTCAGCGAAGTATTCGCGAAATACGGCGGGGAATATCTGTAAGTCTTTCATTGAAAGGGATGCGGAAATGAATAAAAGAATCGTAACGCTGGTGGTTATCTTTATTGTTCTGGCGATGACCCTGACGCCGGTACTGATGAATATTTTGATCGGGTTAAAAGGATGAGTGACACATTAATCCGCGCGAGCGTGAAAAACCGGCCGATTCGTCTTTTCGTCGGCAAGACCACGGACCTTTGTGAACAGGCCAGAAAGATTCATGATTTATGGCCGACTTCCGCGGCGGCCTTCGGGCGTCTGGCCAGCCTGGCGCTGGTGCTGGCGGAGATGAACAAGGATCATGAAAAAGTCACGGTGACCGTCAATGGCTCCGGACCGATCGGAACCGTGCTTTGTGTCACGCGCGGCGACGGGGTGGTCAAGGGCTTTGTCGGCAATCCCCACTGCTTCTTTACCAATGAAAAAACCGGCAAACTGGATGTCGGATACGCGGTCGGCAAAGATGGCTATCTGCAGGTGATCCGCGACCTCGGTCTGAAAGATCCCTTTGTCTCCAATGTTCCACTGGTGTCGGGGGAAATCGGCGAGGATTTCGCGATGTACTTTGCCGCCAGTGAGCAGATTCCTACCGCGGTCAGCGTCGGGGTGCTGGTCGATACGGACAATCATGTCCGCGCCAGCGGCGTGCTCGTCGTGCAGATGATGCCCGGGGCTACTGAGGAAGATATCGACATGACAGATAAGGCCATTCACGCCTTGCCGGCGATGTCCACCCTGATTGATGAAGGGTACACGGTAGAGGAGATTGCCGCCATGATGTTCGCCGATGTTGAAATACTAGGCAGTCAGGATTTATCCTACCGCTGTGACTGCAGTAAAGAGCACTTTGCCGCCGCCTTGAAGACGCTGGGCAAAGCGGAGCTTGAAGACATCATGGCCAAAGACGGGCACTGCGAGGTTTCCTGTCAGTTCTGTCATACCCGTTATGACTTCTCTTACGACGAACTGAGAACGATTGTTAGTTCTATTGAATAATATTTAGGAAAAAAAAGAATGGCTTGCATAAATTTGAATTTGTGTTATAGTTAATTTGCATAAGGAGGGATATTATGAAGCGTTATTATTTCCGCCGCGATGATAAAGAGCTTGCCCGTTTAAAACGTGACTTGTATTACTATGCGAAGGTCATGAATCTGGAATTTGTGAATGCCGATGCCAAAGACGGCTGGATCTGTGAGATCCGCCGTGAGGATGCGGAAAAGGCAGTCGTATTTGTGATTCGTGATTCCTTAAATCAGGCTGTGACCTGCCAGATGGGCATCATTGACTGGATTGAGCCGGAAAAACTGGCGTCATCTTTCTTCCCGGAACTGCTCAGTGAGGTCAAGGAAACTTCGGTCAACTTTATGTCCGGCAGCCGGGAAAAAGAAATTCGTCACGATGTCAAAGTCCTGGCGAAGGTTCGTCTGGGATCTTATTTTGATTCCCGCAAGGATGTTTCAGAAGAATAGCCGCGGCTGTTCTTTTTTATGTGAGGAGAAAGAAATTTATGGAATATCGAACGATGGATGACCGCCTCGGGATCAAGACGAGCCTTTTGGGTTTTGGCTGCATGCGTTTACCGCGTTTAGAGAACGGGGAAATTGATGAGGCGAAAGCGGAAGAGATGCTCGATTACGCCATTGCGCACGGGGTGAATTACATCGATACCGCCTACCCGTACCACGGCGGCAAAAGCGAGCCGTTTGTCGGCAAGGTCTTGTCTAAGTATGACCGTGACCGTTTCTATCTGGCCACGAAAATGCCGGTGTGGGAATTAAAAACCAAAGAAGACGCGCCGCGCATTTTCGCCGAACAGCTGGAACGTCTAAAAGTGGAT
Organism: uncultured Erysipelotrichales bacterium; assembly: GCA_964596105.1. Taxonomy (GTDB): domain Bacteria; phylum Bacillota_I; class Bacilli_A; order Erysipelotrichales; family Coprobacillaceae; genus CAJUOR01. Next base: position 17,522 of record CAZQRT010000015.1, on the reverse strand, counting down.
TACATTGATTTCTACCTGCTTCACGCGATGTCGAGAAAACGCTGGGCGCAGATTGCTGATCTAGGCGTTCTCGACTTTATCTCAGAGATGAAAAAAGCCGGCAAAATCAAACATCTCGGCTTCTCATTCCACGATGACTACGACGCTTTTGAGATGATTCTGAAGAGCTTTGACTGGGATTTCTGCCAGATCCAGTACAATTACATGGACTGTCATGAGCAGGCCGGCGACAAAGGCGTCGCCCTGGCTGAGACAATGGGCATCCCGTTAGTGGTGATGGAGCCTGTCAAAGGCGGCAGCCTGGCCACATTGCCTGATGATATCGCGAAAATCTACCAGGAAGTCGATCCTGACCGCAGCATGGCGAGCTGGGCTTTAGGCTGGGTCGCCAGCCATCAGCAGGTCAAAGTGATCTTAAGCGGCATGTCCACCCTGGAGCAGGTGAAGGATAATATCGCCACTTTCTCGAAAGACCGCATTGTTTTAAATGAACAGGAACTGCAGGCGGTTGATGCCGTCCGCGAGGCGATCGCCGCCCGCGTGAAGAACGGCTGTACCGGCTGCGCGTACTGCATGCCTTGTCCGTTCGGGGTCAACATCCCCGGCAACTTCGCGATCTGGAATCAGGAGGCCATGTACGGCAATCTCGCCGCGGCCAAACGCCGTTACGCCGCTTTAAATGAAGGTCAGGCGCAAAACTGCCGGAAATGCGGGGCCTGTGAAAAGGTGTGCCCGCAGCATCTGTCAATCCGCGACAATCTCGTCAGGGTGCATGAGGATCTCGGATGATCGAAGAGGGAAAACAGCTGTTTGCCTATGAGATCAGCGGCAAATACGATGAGCAGGAAATGAAAGACACCCCGCTGGACGGGGTCTGGTGCTCTATTTATGATGTCGTGCGCCTCGCGAAAGACGGCATTATTGATCCTCTAGATCCCCTCGATGAACAGGACGCGATCGCTTATTTAAAAAAAGCGATGCCCTACACCAAAGATCACCAGCATCACGTTTTTGAGTTTTAAGGAGGTAATCAGGTATGGCCAGTATTTATTATCAGGGACATGCCAGCCTGCGTTTGACCGCCAGTGACGGCCAGGTCATTTACATTGACCCCTATGCCGGCGACGGTTATGAGCCTGCCGCTGATATGGTATTAATCACCCATCATCATTTTGATCACGATGATCTTTCCAAGATTAAAAAGAAAGCGAATACCGTGATCGTCGAGCCGCAGATGCTTCATCCCGACATCGATACGTATCTGACCAGAGATTTCGGGAACATCAGAATTTCCGCGGTGGAGGCCTACAACCACAATCACCCCAAGGAAAGCTGCGTCGGCTATATTGTCGCCGTGGACGGCAAGCGGATTTATTTCGCCGGTGATACGTCGATCACAGACATGATGAAAGATCTGGGAGAACTCGATCTGGCTTTTCTTCCGACGGACGGCCGTTTCAACATGAACGCCGCCACCGCTAAAAAAGCCGCGCTTTTGATCGGCGCGAAAAAGACCGTGCCGATCCATATGAATCCTCACGGTCTCTATGATGAGAAGATCGCCGCTCAGTTCACGGAAGATCATTTCGCTTTAGTGAGACCGGGCGAAACCATCGTTTGTTAAGGAGGAAGGATCATGAAAGCAATTGATATGCACTGCGATACGATCGGCAGTATGTTTATGGCTTCGGAAAGGAATCTCGGCGATATTCATCTCGCGCATAACAGCATGAATATCGATATCGAGAAGATGAAAAAAGGCGATTATCTCGCCCAGTGCTTCGCGATGTTTGTCCCGTTTAATGTTGAGAATCCTTTTGAGACCTGCATGGCGATGATCGACCGTTTCTATCAGGAAATCGGTGCCAACGCGGATGACATCGCCTCGGCCCGTAATTACCAGGACATCGTGGAAAATGAGAAAAACGGCAAGATGTCCGCGATTCTGACGATCGAGGAGGGCGGCGTGACGAAGGGCAAGCTGGAGTACTTAAGGGACTTCTACCGCCTCGGGGTGCGCATGATCACGCTGACATGGAACTTTGCCAACGGCGTCGGCCATCCTAACTTCACGATGCCGGCTGACCGCAGCCAGAAGCCGGATTTCCATACCCCGAACACCAAAGACGGCCTGACTCCTTACGGCATCGAAATGGTGCAGGAAATGAACCGTCTGGGTATCATCATCGATGTCAGTCATCTCTCGGATGCCGGTTTCTACGATGTTGTCAAATACACGAAGGGGCCGTTTGTCGCCAGCCACTCCAATGCCCGCGCGGTATGTTCCCATGTCCGCAACATGACGGATGATATGATCAGGGAGTTATCCAAACGCGGCGGGGTCATGGGCATCAACTACGCGGCGGATTTCCTCCATGATTTCAAGGACGGGGAAACACCTTATTCTTATGTCAAGGATATGGTCAAGCATATCAAGCATATCGTGAGCGTCGGGGGCATCGACTGTGTCGGCCTCGGCTCGGATTTTGACGGTATCGAGCAGAATCTGGAAATGAAAGACGCCTCGTATCTGGGAATGCTGGAGGAGGAGCTCTACCGCGCCGGCTTCAGCGCGGCGGATGTCGCCAAGATTTTCCATGAGAATGTTTTGAGGGTCTTTAAAGAAGTGACGCACTAAAGGCAGCTCTGGCTGTCTTTTTTTTGTGGGCAATTGTGGAGAAATTGCTTCATCGCGATTGATATTTTGAGACTTTTTGAGACTGGAACCCTGCTATAATGACGATGGTGATCACTATGAGATGTCCGCGCTGTCATTCCGAAAATCTGGTTAAAATCGGTCATCTCACTTACTGCCGGGATTGCATCGCTTTCGGTCAGATGCGGCCCGGCAAGGCCCGTCTGGCCTGGCCGAAACCTCCGAAAAATCAAGATATTCATGTGCAGTTATCTTATGATTTAAGCCCTTCGCAGCAAGCGCTGTCTGACAGCATTCAGGACAGTTTGAACAAAGGCCGCGATGTGGCTTGCCAGGCGGTGACCGGCAGCGGCAAGACCGAAATTGTGCTGGCAAGCATCGTCGCCTATTTGCGTGAGGGCAAACGGGTGGGGTTCAGCCTGCCGCGCAGGGATTTAGCCGTGGAATTATTTGAGCGGCTTGAAAAAGACATTGCCGGTACGAAAATCACCCTGGTGTACGGGGGTCATCATGAGGATCTCTACGCGCCGCTGGTGGTTTGTACCACACATCAACTTTACCGCTACCCCGCTTATTTTGATCTTTTGATCATCGATGAAATGGACGCGTTTCCGTTTGCCAATGACAAAACGCTCATCCATACCGCGCTGGCGAGCTGTACGGGACAGCTGCTTTTGCTGAGCGCGACAGCGTTTGATCATGACATGCCAAAAAATTTTGACCGTTATACCCTGGACCGGCGCTATCACGGTTATGACTTGCCCGAGCCCAGGCTGTTCTGGATGCCTGACGGGCTGGGACTGGCGCTGATCTTGTGGACGGTCAAAAGGAAGGTGCGGGATCAGTCCGTGATGGTCTTCGTGCCGGAAAAGCGGGATGTCGAAAAACTGGTGCGGGTGTTTCAACTGTTTCATATTCCCGTCCTGGGGCTTCACGCGCAAATGGCGGACCGCCAGAAGACCCTCCGGGAATTTCGCGAACATCAGGCGAAGGTGTTGATTACAACCACACTTTTAGAACGCGGGGTGACCTTCAAAAATGTCTGGGTGATGGTTTATCGGGCCAGTCATCCGGTCTTTGACCGGGCTTGCCTGATACAGATCGCGGGCCGGGCGGGACGCAAACCCGATTATCCGAAAGGGGAGGTATGGTTTATCGGCCGCCGTCTGAGCGGCGGCATGCGGCAGTGCCGCGCCCATATCAGGCAAAAAAATGCCTCGTCTGCGGTAAAGATTTAAATCAGGACCGCAGTCTCTATCAGCTGTTTGCCCCGGCCGGCCATCTTTTATGCAGTCAATGTAAGTCAAGTTTTGTGGAAAACAAAAAACCAGCTTTGTATTCTTACAACGAGTTTTTCCGGTCTCTCTTATTTGCCTATAAAGGGTTAGGAGATCTGGCTCTGGCTCCGGTCTTTCTCGACGGGCGGATTTTGGAACTGAAGCGCCGTTATCGCGGTTACATCATTCTCTTTCCGCCCAGTTCGGAGGCCGACAATATCCGCCGCGGCTTTTTCCATCTGCCGTGGATATTCAAGGACCTCGATCTGGAGATGGCGGCGCCTTTTGTGAAACGGTATCCGTATAAGCAGAGCACGTCTAAGCACCGCGAGGATATTTATCAGGTCATCATTTTAAAAGAGAAGCCTGATATTTATCACCGCAAAGTTCTGCTCGCGGATGATGTGATCACGTCCGGGCATACCTTGGAGTGCTGCCGCAGGCTTCTGGAGCCTTATGAGCCGGCCGTCATTGAGAAACTGGCGTTAGCCGGTACATTAAAAAAGAAAGGAAAATGAGATTATGAGAGGAATTGTGAAAAAGTTTGTCCCGGAAAAGGGCTATGGATTCATTGAAACCAAAGAAACCGAAAAAGATGTTTTCTTCCATTATTCCCAGCTGGCCGGCTACGGCTACAAGACGGTTTGTGAGGGCCAGCCGGTCGAGTTTACGTTAGATCATAACGAAAGGGGCAATATTGCCACCCATATCGTGAAACTGTAGGATGATGTCCGGCTCTGAATTGTTTTGGGAAAAAGGTTTAAAACCCCACCAAAAAATGATAGAATAGAGGTCATGGAAAGGAGCTGGACACATGGCGAAAAAAAATCGTAAGCAGGAAATTCGCAAGCAGTTAAAAAAACAGCAGCAAAAAACCCAGCCAGCGCAAAACCCCGATGAACCGGATATGATCATGGATGAGCAGTATCCGGAGATCGAAACGTTTGAGGACATCGAAGAAGAAATCGATACCGACGCGGTGGTGGAGTACCAGAAGGAAGCCGTACCGCAGAAAACGGGTTTTTTCAGCAAAATAAAACAGCAGTTCAGCCGCGATCACAAGGTGCTCGAGGATCTTGATAAAACCGCCGACCAGGTCATGGCTTTGGAGCCAAAAATGCGGGAGTTATCCGATGAGGAGTTTCCGCAGTACACGGCGCAGTTCAAGGAACGCCTGGCCAACGGCGAGACTTTTGACGATATTCTTGTCGAGGCTTATGCCCTGGCCCGCGAGGCGGCGCGAAGGTGTCTGGGGCTGCACGCTTTTAAGGTGCAGGTCATGGGCGCCATCGCCTTGCACCACGGTGATATCGCCGAGATGAAAACCGGTGAGGGCAAGACCCTGACCTCGATTCTGCCGGCGTATTTAAACGCCCTGGACGGCAAAGGCGTGCACATTGTCACCGTCAACGATTATCTGGCCGGTGTCGCCGCGGTGGATAACGGCAAGGTTTTCCGTTTTTTAGGATTAACTGTCGGTTTAAACAAACGGGAGTTAAACAAAACGGAAAAGCGTCAGGCTCATGCCTGCGATGTGACTTATACCACCAACTCCGAACTGGGATTTGATTATCTGCGCGACAACATGGTGCAGCGCCTGGAAGACAAGGTCCTGAGGCCTTTGAACTACGCGATTGTCGATGAGGTCGACTCGATCCTGATCGATGAAAGCCGCACCCCGCTGATCATCTCCGGGGGCGAGCAGAATACCGCCTCGCTTTATATCGCGGCGGACCGCTTTGTGAAATCACTGGACGCGGAAAAGGATTACGAGATTGATGTCGAAACCAAGTCCATCGTGCTCACGGAAGCGGGCATCAGCCGCGCGGAAAAGCAGTTCAAGGTGGACAACCTGTTTGACATTGAAAATACCCCGCTGGTTCATCATATCAATAACGCCCTGCGCGCCAACTATATCATGACGCGCGATGTCGAGTACATGGTCGTTTACCATGATCAGGAAAATTCGCCCGATCAGGCGGAAATCGTGATCATCGACCAGTTCACCGGGCGTCTCATGCCCGGCCGGCAGTACTCGGACGGACTGCATCAGGCGATTGAAGCCAAAGAAGGCGTGCGCATCAAGCAGGAGACCGTGACCCTGGCCACGATCACCTATCAGAACTTTTTCCGCCTGTTTAATAAATTAGCCGGCATGACCGGCACGGCGAAAACCGAGGAAGAGGAATTCCGCACCATCTACAACATGCGGGTCATCGAAATTCCGACCAACGCCCCGGTCATTCGTGAGGACGCTCCGGATCTGATCTTCGCCACCAAAAAAGCGAAGTATGACGCGCTGTGTGACGAGGTTGTCAGGCGCCACGGTTACGGCCAGCCGCTGTTGATCGGTACCATTTCCGTGGAAACCAGCCAGCTGTTAAGCAAAATGCTGACTTCCCGGGGCATTCGCCATAACGTCCTCAACGCGAAAAACCATGCCCGCGAGGCGGAAATTATCGCCAAAGCCGGGGTCCGCGGGGCGGTGACGATCGCCACCAACATGGCCGGCCGCGGTACCGATATTAAACTCGGGCCGGGTGTCCCGGAACTGGGCGGTTTAGCCGTCATTGGCAGCGAGCGCCATGAAGCGCGCCGCATTGACAATCAGCTGCGCGGCCGTTCCGGACGGCAGGGCGATCCGGGATATTCCCGCTTCTATGTCTCCTTTGAGGATGATCTTTTGGTGCGGTTTGGCTCTGACCGTTACCGCAGCCTTGTCAACAAGGTCGTGGACAACGAAGTCATCGAGTCCAAAGCGCTGACCAAGCAGATCGAGACCGCGCAGAAGCGGGTCGAGGGCCAGAACTTCGATATCCGCAAACAGCTTCTGCAGTATGATGATGTCATGCGCCAGCAGCGCGAGATCATGTACTCGCAGCGCGATTTGATCATGTCCGATGAGAATCCGAGTGCGATCGTCAAGGATATGTTTGCCCACACCATGGAAAACACCGTCAAGGCTTACACGACGACGGAGGGCAAAAACACCCGTGTCAATGTCACCGGTGTGGTCGAGATGGTCAGCAAGAACTACATGCTTTTTGCCGATATCACTGTCCATCATCCCGAGGCGATCGCCGGCAAGCCGGATCAGCTGGCGAAGGCTTTAACGAATATTGTTTACGATGTTTATGATCAGCGTTACAGCTCTGACACCCTGCCGGAGCAGCGCGCCGCCTATGAGCGCAGCGTGCTGCTAGGGGTGATCGATTATACCTGGATTAATCATATTGACGCCATGGCCAAGCTTCGAAACGGCATCAACCTGCGGGCGCTGGCCCAGCGCGATCCTTTGCAGGAGTATACCCAGGAAGCGTTTATCATGTTTGAGAATATGAATGACAACATCGCCCAGGAGATCTCGCGCCGCGTGATCCGCATGGGTCTGAGAAATCTTACCGATGAGGTGGAGAGCATTGTCGGTCACCGTCACATTGAAATCGATTTTCAACAGCAGTATGGTGAGCAGTAATGGAACGCTACGAAATCCGTAACGGCCTGGAAACGATCCGCAAGGAAATGGACGGCTACGCCGGCAGCCTGCAGATCAGCGCGAAAAGGCGCGAGACGGCCCGCCTGACCAGCCTCACCATGCAGGATGATTTCTGGGACGATCAGAACAAGGCCCGCGCCGTCCTCGATGAATTAAACGGCATGAAGAAGATCGTCGATGAATATGACGCGATCCTCAATCAGCTGACTGATCTCGAGGCTACTTTAACGCTCTGGCAGGAAAGTGACGACGCCGAGCTCGGGGAGCTTCTGGAGCTGGAATATCCTGAGTTTCAGGCCGCGTTTGACAAGTTTTCCGAGGCGACGCTGTTCAGCGGGCCGTATGACCATTATAACGCTATCGTGGAAATTCATCCCGGGGCCGGCGGTACGGAGAGCATGGACTGGGCCAGCATGCTGTTTCGCATGTACACCCATTTCGCCGAGAAAAACGGCTTTCAGGTCGAGGTGCTCGATGTGCTTGACGGCGAGGAAGCCGGCTTGAAATCGGTCTCCTTTCTGATGCGGGGCGACATGGCGTTCGGGCATCTGCGCTCCGAGCGCGGCGTGCACCGCCTGGTGCGCATCTCGCCTTTTGACGCCAACAAGCGCCGCCACACGTCATTCGCTTCGGTGGATGTCATGCCGGAGTTTCACGACGACACGGTCATTGAAATTAAACCGGAGGATCTGCGCGTCGATACGTACCGTTCCAGCGGCGCGGGCGGCCAGCACATCAACAAGACGGATTCCGCGATTCGCATCACTCATCTGCCGACGGGCATCGTTGTCAGCTGTCAGACTCAGCGTTCCCAGATGCAAAACCGCGATCAGGCGATGAATATGCTGAGAAGCAAGCTGATGCAGCGGGCGCTTGATGAGAAAGCGGAAAAACTCGCCGCGATTCGCGGCGAGCATAAAGAGATCGGCTGGGGATCGCAGATCCGCTCCTATGTCTTTCACCCTTATTCCATGGTCAAGGACTTGCGCACGGGATATGAGACCGCCAATACCCAGGCCGTCATGGACGGGGATTTAAACGGTTTTATCAGGGCCTATTTAAAATGGGCGGAACCCGAACAAATATCATGAGCGAATATAAAACAAGACGGGATTTCTCCCGCCTTGTTTTTTTACTGCGGCATATAATTTTCGTTAAAGCAGATGTCGATATCGACCGGGCCTTCGATCCCGGCGATATCGCCTTCATTGGTGAACTGCCAGAAATCATAGCGGCCTTCGTAGTCCAGCACATCGATGTAGTTGGCTATCCAGAGCGGGCTGGCGCTTAAGGCCGCGAGGTTTAAGCGGGTGCTGAAAAAGTGGCGGTTGGCGTACACCCCGGCGGTATAGCCGCCGGCATTCAAGCGGGACAGAAAGGCGCTGATGACTAAGGTCAGCTGATCGTTATCGAGGACATCCTGGCGCTGTGTTTCAACGTCATAGAAAACCGGCAGATCCAGTTTTTTCCCGTCTAGAAGGTCGAGGACAAAATCCGCTTCCTGAACCGCTTCTTCCACGGTAATCGCGTGGCTGTAATAATAGACACCGACGGCCAGGCCGGCGGCTCTGGCTTTTTTCACATGTTCGCGGAATTTTTCGTCCTCGGTGCCGTCAACCCCGAAACCCGCGCGGATGATGGCGAAGCGGTAGCCCTGCCTTTTCACTTTGCGAAAGTTGATTTCTTCCTGAAATTCCGAGATATCGATGCCGACCGCGACGGGGGTTTTGTTTTGTGTGTTGGGCGGCAGCCGGGCGTAGAGATCCTGTTCGCGCTGATAGCGCATGCCGCTGATGGCGATGGCGAAAATGAGCGCCGCCAGAAGCAGCGGCCGCCATACGAGTGACAGGATCTGGCGGACAGTTAATGTTTTCACGTCCTACACTTCCCGGATAAAGCGCTTGATTTCTTTAACCTGCTCTTTGGTTAAAAGGCCGCCGGGAATGGCGATGTGGGCGTGCTGCGGCCAGTACAAAAGGAAGCCGTTGTGGCCGGATTTGAACATGCGGTAGGGATTGTAGTGAATTTTATTATTCTGGCCGTTGATCTGCAGGATCATGAACTTCTTTTCAAAGCGCGCCTTCATTTCCCCGGAAATAACACCGGGTTCCTGCTTGCGGACGCGGCGGAATTCCAGGTAGGCCATGAACAGCGAAAGCAGCACGCACAAAACGAGCATCGGAATAAAGCTGATGAGCAAGTTGATGGAGATCCGCTGGATAGAGCTGTTGCCCGTCAGCAGGGCGATCAGGTTGATCAGCAATGTACCGATCAAAAGGGTGACCACATAAAGGCGCATGTAGTAGGCGCCAATCGCGCGCAGGCAGGTCTGGCGGTAGATTTTCGGGGTCATGGTAAATTCGATATGTATCATAAAAATTCCTCCTTGTGGGCGTTGAACTGTTCATCAGGCAAAATCGCGCCGGCCGTTTCCAGAGTCAGGCAGGCGTAGCGGTTGGCCAGGCGCAGGGCTTTTGGCCACGGCATATGCCGGGAGAGGGCGTAAACCATGACGCCGGCATGGCTGTCGCCCGCGCCGATCGTATCGATGATGTGCTTTGGGGAAAAGGCCGGACATTGAATGATATCCTGATCATATACGAAGGCGCCGTTCTTTCCGCGGGTGACGATGACCGGCCGGTTAGTTATTTTATATAAGGTTTCGGCCGCCAGAAAAACATCTGTCTGACCGGCTAAAGCGCAGGCCTCATTTTCACTGAGATGTAATAACGGATGAAGCGAGAAGATCTCGTCCCAGGCCGTGAGGTTTTTTAAGCGCGGGC
>CAZQRT010000015.1:2331-7210 GCA_964596105.1 uncultured Erysipelotrichales bacterium | reverse complement strand
TGGGCTTCGGGACCGGTGCCCAGTGAACTGACGAGGCGGGCGTCTTTTGTGAGGTGACGGCAGCTGTGGTAGCTGTTATGGGCACAGCCGCCCAGGCGGCGTATTTGCTTTTTGATCGTGATGTCCTCAGCGGTTTTGGGCAGATGATCGAGATAGATAATGACATCGACCGTGGTCGAGCCGATAAACCAGCAGCGCGCCATGCCCTCACCCCCATGCCTTTTATTTTACCATGACGGCACCCTAAAATACAGACTAAATCTTGCCTTGCCATGAAAAAAGCGTTATCATAGCCGGAAAGGAGGGATTGTGTGAAAACGACTTTTGCTTATGATCATTATTTTTTATACGCGGAATTAAAAGCGAATCTGGAATATTTTGCCAAGACTTATCCGGAATTATGCCGTCTGGAAACGATTTGCGTGACGCCGGAAAACCGTGATCTGCTGGCGGTGACGCTATCAGCGGGGGATGCGGAAAAAAAGCCGGCTTATTATATTGACGGCAATACCCATGCCGGCGAGGTGACAGGATCGATGGCGGCGATGCATACGATCGATTATCTGTTGACTAACTATGGCAAAGAGGACTGGGCGACGAAGATTCTCGACCGCTTTACGGTCTATGTCATTCCCCGCATTGCCGTGGATGGCGCGGAAACGTATTTGAGCACGCCTTATTCGCTGCGTTCCGTGAACCGCCCTTATTTATATGAGAAGCAGCCGGACGGGCTTTATCCTGAGGATATCAATCAGGACGGCGTGATCGCCATGATGCGTTTTAAGAGTGACGACGGGGTCTGGGTGAAGGATCCTGATCAGGATATTCTGATGAAGGAAAGAACGCCGGATATGATGGACGGCGAGTTTTATCACATCTATACCGAGGGATTAATGGCCGGGGATAAGAGGCAGCCGGCGCCGGTGTTCTGGGGTCTGGATTTCAACCGCAACTATCCTTACGGCTGGTATACCGAGAACCGTCAGCCGGGGGCCGGTCCTTATCCTTTGAGCAATCCGGAAAACAAGGCGGTCGTGGATTTTGTCCTGGCTCATCCAAATATCGGCGGGGTCGCGACGCATCATACGAGCGGCGGCATTATTCTTTATCCGCCGGGAACGCGTCCGGAGAAGACCGCCAGTCCGACCGATATGCGTTTCTTTAAAGAAATCGGGCGGATGGGAACCGCGGAGATGGGTTACGGTTGCATTAATATTTTTGACAGTTTCTTTGAGGATCAAAGTGAGTATTCGAGCGGGGCGTTTGATGACTGGTGCTACCAGTCGCAGGGTATTCCGGCTTACACGATCGAGTTGTGGAACCTGGAGGAAAGGGCCGGCAATGGTAACCGCTGGCCGGTTTCGAAAGAGCCGAAGACAACCGCGCAGCGCCTGAAGGAGCTGAATAATGTTTATGCCTGGGTGCAGGAGCACGCGCCGGAGGCGATTTTGCCGTGGCGGAAGTTCAATCATCCGCAGTTAGGCGAGGTGGAGATCGGCGGTCTCGCCAGCAAGTTCACGTTCCAGAATCCGCCGTGCGATTATCTGTTGCAGGAGGTTGAGAAGGCGACGCGGTTCACGCTGCGCATGGCCTGCACCCTGCCGCGGGTGGCGATCACGAAGGTTGACAAAGAAAAGCTGGCTGAGGGCATTTACCGTGTTGATGTGACAATCGCCAATCAGGGATATCTTCCAACAAGGTTAACGGATTCGCTGGTGTCCTTAAAGCTGGATCACGCGTTAACGGTAAAGATCAGCGGTGATGTCGAGCTGGTCAGCGGGGAGAAGGAAACGAGCATTGAAAACCTTGAAGGTTTTGGCTGCATCCGTTCCGGTGTCACCTATGGCGCCAACATTCAAACCGCGCCTTACCAGGCGGTGCAAAAGACGCTGACTTATGTCGTGAAAGCGGATGATTCTAGTATTGTGGAAATCAGCTGTGAAGGCGCGAAAACCGGGCTGGTAACAAAGAAAATCACATTGTCGTAATAAATAAAGGCAGATCGTATGATCTGCCTTTAAGCGTTGAGATAGGGGTCGAGCAGGGTGGCTTTTTCCGCCACCACCGCCAGTTTTGAGCCGCAGGGTTCCAGTCTTCCTTTTACCGCCAAAAATCCCGGATGAAGTGAGATCTTCTCGATGCTTTTGGCTTTTCCTGACCACACGCTGACATCGATGATGTCGGCTTCATAGAGGCCGTCTGAGTTGCGAAAGTGGCGGACGACTTCCAGTGAGATCAGGTACGACAGGGGATGGTGAGGGTCCTGACGGATATCACCGGTGATCCTGCCGACCAGTATGACTTCGTTGACCAAGGCGGGGGACCTCCTTTCTCAGGTAGTATAGTTTATTTATATGGGGCTGTAAAAGGGGGAAAAGGGCCGGATTGACTCAGGCAATTTGACTGTTTGCGAACGTAGACAAGAAGACATTGTATTAGTCGGTTTCGGTGGATGGGAAGTATTTTTCTTTTTTGGCGATGAGATGATCGCCCCGGTAGGTGAGGCTGGCTTCGGTAAAGCCGGGGCGGTCCAGCCAGGTTTGAAAATACTGGTCGCCTTCCCACATCGGGAGATCCCAGAGGTCCTGATTTTGAATCCAGGCCAGTTCGCCTTCTTCGCACTGCTCTTTCATCACGCCTTCACAGTGGTCAGCGGAGTATAAAAACATCCCTTCATCCTCGCCATGGATGAGGCCTGGAAACAGGATGTATCCTTTCAGTTTCAGGCCGGATATTTTCAGGCCGGTCTCTTCAAAAAATTCCCGTTTGACGCAGTCTGCGGGCAGTTCGCCGGGCTCGATTTTTCCGCCGATGCCGATCCATTTACCCTGGTTGATGTCGTCCTTTTTTTTATCGCGGAACAGCATTAATGTCTGGTTGTCAACAGTTAAATAACAGATGGTTGTGAGAATAATCATAGTCGCATCTCCTTTTTGTCATTATATCATATTTTGTGGATAATGTTTGGATCATTGGGGATAACTGATTATACATTTTTATAATTGTGGAAAACTCGAAAATAAATATCGGTTTTTCCTTTTTTTAATGTGGTTTGTTATTGCCGTGGCATCTTATTTAGGATATAATGAGGCTGAAAATGGGCTCAAAAAATGAGGTGGAATTGTGAATAAAATAATATTGTGCCTGCTGGCGGCGGGGCTGACGGTCACGATGCTGACGCAGTTTCCGGCGTACGCGGAAACAAATGGTGAGAAGGCCGTCGATGAGATGATCACGGATCATTTCAGCATCGTGAATGAGGACGGCTCGGTCACTATTGTCAGCGAGGAAGAGGTGGCCGGTGATCCTGCCGAAGAGATCAGCGTCGCCGATCAGTATGATGTTGTGAAAATTGTGGACGGGGAAAGTGAAGTTGTCGATACGTATGATTCCAAAGAGGAAGCCCAGGCGGCCTGTGAGGAGTTGAATGAGGAAACCGGTATCGATACGACAAGCGGACTGATCAGGATCACGGATGCGCCGGAGGATGTTCCGGATACGGCGATTACCACCGCGGGAGAAGAGGAGCCTGAACAGTCTGAGGATGTCGTTTATGAAACCCAGCCGCGCACGATTGCCAATACCGCCAGCGTGGTTTATTTAAAGACCAGCGAGTATTGTAATTATACCACCAGTTACACCGGTTATACGGGATATATTCATGGCGCTTACGGCCGCGACGGGGCTTATCTGGGTACTTATAATGGCAAGATCCGGGTGAAGATGGCCGGTGTGGTCGGGGACTTTGACAAGCAGGATGTCAGTGTGGAGGCTTATACCAAGGATACTAAGGTCAGCTATTACCGCCAGGAGAGTGACGGCTATTTAAGGCATTATTACTTGTATGGCGCTGAAAAAAATTATGCCATGACCAAGGTTGGCTACGCTTTGGATTATCTTAAGAACAGTACGAATTATTACAGCTATGACGGCCATTATTTCTATGATGACTATGCCAAGATGTGTGACGATTACAGCAAGGAGACTTACGCTCATGCCGTCAACGCGAATCAGCCTTATTACAATTATTATCAGTATTTATCGCACCGCGCTTTAACATCGGTGACGGGAAAGGATCTCAATAATCATTCTTTGCAGACGATGGGCGCCAGCAGTTACAATTCCAGCAAATTTTATAATATCGGTGATTCATTTATTGCGAATCAGAATAAATACACGGTCAATGCCTTGTTGATGTTCGGCGTTGCCGCCAATGAGAGCAACTGGGGCAGATCAACGATCGCCCAGGAAAAGAACAATCTGTTTGGACACGGGGCGGTGGATCATAATCCTTATTATGGATCGTATGGTTATGACTCTCCGGAGGCCAGCATTAATTATCACGCCGAGTACTTTATTTCCCGCGGTTATATGGATTTTGATGACAACCGTCATTTTGGTCCTTGCGTCGGTGATAAAGAGGTCGGGGTGAATGTGAAGTATGCCAGTGATCCGTACTGGGGTGAGAAGGCGGCCAGCCGCGCTTATTACTTTGATAAGTTGCCGGATGATTATAAGAAGGAAACGATCGGTATTATCAAGGGTGTCTTCACCTCTTGCCCGCTGTATAAAGAGCCTTCAATGAGCGCGAAGCAGATTACGGTTTTAACGTATTTAAGCAATTTCCCGGTGGTTATCCTGGATACGGTTACGGCCGAGGGTCAGACCTGGTACAAAATTGTTTCGGATACGTCTTTGAATGCCACCCGCACCAAGCATGATTACAATTTGACTTATGATCCGAAGGTCAGCTATCTGTATGTGCCGGCGAATTTAGTGGAGATTGTCAATCAGGGTAAACAGCAGACGACGACTCAGCCGGAACAGAATGCCGGACAAAGTACCACGCGTATTAAGGGTGATGTCGATGGTAACGGCA
>CAZQRT010000015.1:0-2231 GCA_964596105.1 uncultured Erysipelotrichales bacterium | reverse complement strand
CAGAATGCCGGACAAAGTACCACGCGTATTAAGGGTGATGTCGATGGTAACGGCAGAGTTGGACCGGCAGATTATGTCAGAATCAGGTTTCATATTTTGGGCAATGGCACGTTAACAGGTGATGATTTTAAAGCTGCCGATATGAATGATGATGGAAGAATATCTCCACTGGATTATGTCAGAGTCAGGTTTATCATTTCGGAAGCTAACCAGGGGTGACAATTAATGCAAATGAAACGAATTGGATTTATATTGTTGTCTTTGTTCCTCATGATTGGGATGATAGTTCCTATTTCGGTCCAGGCAGTAGTGGCACCATCTGTAGTGGTAACCGCAGATACCGAAACTGCAGTGGTGGGGGACACAGTAACCTTTACGGTTACTTGCAGGAATGGTTATGGCTGGGTAAGAGTAAGTTTAAATAATGAAGTTTTAGACTCTTATGAGGTCGGTAATGCTGATCAGAATTTTGAAGGCGGTACTTCTGAGGATTCGAAAACCTTCTCGGTAACTGCTACTGAGCCTGGCAAACTGACTCTTACTGTAGATTATTCACTGGCAAGTCTTGACATTAATTCTGAAGAATATTGGACACAGGGAATGCTGGGTGAAGATGAGCTGCCAGAAGACAGTAATCTGGTAGAAGGATCACCTTCATGCTCTGTTGATGTAAATCCAAAAGAAGAAGATGACAGAGAAGATGAGGAGACACCGCCTCCTCAAGTTCAAGAACCAGAACCGGAACCTGAGCCTGAGCCAGAACCACAGCCGGAGCCAAAATCCAGTGATGCGACTCTGGCATGGCTGGAAGTGGATCATGGCACACTGACACCGGGATTTTCTCCGAGTGTGACCGAGTACCGCATCAATTTGACCAGTGAGATTACAGAGATTGAAATCTCGGCCGGTCCTAATGATGATAATGCCACCATTAAAGGCACGGGATCGAAACCGATCGAAGTTGGCGACAACAGTTTTACGATTGATGTTACGGCTGAGGACGGAACGCGTAAGGCCTATACCATTAATGTAACGGTGAAAGAGGTACCGTCTGTTTATATTCCTTTCAATAACAAGAAATTAGGCATCATGTCTTCTGCTAATCCGGGGAATATCCCTAAGGGCTTTACCGAAAAGAAGATTAAAATTCAGAAAAAAACGGTGAAGGCTTACAGCAATCCGGATGACAGCATTACCTTGTTGTATATGATTGATGATCAGGAAAAGAGCAATTTCTATATCTATGATGAGAATGAGCAGAAGATTGTCGGCGTTTATGAGCAGCTGATTATCGATAATAAGGAATACTTCCAGGTTACCATCAGCAATTCGATGAAGACCATTGAGGATATGAAGTTTACGACTCTGGCCATCGGCAACGCGGTGCTGGATGTCTGGATGTTCAATGATGAGAAGTATGAAGATTACCGTCTGATGTATCTCATGGATACAGCAGGCAATACCGGATACTATGTTTATCAAATCGAAGAGGGAAAGCTAGAAGAGTATCCTGAGGATCTGTCGGTTACCGCGCAGTCCATCATCGATTGGATTGATGAGAATCATAAATCGGGCACGCCTTGGCTGTTGTATGTCGGCATTGCCGCGGTTGTGATTTTGCTTGTCGGCGGGGGATTTGGCGGCTACTATTATTACAAGAAGAAGAAGCAGGAGAAGATTGTGAAAGAGGCGGAGGAGTTTGCGAAAGAGCAGGCTGCCAAGCGCAATCAAAAGCAGGAATCAGGAAGAAAAAAGGTAACTGATGAGACTTTCTTCAAAACTGTACCGGATGAGCCTGATGATGATGCTCCGCTGGCAATCTTGAATGCGTTGGCGGACATTACCCCGGGTGAACTTGAAGATACCATTACTGATGAGATAGTCAGAGAACCTGAGGAGTCAGATTCTCAGGATGATGGTGATGACTGGATCGATACCGGGGTCATCAACACAGTTCTGGAGGATGATTCAGAAGAATAAAAAAAGCGGGGATTACTCCTCGCTTTTTTCGTTTCCTGGTGCGGAAGATGGGATTTGAACCCACACGAGTTGCCTCACTACCGCCTGAAGATAGCGTGTCTGCCGTTCCACCACTTCCGCATCTCTTGGTGTATTATAGCGACTTTTAAGCCATTTGTAAAGCTAGATTGCGCAATTCATTGGTTCTCTTGTTAAAAAGAAAGAACAAATAGCACCTCATCATGCATTAGACGGACATGATGAATTAGAAC
>CAZQRT010000014.1:19472-22104 GCA_964596105.1 uncultured Erysipelotrichales bacterium | reverse complement strand
TGCCAAAAGTCGCGCCGCGGCAGATTCTCTTCAAGTCCCTCTCGCAAGAACCCAGTCCGCTGCCCTCATGAGTCATGACCGCCAGCACCTTTTTCCCGGTAAAATCGAGTTTTTCAAGCTGAGTGAACACCGCGCACGGATAAGTTCCCCACCAGCACGGGCCGCACACGAAAATATTGTCATAATCCGCGATACTGTCAATATACTGTTTCAGTTCCGGCCTTGCCCCTTCCTGCAGTTCCTGCTTTGCCACATTCGTGCAGGCGCGATAATTAACAGGATACTCCTTGACCGTTTCCAGCGCGAACAAATCGCCGCCGACCGCCTGCTGAATAAACTCCGCCACGATTTCCGTGTTGCCCCTGGCAAGATTCTTCACGGATCCGTTGACATAGTTTTCCCCGCGGCGGGAATAGTATAAAATCAGATTTCTGCTCATACTTGTCACTCCGTAAAATCTGTGGATGCCGCCTGTTCCGTCTGCGTCTTGTAATCATCAATCCTTTCCTGCAGCCGGGTAATGGTCGCGGAAAGAGCCTGTGAACCAAGCACCATGCGCAGCGGAGCCGGATTAGTATCGACGCTTTCTATGATCCTTGCCGCCATCTTTTTCGGATCGCCCGGAGCCAGTCCCTTCGACGCGTCAAGCATATTCAAGAAGTCATGGCAGCTCTCATATTCCGGCATCAGATTCGCCACCTGGGCACTGCCGTAACGGAACTCGGTCCGCGCTCCGCCCGGTTCAACGATCGTCACGCCGATGCCAAACTGCGCGACCTCCTGGGCGACAGATTCACAGAATCCCTCGATGCCAAACTTCGTGGCATGATACAGCGAGTTAGCCGCGTAAGCCACCTGTCCGCCGTAACTGGAAATTTGAATAATGCGTCCCCCGCCCTGCTTGCGCATAAAAGGAAGAGCGGATCTAATCAGCTGGATGGATCCCGTCAGATTGGTCGCGATGATACGGTCGATCTGCTCATCATTCAGCTCCTCCGCGCATCCAAACAGTCCGTAGCCCGCGTTGGAAATCACCACATCCACTCTGCCGTGCTTTTCAAAAGCGTTCGCGACAGTCTGATGGACAGCGGGAACATCTGTCACATCAAGAATCTCACAATCGAAACTTTCCGGATACTGGTCAATCAACTCCTGCACCTTTTTCTTGTTCCGGACCGTACCGATGACCGTCTCCCCTTTCTCGAGAAGCTGTCTTGTCATCTCATACCCGAAGCCGCTTGAAACCCCGGTAATCAGCCATGTTCTGCTCATCACTTTTTCCTCCTTTACTGATGAAATATCACGAATGTTGTCCTCGTTACGTTTATATTGTACAAAGCCATAACAAAAAGAACAATTTGCATTTATGGGGTGAACTATAAGATTTGCTTATACAAAAAAGGAGCCCGTAATGGACTCCTTCTTAATCGGTAAACTGCGCTTTTAGAATTTCCGCGAACTCCTCAATATAATACCCGCTGTTGTCAACCTTCCAGAAGGCACAGTAGTTGCGCCGGATGGGCTGCCCGTTACGGCACAGCGGCAGGCAGGCAACCGATGCGGCGACATGGGAAGGAGGTGTCCCGCCCTCAACCGGCAGATACCCCTTGCCGCTGATCACCATGAGGCGCGCTTCATCTAATGTCTCGGCGAATATAATTTCACTGGCAATGCCGTAAATCTCACTGTAATAGGTCCGCTCGTTTTCCCTCTGCTCTGGGGAAGCGACCAGAATGCACGGCGTATCCTTGAGACTGTCCACTTCGGCATAAGGAAGACTGGCGATGGGATTACGCGCGGAAATCTCAATATGACAGCCGATGACCGTCAAAACCGTGTTGACATAAACATCGGAAAAAGCCCGGCGCTGATCGTTTAAAACCAGATCGACCTGCTCGCTGCGCAGCCACTCATAAAGATCCTCATGATTACCATACCGGACCTGAATAGGAATCTTGGGATACCTCGCGGCAAATTCCGCCACAGCCTGATGCAGCTCCCCGCCGCCATACCCCTTCAGATAGCCGATCCGCAAAGTGAAATCATCACCGGCGGCAATCTCTTTGGTCTCCCGGCACAGCCGGTCAAATTCCGCGGTAAGGACAAGGCTTTTCTCATAAAAATGTTTGCCGGCGGGAGTCAGTGAAAAGCTCCGGTTCTCCCTTTTCAGAAGCTGCACCCCCAGCTCCCGCTCCAGAGCCTGGATCTGCTGAGAGATCGCGGACTGCGAGATGTAACATTCCTCAGCCGCTCTGGTGAAGCTGCCAAGCCGCACCACCGCCTGAAAATAACGAGTTTGTTTCAACATGGATTCCACCTCGATCAAAATAAAAGCGACAAAGTCGCGTTTCCATATTCCGGCCCGCTTTTTCTCAAGCAGTTCCGCTATCTCTGTTCAAAAACCATCCACTTGTCATCCATCAATACTTCGATGGTATGACCGGTCCCGTATTGATATCCATACCCTGTTCCGAAATTGGACTGATCATCTTCAACCGGTATTTCAGAGCCGTCAACCGTGGCTGTGATTTCCCTGTCCATGACCCCGCATCTTAAAGCTATGGTACTTTCTTTTCCGGTATCATAATAGAGTTTGCCATCCACCATGACCATCGGGATTTTATCCCATTCA
>CAZQRT010000014.1:15769-19372 GCA_964596105.1 uncultured Erysipelotrichales bacterium | reverse complement strand
GGTATCATAATAGAGTTTGCCATCCACCATGACCATCGGGATTTTATCCCATTCAGAATCATCAGAGGTTTCCGTCTTGTTTGGGGCAGGATTATCGCTGTTAACGGACTAGCATCCCGCAATGGTCAAAAACAGTGCTGATACCATGATAAAAATAAGAATGTTTTTCCTCATCGTGATGCCCCGCTTTTCTAAAAAAATGTCTTTTTCTTTTCCCATCATGCCATCAACACAAGTGTTCCTCAATTCATTTCTTAAAATAATTATATAATCTTGTAAATATACTTGTCAACTACAAAACCAGTTCGAAAATCCCGCGAAGAATTAAATTTCCTTCCCGGTTTCCATGACATCATGGGCATAAAAATGTCCATGAAATGTCCAAGAGGGCGCACCATGAAGGCAACTCTCATGCCCGCTATTGATTCATTCGAGATTTTTGAGTATAATATCAAACACATAGTCTAATTTATTGTGCCTGATATTTCTATAAAAAGATACCATAGACGGGCAATTAAACCATCCATACATTGCCGCGGGAAAGGAAAAAGCATGAGAGAAAGAAAACACCTGTATCAAATCAGCCTGCCCCGGCATATCATATTAATTGTGTTTGCTGTGATGGAAGGAATCGCCAGTGTTCTGCTGTCATTATTTGAAGGACGCGCCATCGATATCCTGGCATACGGCGGAGCTGATTTGTCCTATGTCCAAAAAGTACTTCTCTTCCTGATCCTGTTCCTTATGATGCAGTGGGTTTTCAGCGTGGTGACGCCCTATCTGTTTAAGCTTGTCTATATCAAAAACACAGCCGGCATACGCGATCGCATGTTGAAGGGCTTGCTGGAAAAATCCGTTGAAGATACCGGAAAACTGAATAGCGGCGACTTGAACTCCCGGCTGTCCTCTGATTTAAACCTGGTCGAGAAATTCTATTCCAGTGACTCTTATATCTTTTTAAGAAGACTTGCCATCGCTGTATTCGCCGTCATTCTGGCCATGTCCGTGAACTGGTTTCTGGCCCTTCTGGAATTTTCCATCCTTCCCCTCATTGTTTACGCCAATGTGAAAATCGACGCCAGACTTGATGAGAACTATGATCTGATTGATAAATACAAGGGGCAAATGTCCGATGTCCTGTACGGTTCAGTAAAAGGCGCCAGAATCATCAAAGCGTATTCTGCCCGGAAATATTTCAGCGGCCGTTTCAAAGAAATTCTGGAAACGATCAACAGCGCCAGCAAAGCAAACAACAAGACCGTGACAAAAAGCGCGATCAAATTAACCCTGATCAACTTTGCCCCGACCCTGATTCATCTCACCGCCGGCGCGTTTTTCGTCTTTCTCAAGCAGATCTCCTTTGGAGAATTCATGCTGTTCGGGATGCTGAGAAGCTCCGTCTCCGGATTTTTGATGTTTCTGCCAAACTACATTCCTCTGCGTCATGAGGTTCACGCCTCCGAAAAACGTTTAAATGAGATCATAGACTCCCCGTTAAAAGAAAAACCGGCAATCGCGCTTTTGCCTCCTGACAGCACGGACGCCATATTCCTGGAAAACGTCCGGTACGCCTACCAGGGCAGTGATGTTTTACGCCATATAAACCTCAACATTAAACAAGGCAGTATGACCGTTTTAACCGGACCGAGCGGCTCCGGAAAGACCTCCCTGCTCAACATAATCATGGGTTTTTACAAACCCCTTAACGGATCCGTACGATACCACCCCTCCTGCCTGATAGAAGACAGACCAGCCATTGCCTACGCCGGTCAGGACCCTTTTATTTTTTCCGCGTCCATTCTCGATAATATAAAAATCGGAAATGCCCGGGCCAGTGAAGATGAAATCACCGCCGTCTGCAAAGCCCTGGATATATACGACACCATCATGAATCTCCCCAATCAATTTGAGACGATGATCGGGGCCGACAGCCCCTTATCACTGTCAGGCGGCCAGCTGCAGCGCATATGCATCGCCAGAGCCTGTATAAGCCTGGCTCCTGTGGTCATCATGGATGAGCCAACATCGGCCATCGATGTTCAAAACGAGATCGCTGTACTGAAACTACTTCAATCCATGCGCCAAAAAAAGACACTTTTAGTTGTGACCCACAGTGAAACTTTATCCCGCGAAGCGGATTATGTCTTGACCTTAAATAATGGCATATTAGCGGCAACAAAAGACTAATTTCTCTTCACACAATCACGTAACTTATGCGATACAAATCTTTTTCACACAGTTTATATTTAAAAACGGGCTCCCCTCGCATATATCCAAACACCCGGAAAGGAGCGCCATTCCTATGAAATCCGCGTCCACACCACTGATGAAAAACAGTGTCTTCGCGATCCTGTCAAAGCTAAAGGCCAGTAAAAAAACAATGTACTCCGTTCAGATAAAAATGGTTACCTTTCAGTTTGCCGGAATGCTGGCGATTGCTCTGCTCATGGAAAAGTTCTATGACCGGCTTGTCCTCGGCAGCTCATTTATCCGGTATTTAATTCCCGCCATTGTTATCAATATTGCTTACTCAGCAGTCATGCGCTACATCGAGCAGTACCTGTTAGAAAACGCCGAGACCGCTGTGAAAATGGAACTGTATGAGCAGTCCTATGACGCCATCCAGGGCGAAGAAAAACCAGTGACAGGAACCTCAAAGTATATTTCCGAATTGATTCAAAACATCGAACTAGCGGCCGGTCTCATCGCCCACAGCGTCCCCGACCTGGTCACCTCCGCGGTTCTGCTTATTCTCTCATTTGCCGTCATCATCACTGTCAACATCCAGTTCTTCATCGGCTATTTTTTGATATTCGCCCTGTCAACATCCACCCACATCTGGTATGATAGAAAGCTGTCAGAGAAAAAGAAAACCATTCAGGAAAACACCGCAAGGGCCAACTCATTCTTCACCGAGACACTGAACGGAATCACGACCATCAAAGCGTTCCGCCAGGACACAGCTATCCTGAAACAGGGCAAAAATCAAGCGGAAGCGGTAAAAACAGCAGAGATTCAATACGAAAACATATACCTGCGCCACGAACTCATCAACAACCTGCTCTTTTATATTTCCGAGGCCCTTCCGATTCTCTTAGGCTTCTACCTGTCTCTAGTCCACCAGGCAGAACTCGGTCAGGTGCTGTTTTTGTTACAATTCACCCAGTATTTAGTTATCTACATGATGGACATCAGCGAATCATGGGGCAATATCCGCTCTTCCCAGGATGTGCTTGAAGAACTAAAAAATCTGCTTATAAACAGCAGAACAGAGCAGGAAGACACACCAACTTCAGATAAGTTATCCATTCCCTCTGTCTCATTACAACATATCAATATTTCATATGGTGACACTCAGGCAATACGAGATCTAACCCTGGATGTGCCATGCGGAGAATTTTTGATCATCACCGGCCAGAGCGGATCCGGTAAGACCTCATTATTAAACGCGCTGCAGCGATACGTGGACTATTCCGGCCGGTATTTTTTATCAGGGGAAAACGCGGACAAAATACCGGAAAACCAGTTTAGAACAAATTTTGCCTGCGTTTCTCAAAACGACGACCTTTTACCCGTCACCGTTTATGAAAACCTGACCATGGG
>CAZQRT010000014.1:10851-15669 GCA_964596105.1 uncultured Erysipelotrichales bacterium | reverse complement strand
AAAAACAAGTGTATCATGATGGCATCACATCGCGTCGCTGTCTTCAAATATGCCACGCGCATCATCTGGCTGAACGAAGGTGAGATCATCGCCCAAGGCACCTATGACGAGCTTTTAAAATCCACAGAATTTCGCGAGTACATCGCGCAAATCCGCGACACTTAGAATACCAAAAAAGGAGGAAAACAGGATGACAAAACGCAATCTTTCCCTACTGCTGACATTTATCTTGCTGTTTTCCGCCTTTTACACCGCGGTCTGGGCTGACCACGACTGCGCCGGGGAAAACTGCCCCGTCTGCGGTCAAATCAGAGAGTATGAGCATACCCTGAAAACGCTCGGCTATAGTACCATAACGACTTTAAATTTTATCATCTTGATATGCGCTGTCCATCCCCTCTTCATGCCATTAAGGACCCCGCTTAGAAAATCCACACCCGTTACCCTCAAAGTCAAACTTTCAAATTGAATAAGAACAGATAAACAGGTATTTTTGCGCGCATTTTTTTGATTCTTATGACAATTTGGAGGTTTATTTTTATGCGAAAAACGATATTCCTGATATTAGCCGTTCTCCTTTTGACCCTCACCGCCTGCGGACAAAGCGATCCTGCTCAAGACGATAAGCTTCACATCGTCACCACGATCTTCCCGGAATACGACTGGGTGCTGAACATCCTTGGCGATCAATCCGAAGACGTCGAGGTAACTCTGCTGCTTGATAACGGTGTCGATCTTCACAGCTACCAGCCCGCTGTCGACGACATCGTCAAAATATCGACCTGCGACGTCTTTATCTATGTGGGCGGTGAATCCGATCAATGGGTCAACGACGCCCTGAAAGAAGCTACAAACAAAGATATGATCACCGTCAACCTGCTGGAAAGCCTCGGTACTGCCGCCCGCAAAGAAGAAGCTCTGGAAGGCATGGAAACCGAAGAAGATCCCGGATACGATGAGCATGTCTGGCTGTCACTCAAAAACGCCGCCGTGCTCTGCGACGCCATCACCAGTGCCCTCATCACAGCTGATCCCCAGCACGCGGAAACCTACACCGCCAATAACAAATCATACATCACAAAACTAAATAATATGGACAAGGAATACGAAACCATCGTGGCTCAGTCTAACCGGAAAACTCTCCTTTTTTGCGACCGCTTCCCCTTCCGCTACCTCATGGCAGACTACGGTCTCTCCTGCTACGCCGCCTTTCCCGGCTGCTCCTCGGAAACGCAGGCCAGCTTTGAAACCGTGACATTCCTCGCCGGCAAAGTCGATGAACTGAACCTGCCCTGCGTGCTGACCCTGGAAAAGTCCGACCAGAAAATCGCCGCCACAGTGGTAAACGCCACCGCCGCGAAATCCGCCCGCATTCTCACCATGGACTCCATGCAGTCCGCCGCCGGCGCCAGTTATCTATCCACCATGGAAAACAACCTGAAAGTGCTCAAAGAAGCACTGCAGTGACATGGAGGGAAAAACCATGACAAGGCTGTCCTGCCAGAATCTTTGCCTCGGCTATGACGGCAAAGAAATCCTGCACAATTTGAACTTTCAAGTGGAATCCGGCGACTATCTTTGCATCATCGGGGAAAACGGCTCCGGAAAATCCACCCTGATGAAAACGATCCTCGGTCTGCAAAAACCCCTATCAGGAACAATTCAAAACGGCTTCTCACCCAGTGAGACCGGCTACCTCCCCCAAGAGACCGCCGTCCAGAAAGACTTCCCGGCCACCGTCAAAGAAATCGTCCTCTCCGGCTTCCAGGGCCATAGCGGCCCCTTCTACACCAGAGAAGAAAAACGCCTCGCCGCTGTCAACATCGAAAAAATGGGCATCACTCCACTCACCAGACACTGCTGGCGGGAACTGTCCGGCGGCCAGCAGCAGCGCGTTCTATTCGCCAGAGCCCTGTGCGCCACACGCAAAATGCTCCTGCTCGATGAACCGGTATCCGGCCTCGACCCGCAAGTCACCGCCGATATGTACCAAATCATTGAAGACCTCCATAAAGACGGCATCACCATCATCATGATCTCCCATGATATCAGCGCGGTGAAACAACACGCCACCCATATTCTCAGACTCGGCGGCTCCCCCTTCTTCGGCACAAAACAAAAATATCTCAATGGAGGTGAGGCGTGATGGCAAAACTGGCCCTGTATCTTGAATACCCCTTCGTGCGCTACGCCCTCATCGTCGGCGTGCTCATCTCCCTGTGCTCCGCGTTGATTGGCGTCACCCTGGTTTTAAAACGCTTCTCCTATATCGGTGACGGCCTTTCCCACGTCGCCTTCGGAGCCATCGCCGTCGCCGCCGTAGCCGGTTTGAGCAATGAAATGCTTCTCGTCCTGCCCGTCACCATCCTGTGCGCCATCCTGCTTTTACGAACCGGACAAAACGCCAAAATCAAAGGCGACGCCCTGATCGCGATGATCTCCGTCGGCGCCCTGGCCATCGGGTACCTGCTCATGAACCTCTTCTCCACCTCATCCAATCTGTCCGGCGATGTCTGCGCCACCCTCTTCGGCTCCACCTCCATCCTGACCCTGACAAAACAGGAAGTCTGGTTATGCCTGATCCTCTCCCTCATCGTCATCGCCGCCTTTATCCTCTTCTACAACAAAATATTCGCCGTCACCTTTGATGAAGACTTTGCCCGCGCCACCGGCACCAACGCCAACCTTTACAATCTTATTATCGCCGTCATCATTGCCGTCATCATCGTCCTCGCCATGAACCTCGTCGGATCACTTTTAATCTCCGCCCTGGTCATCTTCCCCGCCCTCTCCGCCATGCGCGTCTGCAAAAGCTTCAAATCCGTCACCATCTGCGCCGCGATCCTGTCGGTATGCTGCTCTTTACTGGGAATCATCATATCCATCCTGGCCTCAACCCCGGTCGGATCCACCATCGTGATCGCCGACATCGCCGCGTTCGCCCTCTTCTATGTGGCCGGAAAATTATAAAAAAAAGCGGGTCATCTGCCCGCTCTTTTTATTAATCATAAGGAATGAATTCCGTCCGCTTTTCATCAAAGTACATATAGATCTGATGCGCGTTGCCGGCCTCATCATCATCCCAGATCTCCGCGAAACGCGGCGTGAAACAAATCAGAATCTCCGTATCGGTATGCGCGTAAGCATTATAACTGTGCTTCAAATACCGCTCATACTTCTCGGCGAAAATCTGCCCCGGCTCATCCGCCACCAGGCCCAGATTCTCCACCGTGCCCTCCAGCTGCACCCCGCCGACACAAAGCGCGGCTTGCGGATTGTCCAGTAACATCCGCGTTTTCCGGAAATTCTTATCCGTCTTAAAATAAACCTTGTCGTTATAGAAAATACAGCTCACCAGCCGCACCGTAGGATGATCATGACGGCTGGTCGCCAGCGCCATCACCTTGTAATCGCCGAGCTTCTCCTTTAAAAGCGCGCACGCCTCTTGCCAGTCCATCAGCGCACAACCGTGCCCTTCGGCAGATCACAAGACGCCAGCACCACCTTGCCGTCCTTCTCCCCGGCCAGAATCATGCCCTGCGACTCCACCCCGCGAAGCTTCGCCGTCTTCAAATTCGTCACCACAATGACCTTCCGGCCCACCATCTCCGCCGGCGTGTAACTGTGGGCAATGCCGCTGACAATCTGCCGCGTCTCATCACCGAGATCCACCTGACTGACCAGAAGCTTGTCGGCATTCGGATGCTTCTCACAAGAGATTACCTCGCCGACCTTCAGCTCGATCTTACCAAAATCATCCATCGTGATCTCGGCCTTGTCGTCCTCCTTGTCCAGATCCGCCAGGACCTTTCCGGCATCAAGCCGCATGAACAAAGGCTTCGCCTTATCCGTCACCTTAGTCGGACTCTCATAATGACCGAAAGTCTCCAGGGAAGCGAAATCGCGCTCCTTGGCGTTGATCTGATCCAGCATCTTTTCCGAAGTCTCCGGCAAGAAAGGACCTAACAGCACCCCGGCAAAACGAATCGCCTCTAACAGATTATAAAGCACCGTCGCCAGGCGGTCCTTTTTTGTCTCATCCCGGCCTAAAACCCACGGCTGCGTCTCATCAATATACTTGTTTGACCTTCTTAAAAGCGTGAACACCGCGTCAATGGCATCCGCCACCCGCAACGCATCCATCTTCTCACAAGCCTCATGATACGCGTCAACCGCCGTGCGCTTGAGATCCGCATCGACATCCTCAGCCACCCCGCCGTCATAAATCACGCCGCCAAAATACTTGTTTGTCATCGCGATCGTGCGATTCACCAGATTGCCCAGAATATTAGCCAGATCACTGTTAATGCGCTCAATCAGAAGCTCATAAGTGATATTGCCGTCATTTTCAAAAGGCATCTCATGAAGGACAAAATAACGCACCGCGTCCACCCCGAACCGGGCCACCAGATCATCGGCGTAAAGCACATTGCCCTTCGACTTGCTCATCTTGCGGTCCCCCATCAAAAGCCACGGGTGACCGAAAACCTGCTTCGGTAACTCCAGACCCAGCGCCATCAGCATGATCGGCCAGTAGATGGTATGGAAACGGATAATATCCTTGCCGATAAGATGAATATCCGCCGGCCAGTACTTTTTGAAAAGCTCGTCAGAATCCCCGTCCAGGTCAAAACCGAGCCCGGTGATGTAATTGGACAACGCGTCAATCCAGACATAAACGACATGCTTGTCATCAAAATCAACCGGAATGCCCCACTTGAAAGACGTGCGGGAAACACAAAGATCCTGCAGTCCCGGCAAAAGGAAATTGTTCATCATCTCATTCTTGCGCGACTCCGGCTGAATAAAATCAGGGTG
>CAZQRT010000014.1:0-10772 GCA_964596105.1 uncultured Erysipelotrichales bacterium | reverse complement strand
CTCCTCCTTCTCGCGGTGGACCTCGCCGCCGCAATCCGGACACTTGCCGTCCACCAGCTGGCTCTCCGTAAAGAAAGACTCGCAAGCCTTGCAGTACCAGCCCTCATACTCCCCTTTATAAATATCGCCCTGCTCATAAAGACGGCGAAAAATCTTCTGCACCTGCTTTTCATGATACGGGTCCGTCGTGCGCATAAAACGGTCATAAGACGTATTCATCAAATCCCAGATGCGCTTGATCTCCCCGGCCACCTGATCCACATAAGCCTTCGGCTCCATGCCGGCCGCCCGGGCCTTCTCCTCAATCTTGATGCCATGCTCATCCGTGCCGGTCTGAAACCGGACATCATAACCCTGCGCCCGCTTAAACCGGGCGATACTGTCCGCCAGCACAATCTCGTAGGTATTGCCGATATGCGGCTTGCCGGAAGTATAAGCGATGGCGGTCGTCAAATAAAAAGGTTTCTTCATAATCTTCCTCCTGAAAAACAAAATCGTCCTTTAAAAGGACGAAATTTCCAACGCCTTTCTTAACCCATCTTAGCAGACTATCGCGACCTTGTCAACGTCCACAGGCGGGTTTCCTCCGTCACCTTCTGCCCCTTGCGGTGCAAATAGAAAATTACCCCGACAGCCGCGACAATTCCTACCAGCGACGTCACCTGCGCCATGCGCAGCGGCCCCAGCATCAAAGAATCCGTGCGCATGCCCTCGACGATGATCCGCACGATGCCGTAACCGATAAAATAACCGCAGAAAAGCTCGCCGTGCCGGGTGTAAATCCGCGCCACCACCAGCACGAGAATAAGAAACACCAGTAAATCCCCCAGCGACTCATAAAGAAACGTCGGCTGATAATAAACGCCGTTGATGTTCATGCCCTCGATGATAAAATTTGGCAGATGCAGACTCTCCAGAAACTGCCGCCCCACCGCTTCGCCGTGCGCCTCCTGATTCATAAAATTGCCCCAACGCCCGATACTCTGCGCCACCAGCACACAAGGCATGATAGCATCCGCGGTGCGCATCAAAGGCACCTTCTTTTTCCAGAAATAGTAAAAACCGAAAGCGATCGCGGCGATCAGGCCGCCCTGAATCGCCAGGCCGCCCTCCCAGATCTTGAACATATCCCAGAACGGCCGGTGCGCGTAAAGATCCTGATACATAAACACCACATACCAGACCCGCGCCCCGACAATCCCGATCAAAAGCGCGTAAATGAAGAAATCCTCAGCCATCTCCTTGGACACGCCGACCTTTTTCAGCTGCTGCACCGCCAGATAAAAGCCCAGTAATGCCCCCGCGATGATGAAAATCGCGTACCACTGAATATGGAGCGGGCCGATCTGTAAAAAAGTCTGCCGGTTCGGAAAGAAAGTCATCCCCCGTCACCCCTTTTCATCCTGATTCTGAGAAATATTGCGCAAAATGCGATCCACGAACTCCTGGCTGGAATCAAAGCCAAGCTCCTTCAAACGCATATTCATGACAGCCGCCTCAATCACCGCGGCCATGCTGCGCCCGCCCGTCACCGGGACAATCGCCTTGGGAATCGCCACGCCTAAAATCTCCTCGGCCAGATTGCTCTCCTCCGTGCCGATCCGCGTGTACTCCTTGCTCGGAACCCAGCGCTCCAGCTGAATCACCAGATCCACCTCATGGCGGTCCAGAATCGCCGACACGCCATACATTTTGACCACATCGATGACACCGATGCCGCGAATCTCGAGAAGATTCTCTAAAACCTGCGGTGACTTGCCGACAATCTTCGCGCCGATATGATAAAGCTCCACGGCGTCATCCGCGATCAAAAGATGCCCGCTTTTGATCAGCTCCAGCGCGATCTCGCTTTTGCCGATGCCGCTGTCGCCGCGAATCAGAACCCCTTTGCCGTGGATACTCATAAACACCCCGTGCATGAGCGTCTCCTCGGCCAGCTGCTCATCGAGATAAGACGACAAAGCGATCGCGAACCGCCCCGTCGGCTGATCCGTCACAAAAACCGGAAAATTATTCTTCTCCGCCGCCTGCTTCAAAAGCGCCGGACACTCCAGATGACGCGCGATGATAATCGCCGGAGTCTCCTCTGCCATCAGTTTCGTAAACCGCTCCAGCTGCGTCTTCTCATCCAGCTGACTGGTGATGAAAGCCATCTCCTTCTCCCCGAAAACCACGATACGGCGGGGATCGGTATGCTTAAAGAACCCGGCCAGCTCAAAGCCCGGACGCGTGATCTCCGCCTTGACAATCTCCCGCTTGAGACTGTCAGCGTCACCCGTCACCTGCTCCAGATTAAAATATGTTTTGATTTCTTCAACATCGACCACATGTTTACCGGCCATGTCCGTCCCTCCTTTCCACAGCTAAAAGCCGCGCGGCAAGATCCAGCGCGATCACCCGGATCACATAACCGTGCCCGAATCCCGCGGCTAAAAACCCCGCCACACAAGTGCAGATCTCCGGCGCGATCTTCACCAGCGCACTCAGCAAAAGACCTGGCTTGTTTACATATTTTACCACCAAATAGTCAAACCCCGTCAGCAAAACCGCGAAAATCACCGTTTCTATCAGACTGACCGTCAAACCGCGGGAAAAATGATCCGGATCAAATATCCCGTAGAGGAAAAAACCGGTCACGAAACGCGCCAGCAGGCAAAACGGGGAAACGAGACGGATATTCATGGCAGCACCTTTTTTAAAAACTGTCCGGTATAACTCTTTTCGTATTGCGCGACCTGCTCCGGCGTCCCGGTCACCACGACCGTGCCCCCGAGATCGCCGCCCTCCGGACCTAAATCAATAATATGATCCGCGACCTTGATGATATCGAGATTATGCTCGATGATGATCACCGTGTCGCCGTTGTCGACAATCCGGTTCAGCACCGAAATCAGCACCCGGACATCCTCGCTGTGCAGCCCGGTCGTCGGTTCATCCAGAATATAAACCGTCTTGCCGGTCGGCCGCTTCTGCAGCTCGCTGGCCAGCTTGACACGCTGCGCCTCGCCGCCCGACAGTGTCGTCGCGCTCTGCCCGAGCTTCATATACCCCAGCCCGACATCTTTTAAGGTGTTGAGCTTGGGCGCGATACGCGGGATATTTTTAAAAAACTCGCAGGCTTCCTCCACCGTCATCTCGAGCACCTCATAGATGTTTTTCCCCTTGTAGGTGACGGCCAGGGTTTCGTCATTGTAACGTTTGCCCCCGCACTCCTCACAAGGCACATAGACATCGGGCAGAAAATGCATGGAAATGCGCTTCACGCCATCGCCCTGACAAGCCTCGCAGCGGCCGCCTTTGACATTGAACGAAAACCGCCCGCGCTCATAACCGCGAATCTTCGCTTCCCGGGTATTGGCGAACACATCGCGGATGTCATCAAACACCCCGGTGTATGTCGCGGGATTGGAACGCGGCGTGCGCCCGATAGGATCCTGGGAAACATTGATGACCTTGTCGACATACTCGAGGCCGCGGATTTCCTGATATTCGCCGGGTTTATCCTTGGCGTGATAAAGTTTGGACGCCATCGCCTTATACAGCACTTCATTGACCAGGGAAGACTTGCCGCTGCCGGAAACCCCGGTCACGACAATCATCTTGCCCAGCGGAAACTTCACCCGGATATTCTTTAAATTATGCACTTTCGCGCCGATCACCTCAAGAACATGACCGTTGCCCTTGCGGCGTTTTTTTGGCACCGGGATGCTTTTAATCCCGGCCAGATACTGCCCGGTTAAACTGTCCGGACAGGCCATGATTTCCTCCGGCGTGCCGGCCGCGACCACGGTCCCGCCATGCACCCCGGCTCCGGGACCGATATCCACGATGTAATCCGCGGCGCGCATGGTATCCTCATCATGCTCAACAACGAGCACCGTGTTGCCTAAATCGCGAATCGACTTTAAGGTGTCGATCAGCTTGCCGTTATCTCTTTGATGAAGCCCGATCGAAGGCTCGTCCAGCACATAAAGCACGCCGGTTAAATGCGAACCGATCTGCGTCGCCAGCCGGATGCGCTGCGCCTCGCCGCCGGAAAGGCCGCTCGCGCTGCGCGCCAGGGTCAGATAATCCAGTCCGACATTGACGAGAAAGCCAAGGCGGTCTCTGATTTCCTTTAAAATCAGCGCCGCGATATTCTCCTGGGTTTTAGTTAAGGTTAAAGAGTTAAAGAAATCAAGAGCCTTCTTGACCGACAGCTCCGTCAGCTGCGCGATGTTCAGGCCGCCGACCTCGACGCTTAAAACTTCCCGGGTCAGCCGTTTGCCCTGACAAGTCGGGCAGGTGTGCTCGGCCATAAAAGACGCGTACCACTCCTTGCTGAAGCGCGAGCCGGTTTCCTCATAGCGCCTTTCAATCATCGTCTTGATGCCTTCCAGATATTTCGTGTTGCGGTTGACATTGCCCGAGCTGGAGACGATCTCATAAGAAATGGGACGGTCCGAGCCGTACAGGATGATCCGCATCTCCTCTTTGGTAAAATCTTTTAACGGCTTGTCCATATCGATCTGATAAGCCTGACACAAGGTGGTGAAACGCTGCCATTCAATGCGGTCGGTACCCACCGCGGTTTTGAAAAAGCGGATGCCGCCCTGATTGATGGAAAGGTTGAAATCCGGAATCAACAGATCGATATCGACTTCCTCTTTGATGCCCAGGCCGTGGCAGTCCGGGCAGGCTCCTAAAGGCGAGTTAAAAGAGAACAGCCGCGGCTCCAGTTTGGGAACGGAAAAGCCGCAGACCGGGCAGGCCTGATTCTGACTGAATAGCGCTTCCGTGCCGGCGGTCAGATTCTCGATGATGACCTCGCCGTCCGCCAGCTTGCAGGCGGTTTCCAGCGAATCAGCCAGGCGGGTATGATCGTGACCTCTTTTAATTAAGCGGTCGACGATGACTTCAATATTGTGGCGGACATTTTTCTCCAGGGTGATATCCTCTTCCAATAGCCGCGTCTCTTTATCGACCCGCACCCGCACATACCCTTCCTTTAACAGGCGGTTAAAAAGCTCCTTGTGGGTGCCTTTTTTATTTTTAATGACCGGCGCCAGGATCTGCAGACGGCTGCCTTCCTCGTAGCTGTCCACCGCCTCGCACATCTGCTTGATCGTCTGGGACTGAATCGGAATATGGTGATCCGGACAGTAGGCGACGCCGATCCGGGCATACAGCAGCCGGAGATAATCATAGATTTCCGTGACGGTGCCCACGGTGCTTCGCGGGTTGTGACTGGTCGTTTTCTGATCGATGGCGATGGCCGGACTCAGTCCTTCAATGCTGTCAATATCCGGCTTTTCCACGCCCCCTAAAAACTGCCGGGCATAGCTCGATAAAGACTCCACATAACGGCGCTGCCCCTCGGCATAGATCGTGTCAAACGCCAGACTGGTTTTCCCGGAACCCGACAGCCCCGTCATGATCACTAATTTATCGCGCGGAATGGTCACATCGATATTCTTTAAATTATTGACCCTCGCGCCTTTGACCACCAGGTTCTCCTGAGCCATGGTCATTCCCCCTCAACTCTGACAGGATGGTCTCTTTGTCCCGTCCTGATAACTGCATGATATATGCCTGCTTTAACAGTTTTCCCAGTTTCCTTCCAGGCTTAAAGCCGAGCTCAAGCAGGTCCCGCCCTCTCACCAGAGGCGATGGCACTTCAATATCTTTCACTTCTTCCAGCCACGTTCCTTCGGGAACGAGGGCAAAAAGCGCGCCGCGCTCGGATTTAGCGCGCGCTAAAAAAAGTTTAAATTCCGTTTCATCATAAGGACACCTGAGAAGATTCATTAATTCCTTAAGATCCTTCTCCAGCGCCTGCTCCTTCTGCCAGGGCGCCTTTTTCACCAGCGGAACCATATATCCCCCGCTTTTTAAACAGTATAAAATGTAAGGCAGAGGATCCGCTAAAGCAGGCATATTTGTTAACTTCGCCAAAGCTTCCTCAGCCACATCAAGATAGGAAATCGATTTGAGAAAACGAATGCCCGCAGCCGGATAAGGACTCAGGCAAAGCTTCTCCAGCTCATCCGAAACTCTTTCCGGCGACAGCGTGTCCAGCTCATGAGAAGCAACCATCTTCTCACAGAGGGCCTTGCTGGCGGGATCAGGCTGAAAATTCAGGCGGGCCAGAAACCGCGCCATGCGCAGCACCCGTAAGGGATCCTCGCTGAAATGGTCAAAATCCACGACCCGCAAGATGCCCCGGTTGAGATCATCTAAACCCTCATAAGGATCCTCCAGACATTTTCTCTCCCAGTCATAGTACAGGGCGTTGATGGTAAAATCACGGCGGCTGGCCGCTTTTTTAAGTTCCAGATAAGGATCGCTCTGAATGGCAAAACCGCGATGCCCGCTCCCGGTTTTCGTCTCCCGGCGCGGCAGGGCGAAATCCACCTGCTCCAGACCGGCGATCTGGTAAATGCCAAACTGGCGGCCGAAAAAGCGGACCTTGCCAAAATGTTCTAAAACATCAAGAAGATTCTGATCAGGCAGGTTGAACACCTCGACATCAATATCATGACCCGGCTGACCAAGGAAATAATCGCGGACAGCGCCGCCGACCACATAAGGCCGGCCCCCGGCTTCAACCAGAGCGTCCAGCACCGTCTCAAGCTTCATCGCGCAGCTCCCCGATCATATCCCTCAGTTCCATGGCGCGCTCAAAATCGAGCTGCCGGGCCGCGGCCCGCATCTCCTTCTCGAGATCGGCGATGATCTTTTCTCTGGCCTTGCGACCGGCTTTTTTGCCCTTCTTCATGACCTGGGACAACTCATTTTGCGTCTCCTTGCCGCGGATGACATCGCGAATCTCCTTTTTGATCGTCTGCGGCACGATGTGGTGTTCCTGATTGTACTGATCCTGGATGCGTCTTCTTCTTCCGGTTTCAGCGATCGCCTTGGTCATCGACTCCGTCATCTCATCGGCGTACATGATGACCTCGCCGTGCGCGTTACGGGCAGCCCGCCCGATCGTCTGAATCAGCGAGCGGTAATTACGCAAAAAGCCCTCCTTGTCCGCGTCCAGAATCGCTACCAGCGACACTTCCGGCAGATCCAGTCCTTCCCTTAAAAGATTGATGCCGACCAGGACATCATATTTGCCAAGACGCAGATCTCTCAAGATCTCCGTCCTTTCCAGGGTTTTGGTCTCATTATGAAGATAGGCCACCTTAAAGCCCATCTCTTTTAAATATGCGGTCAAATCCTCCGCCATGCGGATCGTCAGGGTGGTGATTAAAACCCGCTCCTGACGCGCGATGCGCTGGTGAATCTCCTCCATTAAATCATCGATCTGCCCGTGCACCGGACGCACCGAGATAAGCGGGTCCAGTAAGCCGGTCGGGCGGATGATCTGCTCGGAGATCTCCCCGTGCACCTTTTCCAGCTCATAATCACCGGGGGTGGCGGAGACATAAATAGCCTGCGGAATGATTTTTTCAAATTCGTCAAAGCGCAGGGGACGGTTGTCCAGGGCGCTTGGTAAACGGAAACCGTATTCCACGAGCGTTTCCTTGCGCGAGCGGTCGCCGTTGTACATGCCGCGCACCTGCGGCAGCATGACGTGAGACTCATCGACCACTAAAAGAAAATCATCGTCAAAATAATCCATCAGGGTAAAAGGCCGCTGGCCGGGGGCGCGCCCGTCAATATGGCGCGAGTAATTCTCAATACCCGGGCACATCCCGACTTCCCGCAGCAGTTCGATATCGTGGCGGGTTCTTTGTTCCAGCCGCTGGTATTCGAGCAGTTTATTTTGCGCCTGCAGTTCTTTGAGGCGCTCCTCCAGTTCAACTTCGATGCTGTCAGCGGCGCGGTTCATCTGCACCTGGGTGTTGACATACCCGGTCGCCGGATAGATGGTATACTGGCTGTAACTGTCAAGCAGGCGCCCGGTTAAAGGATCGGTTTCCGTGATTCTCTCCACCTCATCGCCAAACATCTCAATGCGCAAAATATAGCGGTCGGTATGACCCGGGACGATTTCAATGACATCGCCGCGCACCCGGAAGGTGCCTTTGGTCTGTTCCAGATCATTACGGTGGTACTGGCGGTCAACCAGGTAGGATAACAATTCCTGGCGGTTTAAAACCTGCCCGACGCGAATCGCGAAGATCATATCGCGGTAGACGCGGGGATCGCCCAAACCGTAGATAGAGGCGACGGAAGCCACGACAATGACGTCTCTTCTTTCCAGAAGGGAATTCATGGCACTGCTTCTCAGCATTTCGATCTCGTAATTGGTTTTCGTGTTTTTATCGATATAAGTATCGGTGCCGGGAATATAGGCCTCGGGCTGATAGAAGTCAAAGTTAGAGACAAAGTATTCCACGCGGTTGTCGGGAAAGAATTCCTTGAGTTCCGAATAAAGCTGGCCGGCCAGGGTTTTGTTGTGGGAGAGCACCAGGGTGGGATGATTGTACTGCGCGATGACATTGGCAACCGTGAAGGTTTTCCCGGTGCCGGTGCCGCCCAAAAGGACCTGTTCATGCCGGCCCTGCCTTAAGCCATCTAACAGACTGGCGATCGCCGTCGGCTGATCGCCGGTTGGCTCATAGGGGGCTTTGAGTTGAAAGTTCATAAACCCAGTTCCTTCAGGCAGGTCTGATACCAGACATCGTGGGATAAATCATTATAATAGGCGATCAGGGCGGAAATCAGGGCGTCGGCGTCACTTTCATCGAAACTGCCGTCAACCGTCAGCCCGTGATCCTGCTCAAAGGCCATGAGGGCATTCTGAGTCTGGGTATCGAAGTAGCCGTCCTGGCGGGTCACATCATAGCCGAGCTGTTTGAGCATGCGCTGCGCTTCCATGGTTTTGGCGTCAACGCTGTCAAGGGTCAGAATTTCCCCGTCAGAAAAGAGAATATTATAGAAATCGTTTAAACCGTCGGCGTGAATTTCAATATCAGGGGTCAGGCCGGTATTGTTGATCCAGGTGCCGTCCGGCAGCAGCCATTTCGCGTAGGTGTATTTGACCGCGCTTAAATCAGGCATCATGAACTGGGTCTGGGCGGTGCCTTTGCCGTAGGTGGTCTTACCGACCAGGCGGTAGTCTTTTAACTGCTGCAGAACTCCGCTCATGACCTCGGCGGCACTGGCGGTTTCCTGGTTGACGAGAATATAGCCGTGCTCAAAGTGATAAGTCTGTTCTTCTTCCGAGCGGTATGCCGTGACGTCGCCTTTGGCGTCTTCCATGGTGAACAGGGTTTCCCCCTCTTCCACGAACAGGCCTAAAATATCGGTCACGGAGCTTAAATATCCGCCGGTGTTGTCTCTTAAATCAATGACGATGGTCTGGCATTTACTGTTTTGAAAAGCGTCCAGGGCTTTGGCGATGGAGGCTGTGGTCATGTCGCCAAAGGTATTGATATCGAGAAAGGCGATATTGTGGTCGCGGATCTCGTAGCTGACACTGGAATCGACCTTGGCGCGTTTGATTTGAAAGTCAAGCTGCTCGCGGTTGCGCTGCACGGTAATCTTGACCGCGGTGCCTTCTTCCCCGACGACGAGAGCTTTGACCTCATCGCTGCTTAAATCTTTGATCTCTTGATCATCGACCGCGATGAGGATGTCGCCCGGTAAAATCCCGGCTTTGGCGGCGGGGGAATCCGGGATGACGGCGGAGATCACACCGCCCTCATGGCCCATGGAATAAGTCACGCCGATGCCGGCGAAGCTGCCGTCGACCGCACTGGTAAAGCTCTCCAGCTCCTCATTGGACAAATAGGCGGTATGGGGGTCGCCCAGACGGTCGATGAAACCGGCGATCGCCGCGGTTTCCAGATCAAGATCCTCCTGCCCGGCGGCATCGAGCCAGTTATCGGAAATGGTCTGATAGACCATGTCAAACTGCTCCAGGCCGGTGCTGTTTTGCGAGGGCAGGGAGTTACTGCCGTGAAAGCGGATCAGCATGCCGACGCCGACGCCTAAAACAAAGGTCAGCACGAGACGTATCACCGACCGGAATTGCTTTTTTTCCATATCATCACCTTCAGACCTTTATTGTATCATAATCGGCACAAAAATCCCACATGAGAAATGTTGTTAAGGGGGATAATTATAAATCAAGGGCAAAGCACAAAGGTTTTCCTTGCTTTTTTTACGGATGTCGTATAAGAGTAAGACTATAAGGAAACGGATGTTGACAGAACAGGAGGATGATTCATGGCCTATTTTTTGAGACAGGACAAAAAGAAAAAAGGGATATACCTGCAGATGTACGACTCTTACTGGGACAAGGAAAAGAAAGGTTCGCGGACGAAAAGCGTGGAATCCTTCGGCTATGTTCAAGACTTAATATCCGCGGACATGCCTGATCCCGTCGCCTATTACAAAGATTATGTGAAAAGGAAAAATCAGGAACGCCAAAAAGAAAGACGAGCCCGCGCGTTTGATTCTGTCAGAGAATTCTATGCCGGTCATTTCCTGCTTACAAATCTACTATCTGAGTTGAAAGTGAAAGACACCACTGAGATCCTGGCTTCCCGGATGCACTTCCCGTTCAGCCTCTACGAGTTGATCGTCAACCTCATCTCAGCCCGGGTGATCGACCCGGCAGAAAACTCGCGGTTCTACAACGGCACGACATTCACACCAGACCAGGTTGATGAGGGCCTCGCCTTTATCGGGGAATCGTACAAGAAGTTCATCGATCTTTTCAACTGCAGCTTTGACAGGGATCAATCCGGCATCGTTTTTGCCTGCGCGAATTATTACTATGACAGGAAAGATCAAATCCCCGCGCAGACGTTTTTGTTTGACGAAAATCTCAT
>CAZQRT010000013.1:0-23019 GCA_964596105.1 uncultured Erysipelotrichales bacterium | reverse complement strand
TTTAAAATCCGGTGATTTTCCCGTTTCTTAAAACCCGGCGCCGGTTTTGCACTAACAGCATCATCGGCAGATCGCTGTCACTGTCCGAATAAGCGTAACTGTGCTCAAAGTCGATGATAAGATTTTTTTGCTTCAGAATCTCATTGATCCTTTCCACCTTTTCCTCGCTTTTACAGTTTGGTCCGAGAATATTCACATGATGATTGTTGACAATAACCCTGGTGCCGATAACCGCATCAAATGCAATCTCCAGCATATCCAAATAATATTCCGTGCTGGCGGAAACGAGAAAAATCAAACAGCCCTGTTTACGATGCTCCGCGATGGTTTTCACAACCTCGGGATAAAAGCGCAAAGAACTGGTAAAATCTTTTAACTCCTCATCTGTCAACCGCCCTAAAGGAAACAGCAAAGCCTCCTTGAGGGCGATAAAATCCTTCAGGCCCAAGACATAAAGCACGGCGACATAAAGCAGTTTAAACAAGTGAACAAAGCCGCCGGGATGCTTTTTTAAATAATAAAACAGTAACAAAGCCTGGGAGTCATGGCGGATCAGGGTGTTGTCGAAGTCATAAAAAGCGATGGCGGTTTTCATATCGCGATCTCTAAAGCGAGCTCGATCATGTCCGTCAAACCCTGTTCGCGCTGCCGGGCGCTGCACTCCTCATGAGTCAGCAAATGATCGGAAACGGTCAGAATCGTAAAGGCTTTTTTATGATGATAAGCGGCATTCAAAAACAGCGCGTAGCTCTCCATCTCCACCCCCAGGCATCCTACCCGGGCCCATTTCTCATGAGCGTTATCGTCGGCGTGATAAAAAAAATCACTGGCGATGACATTGCCGACATGATATCGCAGGTTTCTTTTCTTGGCTTCCTGAACCGCCCTGAGACAAAGATCAAAATCGGAAATCGCGGAATAAGTTCCAGGCAGCTCAAACTGGCTGGCGAAATTAGAATCGGTGCAGGCCCCCTGGGCAAAAATTAAATCCAGCAGCTTGACATCTTTGGATATCCCGCCGCAGGTGCCGATGCGGATAATCGTGTCGACATCATAAAATGCGTAAAGCTCATGACTGTAGATTCCAATCGAAGGTATGCCCATCCCGGAACCCATGACGCTGATCGTTTTACCCTTGTACTGCCCGGTATACCCGAGCATATTGCGCACGCTGTTAAAACAGCTGACATTCTCTAAATAATGTTCGGCGATAAATTTTGCCCGCAAAGGATCACCGGGCATGAGGACGGTTTTCGCGATCTCTCGCGGCGCGGCCTGATTATGAGGTGTGCTCATCGTCTTTATACTCCTTATTTTTTCAATATTCATTCTTCAGTTCATAAACCCCGCTGGGTAAATCGGATATCCTTTCCCCGTTTTTCGCCGCCTGCAAAAGTTCCCGGTAGATCTTCTCATCATAACCCGCCGCGGCATAGTAGCCGTCAATCACCATCAAAGGCGTGATGTGATTGCTTTTTAACTGCCGGAGCTGCGCCTCATCAAGCACGATCTCATCCAGGACTTTATCATACGCGTCAGGATCTTGATCATCGTCAATCACCTGCACCCTGAACTCATCACCCAAAGAGGGAATCAGCTCGTTTTGAATCGCGAGACAGGAAGGACAGCCCTGATGAATATAAAACGTCACATCTATAGTTTTACTGGACTGGCAGCCCGATAATAACAGCAGCAAGAAAACAAGCAGCTTCACTTCTTAAACAGCCACCTGCCCTTCGCGACATCCCCGCCCGATAAAGGCCGGTTCTGGCGGTAGAGATGCAAATCCTGCAGATAAGACTCCTTCAAAGAATCGGTGTACCCCATAAAAGCGTACCCGCCTTCCACGACAAACAAAGGCACCAGATAATCCCCTAAAGCCGAGTCGGGATCAACATCCTGCAAGACGCCGGTCTTGACCCATTCGCCCGTTTCCGGATCGTACTGCCCGATATAGTGATCAAACAGCTCCATGCTTTCCGCCTCATCGATATCGTGAAGCTCGATCGTGACCAGATCCTTAAAGTCCGCCTCCACCATCGGGATGAAGTTTTCCCGCATCTGCTTGCAGTGCGGACAGGTTTTGGAATAAAACAAATGAACCGTAAAAGGTTCCTGCGACTCGGGATACTCTGCGGGCTTTTGCGCCTGACAGGCGATCAGGACAAAACAAAGCAAAAACAAAGCCACCTTTTTAAAATGCATTGTTTCCACCTCCGCCCCTATTCTATCACAGGCGTCCGGCATTTGCATTAACAAAACTTTTGAAAAGATATTGCATAAAAATAATTATTGTAATATAATGAATAACAGGAGGTGTGTTATGCCATTTATATGGACGAAAAATGATGTCGCGACCACATCGGTAACCTTATATGACACCAATATCACATTGAATCGCGCCGCCTGCAAACCGTTTTCCAATGTTCGTTATGTGCTTTTGGGTTTTGATCAGCAAAACCGCCAGCTGGCGATCAAACCGGTCGATAAAACCGCGATCGAAATGAACCTCTACCCGCGAAGCAATCTCCATCGCCTGTCGCTGGGCAAAAGCTACGGCCGCGTCTCGAACAAGCGGTTTATGCGCGAAATCGCGGATTTTCTCAATCTTCACCTGGAAGGCAAAAACGGCTTAAAATACGATGCCCGCTACGATGAGAAAGAGAAAGTCATGATCGTACAGCTTTAAAGGGAGGATGAAACAGATGATGCCTATGGTTTGGCTTTTTGTTCTGGTGGCC
The DNA here is from genome assembly GCA_964596105.1 of uncultured Erysipelotrichales bacterium. Classification (GTDB taxonomy): domain Bacteria; phylum Bacillota_I; class Bacilli_A; order Erysipelotrichales; family Coprobacillaceae; genus CAJUOR01. Next base: position 20,278 of record CAZQRT010000013.1, on the reverse strand, counting down.
GCCGGAATTATCGAAGCGGTCACGGTTGACATGGTTTCGATCTGGTTTTGCGCCGGCGCGGCGGCGGCCCTGATCGCCAGCTGGAACGGGGTCGCTTTCTGGCCTCAGATCGCCATCTTCACCGCTGTTTCCCTGGCCTGTATCCTGATCACAAAACCGCTGACCAAAAAAATGCTGCGCGGCAATATCGTGCCGACCAATCTCGACCGCCTGATTGGCAAAACCGCCGTGATCACCAAAGCCATCGCTTCCAACGAGCGCGGCGAAGCCCGCGTGAACGGCGAAACATGGCTCGCGATTTCCCATGACGGCAAAGATATCGCGGCCGATACCAAAGTTGAGATACTTTCCATCGAAGGCACCAAACTCGTGGTCCGGCCACTTTAAAAGGAGGAAAATATGGGTATTTTTATCACGTTAATTGTCCTGTTTATGATTCTTTTTGTGATCGCGGCTTTCTCGATCCGCATCGTCTCGCAGTCCAACGCCTATATCATCGAGCGCCTGGGCGCCTACAACCGCACCTGCCATGTCGGCATTCACTTTCTGGTGCCCTTTATCGACCGCGTCGCCAACCGCGTTTCCTTAAAGGAGCAGGTCGTGGACTTCGATCCCCAGCCGGTCATCACCAAAGACAATGTCACCATGCAGATTGACACGATCGTCTACTTTCAGATCACCGATCCCAAGCTGTTCACCTACGGCGTCGTCCGCCCCATCAACGCGATTGAGAATCTCACCGCGACCACCTTGCGAAATATCATCGGTGAACTGGAGCTCGACGAGACCCTGACCAGCCGCGATATCATCAATTCCAAAATGCGCGCCATTCTTGACGAGGCGACCGACCCGTGGGGCATCAAAGTGCACCGCGTCGAGGTCAAAAACATCATCCCGCCGCGCGACATTCAGGAAGCGATGGAAAAACAGATGCGCGCCGAGCGGGAAAGACGGGAAGCCATCCTGCAGGCCGAAGGTAAAAAACAGTCCGCGATTCTCACCGCGGAAGGCGAAAAAGAAGCCGTCGTCTTGAGAGCGGAAGCGGAAAAAGAAGCCGCCATCGCCCGCGCCGAAGGTCAGGCCGAAGCCCTGCGCCTGGTTTATGAAGCCCAGGCCAAAGGCATCACCTATATTAACCAGGCGAACCCTGAGCAGGGATACCTGGCGCTCCAGGGCTTTAAAGCGCTGGAAAAACTGGCCGACGGCCAGGCGACCAAAATCGTCATCCCGAGCGAACTGCAGGGTCTGGCCGGCAACACCGTGACCTTCGCCGAGCTTTTCGAGAAAACAAAAGGCGGTCAGTGACCGTCTTTTTTGATGATGAAAGCCACGCCCTCATCCCTGTTTTGCGCCGCGACCTCATAATGATACATGTCGCAGATCTTTTTGACAATCGCCAGACCGAGCCCGAAATTTCCTTTCGGGCCTTTTTTGTACGGGGCGAAAATATCGTCATCCGCGAGCGCCTCGCCGTCATTGTAAACCATAAGATAATCTTCGGAAATAACTACAATAATTGTGGTTTTAGCGTAGCGCAGAGCGTTATCCAACAGATTATCCAGGCAGCTTCGCCAGTGTTCCGCGCTGCCCTGAAAGATGATGTCCGGCTCGATCTCTGTCACGAAATCAATATCTTCGTGAATGCCCTCCAGCTCACTGATGATACTTCCGGCCAGCTTTGAGATATCGCAAGTTTCCGTGCCCTCCTTGGCGCTGGCGGTCAAATAGTCGAGACGGTTTAAATAGAGAAAATCTTTGACCCGTCTATCGAGGCGGTCGGCATTGGCGATAATGACATCCAGCGAACTGGACGCGTCGCCGTACGGATAAACACCCGCCTTCATGCCCTCACTGTAGGAGCGGATCGTGGCGATCGGGGTTTTTAAGTCATGAGAAATATTGTGAATCAGATCGCTTTGCAGCTGGTCCTGATGATCGAGCTCATTTTTCATGTCGACCAGGGCGCTGGCCACCTGCCCGATCTCGTCGCTTTTATGAAGCTTTAACCTGAGCGAAAAAGGCTCGCCGATTTTGATGTTTTTAATGCTTTGCGTGATTGTTCGCAAAGGGGCGATCATAGAGAGAGTCCAGACAATCATGATGAGGAAAATCAGCAGAATCACGATATAGAAAACATTCACCAGCTCATTTTGAATCTGCTCTAACAGCTGATAAGAGACATCATTAAAGGCATAGGAGATCCAGAAGATATTTTCTTCCTGGTCAGCGGTGATGACATAATAAAGCTGTTTGCCGTTGACGCTGACATCGGCAAACTGCCCATGATCCTTTTGCCGGCTGATCAGCTCTTTTAAAGCGCGGTTAAAGACGACAGGAGAAACGAAGTCAGCCCGCGGGTCGCTGCTGAAGATCTGATAAGTTTGATAATCTATATCGTAGCGCAGATGGGTCACCGCGATCGGGCTGATATCCTCATCATAATCCTGAAAGAGGTTCATGATGATCGTCTGCTGCCCGGTGATGGTGGCGAAAAGCTGCTCATCCACGATCGCGCGGGTTTTGGAACTCAGATAAGGCACGACCACAAGCATGATAAGGATAAAAGATATGATTAAAATTCCGAAAAGCTGTCCGGTTAAAGACAGCCTCTTTTTCTTTTCAGTTTTCATCAGTCTAAACGGTATCCGTACCCGTAGATCGTCTTGATGTTTAAATGCGGCAGCTTCTTGCGCAGACGCCGCAAGGTGTCATCGACGACCCGGTCCGAGCCGTAATAATCACGGCCCCAGATTTTTTCCAGCACCTGCTCGCGGGACAGGGCGAGCGAGCGGTTATGGACAAACAGCATCAAAAGCTCATATTCTTTGGTCGTCAGCTCAATGATGTGATCCTCTTCGCTGACCCGCCGTTTCCCCTCATCGATCATATAGCCGTCCATCTCGGTCAGCTTCGGGGTGTTGCGGTAGACCCTCTTCAACACATTGCGGATCCTCAGTTCCAGCTCCTTCATGGCGAAAGGTTTGGTGATATATTCATCGCTGCCCATCTCAAGACCGATAATGCGGTCAAACTCCTGATCCCGGGCCGACATAAACACGATCGGCATATCGGGATCATGAGCCTTGATTTCATTAAAGAGGTCAAAGCCGCTGTGCCTGTCAAGCATGATATCGATGATCCACATGTGAACATCGTCATCCACGTGCAGCATGGCCTCATCATACGTGTAGAAAGAATAGACCGTGTAATCCAGTTTTTCCAGATATGCTCTTAATAGATCGTTCAAGTTTTTCTCATCATCAATAATGTTGATTTTGTATTTCATAATCTTCACGATCCCCGGCTGATGGTGATGGCGATCGTATCGCCGTTGACAAAGCGGTACTCCAAAGACTCCTGTTTGTCGCTGACCACCAGGGCATAGTCATTCGTTCCTTCCGTGGCGTCCTTTAAATCCACATAGATCTTCAATTTATCCGGATTAATGGCCTTCAAAAGAGACGACGGGCCGCTGATGACAAGATCGCAGGTATTGCCGCCGACAAATTTCGCGGTATAGCCGTCCCGCAGATTCGAGAAGAGAATCGGGATATTTCTGAAAGTCCGCTCATTCTGCTTGTCGATGATGACCTCGACGGAAATCTGCTTCAAGGACAGTTTCAAAGCGTTCTTCGGGCCGACCAGCACGACATTGTCAATCGTCTTCGATTCGTCCAGACCCCCGACATCCACATAAGCGTGAACCTCGCTCATGGCGTCGAGATCAGCCTGGCTCTGGGCATAGACCGTCACGCTGGCGGTGCTGGCGGTCACCCCGCTCAAATAGCAGCCTTCCGCCACTTCGCCCTGGACATCAATCGTGATCGGCAGCGATTTAAAGTACGACACGACCTCTAAATCATAACCGACCGTTAAAGGATTGATCGGGACATCCATGACATCGCCTTTTTCATTATAGGCGACAACCGGCGCTTCCCCGTCATAGACCGGACCGTTGACATCCGCGACATCGATCTGCGCGGAAACATGGTCGATCTGATCGAGACGGTAGCCGCCGGCGGTGATTTCCACCGCGTTTTGGTGGAGCTGGGCATTTTGCAGGATGTAGGCGGAATCCATCTCATTCTGGCGCACCCACTCATAGCTTAAATCAAAGCTGCGGGTTTCCACCCGGGAGATATTCACCGTGGTCGATTCCGGCAGCGTCTTCACTTCCAGCCCGCTGCCGACACCCTCGACGCGATAGAAAACTTCATGAGTGCCCTCCTCAAGATCCCTGACATCGAGCACGACCTGGTAGTTTTTCATGACCTTGTTCCATTGAATGGAGCTGTAATCGCCGATTAACTGCAAAGTGACTTCCTGATCGTAGCTGTTCGCTTCCATCCCTTCGGCGGTGATGGCTTCCACCGGCACACCGTCGATGTAATCGATAGATTTTGTCGTGGAGATGCCGTTGCCGCCGCTGACAAAATAAGCGATGATCAAAGCCATCAGAAGCGACAGACAGGCGATGCGGAAATTGGTCGCCAGCATGGCGTCGATCCACATGTTCAGCTTGTTGAAGATCTTTTGAAAAAAAGTGTGAAAATTGGAAAAAACCGGACCGCCTTCGCGTTTGTCTTTCTTGGCGCGCTCGCTTTGTTTCTTCTTGTTATCGGCGCGCACCTTTTTCATAAAGGAAGCGAAGCGGGCTGATTCATGGCGTTTCTTTTCCTCGCCGCGCTCTTTCTGCTCACTCACTTCCCTCACCTCCAAAGGCCGGCGTCAGTTCCTCTAAAAGCCGCTCTTTTAAGTTGGTCAGGGAAATGACTTCAAGGCGGCTCTGCTTGGCGAAAGAGACGGTGCCGGTTTCCTCGGAAACGACGATGGTCAAAGCGTCGCTGACCTCGCTTAAGCCGAGCGCGGCGCGATGCCGGGCGCCGAATTTCGGGCTCAGCTCGCGGTGCGTCTGCGGGAAAAAGGCCGAAGCGCAGCGAATCTTGTTGCCCTGGATGATGACCGCCCCGTCATGCAGACGGGTGCCTTCCATAAAGATAGTCAGCAGCAGGTCGGCTTTAATATCGGCGTTGATATCCACCCCGCTGGCGATATAATCCATCAGCGACTGTTCTTTCTCAAAGGTGATCAAAGCCCCGGTGTGACTTTCCGACATCTGGCGCACCGCCGAAGCCACTTCCGCGGCGACCCGCTCTTTCTCATCGCTCGAGAGGCTGACCACACTGTTTAAAACCCTGGTCTGCCCCAGCCTTTCCAGCATCTGCCGGATTTCCGGCTGAAAGACGATGATAATCGCCACCACGCCCCAGCTCAAGATGAGATCCACCAGCCAGGAGACCATTTTCAAACTGAAGACATTGCTGACAAACTTAATAAAGAGCACCAGCAAAACTCCTTTAAAAATCTGCATGGTGCGCATATTCCGCCTTAACAAAAGCATCAGGTAATATAAAAGCAGCCACACCAGCAAAAGATCGATAACGGTTCTCGTCCCGTCGAGGATCGTGCTTCCGTTACTGGAAAGCCAGTGCCAGGCCTGTTGTATCCAATCGGTATAAATCGGCATCAAATCACCTCTTTCTCGCGATTATACCATAATTTCTATAGCCATTAAAGGAAAGCACTTGAAAATCGCGACAAAAAAAGCTAGAATAATTGGAAAAGGAGTGGTTATTATGGCAAAAGAAATATTAGTTGAGACGAGCGCCCGCCACGTGCATTTAAGCCAGGCGGACCTGGAAACGCTGTTTGGCGCGGGCTATACCCTGACCAAAAAGAAGGACTTGTCCCAGCCCGGACAGTATGCCTGCCAGGAGCGCGTGACGATCGTCGGGGCCAAAAAAGAGATTCCTAACGTCAGCATTTTAGGACCGGTGAGAAACGAAACCCAGGTGGAGATCTCCCTGACCGACGCCCGCAGTGCCGGCCTGAAAGCGCTGGTGCGCGAATCCGGTGATCTTGACGGTACCGAGGGCTGCAGGCTGATCGGTCCGAAAGGGGAAATCACCATTGCCAAGGGCGTCATCGCGGCCAAACGGCACATCCATTTTACCCCGGAAGACGCCAAAGAATACGGGATTTCTGACAAGGAGATCGTCTCGGTCGCGGTCAAAAGCGAAGGCCGTTCGCTGATCTTCGATGATGTCATCTGCCGGGTCAGCCCGAGCTACGCCCTGGCCATGCATATTGATACCGACGAGAGCAACGCCTGCGGCGGCGCCACTAAAGGCACGATCATTAAGCATTAAAAAAAGAGGCATCCGCCTCTTTTTTTTAATGTCCGTGAATCATCAGATCCATGACGACCGGATCTTTGGAAGCCACGCCCTGCGCTTTCAGTTCCGCGATCTTGTCTTTGAACTGCGGGAGATATTTCTCATGCGCCACGAGCAGTTCATCAAGCACGGTTTTCGCCACCTGGCCGTGTTCAACCTGCGGATTCATCTCAAAAGCCGCCAGGGCCAGTCCGTAGTTGCCGGTAATGGCCGCTTCGATCACGCACTCTTCCATCGCCTTCATGAGCTGCAGCCAGCCTCTTTCACTCGGATTGAAATGTCCCCAGGTTAAAGGCATCGCGCCTTTGCCGGTGATGATGGAGGAAACTTCCACGATGCAGTCATACGGGAGATCCGCGATCGACCCGTTGTTTTGCGTGGAGACGACCATATGGGTGCGCTTGTCATTATAGATGGAACTGATGCACTCGCAGGCGGCATCCGAATAGTGCGTTCCGCCGCGCTTGGTCAGCTGTTCCGGTTTGTAGTTTAAAGCCGGATCCTTGTACAGCTCAAACAGTTCCGCTTCCGTCACCTTGACCTGCTCGGCCCGCGTGCCAATGGTGTTGAACTCTTCCAGGCCGTGCTTCAGCATCTCATCATGCATGTAGTAATAGCGGTGATATCCGCAAGGGATCAGCTGAATCTGTTTCATGTGGTCCTTTAAGAAACGCACATCGTGAATATTGGCCGGAGTCCCGTCTTCAACATCCTCATACATCTTGTCGATGATTTTATCGGTCAGATCATTGCCCTTGTTATCGGTGACCTTGTGCCAGTGGAAATGGTTCAGGCCGGCAAACTGATGGATGCATTCTCTTTCCGTCAGACCGAACATCGGCGGTTCGCTCAGCAATGCCCCGACCGGCACATTGCATAGCCCGATGCACTTTTTCCAGCCGCCGTGTTTGATGACCGCTTCGGTGATCATGCCGGAAGGATTGGTGAAGTTAATGAGCCAGGCATCCGGGCAGAGCTCCTTCATGTCCTCCACGATACTCAAAATCACCGGCACGGTGCGGAAGGCCTTGAACATGCCGCCGGCGCCGTTGGTTTCCTGTCCCAGCATCCCGTGCGAGAAAGGGATCCGCTCGTCTTTGATGCGGGCGTCCAAAAGGCCGACGCGAAACTGCGTCGTCACAAAGTCAGCCCCCGGCAGGGCCTCGCGGCGGTCCAGCGTCAGATGCACCTTGACATCATAAGGGCTGGCATCCCACATCCGCTGCGCCATCGCGCCGACAATCTCAAGCTTCTCTTTGCCGTCCTCGATGTCCACCAGCCAGATTTCCTTGATCGGAGTCTCCTCATAGCGCTTGATGAAGCCTTCCATCAGTTCCGGGGTATAGGAACTGCCGCCGCCGATCGTGACGATCTTCAAAGGTTTCTTTTCCATTTAGTTTCTTTCCTCCTGTGTATGAATTTGTCAAGGACATTGTTACGTAAAACCGCGGCTTTGTAAAGTTAAAAATGATTAAAAAAACAGGGGTTAGACTTGCTTGGGATAAAGCAGGCCGTAACGAACATAAACGATGTTTAAAGCGGCCAGAAAACTGATGCTGCCCGAGATGGCGGATACCGTAAAATCGCTTTCCAGGCCGTCGATGACAAACAGATAGTCCGCGAGATCTTTTAACGGCGTCTCGGCGTTCATCGTGATTAAAACCACTTTGGCGCGGCGCTGGTGAATCGCCTCCATCAGATGGCGGTGCTCGATGCGCCCGCTGACACTCAAAACGATCGCCAGGCTGTCCTCACTCAACAGCTCAATCTTCTGGGAGTCCTCCCCGCGGTCGGCGAAAGCGTAAATAAACTTGCCGAGTTTGATAAACTTCAGCTGGATATCACTGGCGACCACCTTGTTGAACTGATAACCGAAGAAATGAACCTTCTTCGCGTCATGAATCAGACGGCAGAACAGGTCGATGTTGTGAATGTTTAAAGATTTCTTGCCGAGAATCAGCGATTCCGTGATCAAGTCATAAACTTTATCGATCACATGGGCGGGGTTTTTGCGGATGTACTCCTCCTCGACGGGATCGATGCTGATCTCGTGATAAGTCTGGGAAATGCCGTAAGCGAGATCCTGTTTAAACTGAGGAAAGCTGGAAAAGCCCATCTTCCGGCAGAACCGGCTGATCGTGGCGGTTGAGGTGTAGCACAGATCGGCCAGTTCATTGATGGACATCTCCGGGACTTTGTCGAGATGCTCCACCATATTTAAGGCGATGGTGTAGTACATGTCTTCCTCCCGTGAGGAATTCAGATACGTCAGCAAGTTGTAGATAATATCGGTTTCCTGCATGATGATCCCCCTTATATCATAATCGAAAGCGTTCGCAAAGCGTATTCATTCAACATCCCGCATGCCGTCCAGAGCGGAAATATTCTTCAGGCCGCGAAATGACAGCACGGCCAGCGTGACGATCACCGCCGGCGAAAGCAGGGCGAAAGACATGATGAACATCCCGGCGAAATTGTCCCCGACCCTAAACGTCGCCGCGACGCTGAAGAAATGCTCGAGTAAATAGAGCGGGATGCTGATCAGAAAAGTGATGACCCCGGCGTTCAGATACGTCTCGGCATACTCGTACATCATCACCTCGCGCAGCTGCCTGTTGGTGATGCCGACCGATTTCATGGTCGCGAAATCCGTCCGTTTCATTTGAATATTGCCTTTCAGCACATTGTTGATGTTGAGGCAGCCGATCACCACAAGCATCGCTAAAAGCGGATAAATCAGCACGCTGATCAAAAAGATCGCGAAGCGCCCGTCATTTTGAATCTGAATATAATCCGTGCTGACCAGCTCGCGCACCACCTCATGTTCCGCCAGCAGCTGATGAACCTGCTCATTCAGTTCGCGGTGATTGATGGTATTTTCCAGATTCAGGGCGATTTCGTAGGAAAGCATGCCGCCTTTCAGCTTTTTGAAAGCATCGCCATTCATGCCCACGCTGAAAAAGTACTGATCGGCGTCACTGTAATGAAAACGCATGTTTTCTTTGGGCAGACTGACCACGGCCGCGACCCTGACATACTGCGTCGCCACCGGGTTGGTCCGGTCGATGCTGTCCACTTTGATCTCGTAGCCGGTTTGACTGGTCCGGACCGGTTCGGTCAGGCGGGTATTCCCGTGCTGATTGTAAATCAGCACCACGCTGTCTTCATCAAGATCCTCCAGCGACCCGGCCACAACATAAGGAGCCAGTTCCTCAAGCTGCTTGTCATCCATGACCAGTCCCTGATGATGCTTGGAATTGTAGCTGTCACCGGACTGGCCGCCGTATGTTTTTAAATAATCCTCCGAGAAAGTATCATTAGGCGCGAGAAAAGAAAGCCCTAAAATAATCCTGGCCGGTTTGACATCCTCCAGTAAATCAAGCTTGTATAAATCGCTCTCCAGTTCGGGAAAAAGGGACGCGTATCCCGTGCGCAGGTTTTGCGGCGATATCATAATATCGGCCGGGGCGTCCATGTAGTTACGCTGATATAAGAGATTGGAGATCCATACCCCGCAAAACAGCGTGATCGTCAGCATCACAAGCATGAAAGACCGGCGCAGATTTCTCGTCTGCTTTTTAATCCGTTCATTGTAGATGACAAATAAACGCCAGCTCACCGAGGTGATCGAAAAACGGTCGGCGCGGTACGGAATGTCATACTGGACCGGTTCGCCTTTGATATCCGTGATAGGCAGGCTTTTCAGATAAGGCCGGTAGAGATGCATGCCGCTGAAAACCATCAGCCCGACCGCCAGAACCATCGCGATGGAAATATTGAGAGGCGACAAAATCGTCTTGAGACTCCAGGTGAAATTCAGGCTGGTGTGGATGCTCGCGTAGATGACAGCCGTGATCAAAACCCCGGCCGCCGTGCCCAGCACACCCCCGCCCAGTCCCAGAAGCCCCAGCTCGCATACGAGCATTTTACCAACCTGCCGGGCGGTCATGCCGATGGATTTCAAAAGGCCGATTTCTTTGCGGCGGTCCTGATCATTGACAATCAGCACATTGTAGACCGAGACGAGACACATCACCGCGCCGATGATGATCATGATGATAAACATCGCCAGCAGGGTTTTCGTGTCCTGCAGATAGTGATGGATGGTATCGGCGGTGACGGCCTCATCATTCATCGTGATGTCATTTAAAGCGATGCCGGCGCCATGCGCGACATCGTTCGGGCTGGTTTCATCGTGGACATTGTTATCCCAGATGTAGTAATGCTTTTCCGCATTAGGCTGATGATAGGATAAATCAGTGCCGAAAAGAAGATTCACGTCGCCTTCATAAAGCCCGACAATCTTCGCGTCCCCGACTTGCTCATTTAAGGAATACTGATCGCGGTTCGCGATCACCTCATCTTTGCCCTCTGGCATGCGCCCTTGCGTCAGGGTAAAAAAAGCGGCTTTGGACTCCTCGTGAAGATAAGCGATCTCCCCTTCCTCATACCAGGAAACCGCGAAATCGTAAGGATGATCGGTCGTGAAATGATCGGAGATGAAGGCGTAGTGATAGCCGTTCTGGCCGGCCGGACTGCCCGATAAATTCAAAAGCGTGGTAAATAAAGAGAGCGAGACAAAAGCGATGGCGGCGCAAAGGCTGATCGAAATGACGCTCAGATAACTGCGCCGGCGCTTTCTGATCATGTGTTTGAAGGCCAGCTTATAGACATAAGGCATCTGACTCAACCCCTTTATGACAGTTTTTCCATTAACAGGGTATTGATATTGCTGATTTGATCGAGGGCGGCAATGCGCAGATTCTCATTGCTCATCATATCAGCGTAATATTTGACAGCGTCTTCCAGCTGGGCCCGGATCCGCTTTTTTAAATCCGGCGGGAATTTATCGATATCGAAGCACTGATAAATATAAGAGTTTTTGGTTTCCTCGAAAATATCGAGAAGGATATCATAACCGACTTCGCTTAAAAAGACCATGCCGGTTTCCCGCTGCTCCTCAGGGTTGGCCAGGGTGATGATATCATTCATCAATAGCTTGATGATCTCTTTCATGGCTTTCTTGTAAGCGCCGTCTTTATGATCGAGAAAGCTCATCAGTAAAGAGTAGCACAGATACTTGCCCCGCCCCTCCATATTAGCGTTAGGCACCGCCATTTTGGAAAGCAGCCGGCGCATCTGTTCGGGATGGTCAACCGCCAGCTTCTCGAGTGAGGTATAAATGGAAAAAGCGCAGCGCCAGTAAGAGAAAACGTGATCGAGAATGCCAAGCAGGGCATCCTCATCAGCGCTGATTAAATCGTCAAAATAAAGGTCAAACTGGTGAAAGATACTGCGCAGATAAGCCTGGTGCATGAGGTGTTCCTGATCGAGATACCGGACATTGATGCCGTACCAGTAGACCTCATACAAAATCTCATTAAGCAAAAGCTCCACCGACTGCAAAACCTCCTGGTAACGTTTCTGGGCCAGGCGGTCTTTCAGATAAGGGATGTAAATGGCGTAAAAGGCGTAGATGCTGTCGGGATTTTTGCCCTGGTGGTAGGCGAGATGGTTTAAAATGTTGATCATATCCTGCACCGTCAGACGGTCGGAAATCTCCGGGCTGGCGATGAAGCCGTCCATGTCCTCAGGCGCTAAGGTCGTTTTGCGGTTGGTATAGCCGCGCACCCGTTCCAGCGCGTCGCAGGCCAGCGCCCATTCCTCCTGATCGATGAGATCTTCCGGCATGCTGACCTCCACCTCATCTTCGAGATGCAGGGTCAAAAAGATATCCATCTGGATCAGCTGGGGATCACGAATATAGTAGCGGAATTTATAAGTGCGCTCATCGAGACGGTCACAGCTGTGATAGCAGTATTTCGGCTGGTAGCTGCTCTTGTGGTCACGAATGTAAGCATCGATAATTTTACTGTACATGGCATACCCTCTTTCTAAATCTATGGTATAATACCGCCTGGAGATGATTTTTTATGTGGGGTCACGGGGTTGGCATCGTCGCTTTTTTTACGCTGGCTTTTCTCATGCTTTATGTGTTTAACCTCAGCGCGTCTCCTTTTTTTATGATGCTTTTAAGCGCGGCGAGCTTCGGTTATCTGCTCTGGCTTTTAAGCAATGGTCCCGAATGTTCAAAAATCCGCAAGATCATCTACCGCGTCACGGCCGTCATTCTGATCGCGCTGGCGATCTTATTAGCGGCCGGCACCCCGCATTCGCGCGGCATTTTTGTATAAAGGTATTTTAGAGAAAAACGGGCAAATTGACAAGCAAAAAGAATCATGCTATCATGTCCCGGCGAGGATGAAAATTATGAAGATAATCGTGCAGAAATTTGGCGGAACATCGACGGGGACACCGCACGCCCGGACCCGCATCTACGATCATATTCAGCGCGCGGTCAATGACGGCTACAAGATTATCGCGGTCGTGTCCGCCATGGGCCGCTTTGACGATCCGTATGCCACCGATACCCTTTACGCGCTGCCAAGCAAAGGCGGGCTGAATGGCGAGGAGCTGGACCGGCTGGCCAGCCTGGGGGAAATTATCTCCAGCCTGGTCGTGAAAAGCGAGTTCATGAATATCAATTACAATGTCACCACCCTGACGAATGAGGAAATCGGCATTATTACCGACGATCATTTCAGTAACGCCAACATTCTTGAGGTCGATCCCGCGATGATCTTAGAAAAGCTGGAAAAATACGACGTGGTGATCTGCCCGGGCTTTCAGGGCCATACCAGAGATCATATCGTCACGACCCTGGGAAGAGGCGGCAGTGATCTCACCGCGCTGGCTTTAGCGATCGCTTTAAAGGCGGAATTCGTGGAGATTTACTCGGATGTCAGCGGGGTGTTTACCGCCGACCCGCGCCTGGTTCCCAACGCTTTTCGCCTCCCCTATATCTCCCATCAGGCGATGTTTAAACTTTCCCTGGAGGGCAGTCAGGTTTTAAATCACCGCTGTGTCGAGATGGCCAAACAGCACAATGTCACCATTCACGCCCGCTCCTCCTTCTCCAACGGCTGGGGCACGCTGGTCAGCGATCAGTACGCCCATCAGGAAAAGTATGTCATCAGCGGCGTGACCGGATCGTTTAATAACGCCCTCATCCATCTTCACCATTTCAATCCGACGTCTGAGAATGTTGAGATGATGAAGCAGCAGCTGTTGAAAGAAGGCGTGAAAGTGCTGTCGGCTTATTATCAGAACGGCTATCCCGGCACTTATTCGCTCATTGTCAATGAAGAGGACGCCCCGAAAGCGACTAGGATTTTAAATGATCTTCGCTATGAGCTGAATTTTTCCCGGATTGTCATGCGCGGCGGCATCGGCCGCATCTCCATTGTCGGCGATGATCTGGCCAGCTACCCGAAGATCTATGAGGACGCCGTTTACACGCTGCTTTCAAAGGGCATCAATATTATTAACTCGGACAGCGAAGATATCTGCGCGCGGTTTTTTGTCGATAAAAAAGACATGCGCGAAGCCGAAATATTACTGCATGACCACTTTTTCAGTCAGACCAAGGAGGAATATTTCCATGAGAACATATAATGTCGCCATCGTCGGCGCCACCGGCGCGGTCGGCCGGGAAATGCTGCGCTGCGTGCTGCAGTTTGATTTCCCCTATCAGAGTATTACCCTTCTGGCCAGCGCCCGTTCCGAAGGCAAAATCATCACCGAGCAGGGCCAGTCTTTTACCGTGCACACCCTGACCAAAGACAGCTTTAAAGGCATCGATGTGGCTTTCTTTTCCGCCGGCGGCAGCGTCTCGGCAGAGTTTGTGCCTTACGCCGTCAAGGCCGGGGCCGTCTGCATTGACAACACGAGCTACTTTCGCATGCATGAGGATGTCCCCCTCGTGGTGCCGGAAGTAAACGCTGAGGATCTCAAAAATCATCACGGCATCATCGCCAATCCCAACTGCTCCACCATCCAGATGGTTTCCGCTTTAAAAGGCCTGGATGACGCCTATGATATCGAGCGGATCGTGGTTTCGACCTACCAGGCGGTTTCCGGCGCGGGCGTGGCGGGCATGAAAGAACTCTATGCCCAGACCCGGGCGGTCTTAAATGAGGAAGAGCCGGTCTGCGAAGTGCTGCCGTGCGCGGCCGATCAAAAGCATTATCAGATCGCTTTTAACTGCATTCCCCAGATTGATCTGTTTAACCTCGATAATGGCTATACGAAAGAGGAGTTAAAAATGGTCAATGAGACACAGAAAATGTTTCATAAAAAGATCGCCGTCAACGCCACTTGCGTGCGCGTTCCCGTCTTAAGAGGCCACAGTGAAAGCGTCTATATTGAGACAAGAAAACCCATGGAGCCGGCCGGGGCGAAAGATATCCTGGCGCACTCCACGGGCGTGGTGTTAGTGGATGATATTGCTAATCAGGTCTATCCGATGGTCATTGACCATACGGGAAGCGAAAAGGTCTATGTCGGCCGCGTGCGCATGGATCTTGACCGCGACAACGCGTTATCGCTGTGGATTGTCGCCGATCAGCTCATGAAAGGCGCGGCCTACAACTCGATTGACATCGGCAAAACGATGATCAGCATGGGGCTTTTATAAACCGGTTCAAGCCGGTTTTTTTTTATTCGATAAAACCGGACTTGCGCCAGTCAAACATCTCCTGACCGCCATTGCCTGACCATACCATATAGCCCTGCTGCCCGGCTTCCTTGATGCCGCTGATCTGGCTGGCCATATCGTCGGGACCGTAATCGCGGGCCGGATTTCCGGATGTCCCGTCGCACACCCAGTCCAGGCAGGAGTAACCCTGAATCCAGGTGCGGTAAATGGCGGGCGACTGCAGCTGATTCAGGATGGCCATGGATTTGGCGGTGAATTCTTTTTGCAGCCGGCCGGGTTCCTGCCACGGCAGCGCCAGGCCCAGCTGTCCGGCCGAGAAATGATCGGGATAAGCCATCGGGCTGATAAAATCGACGACGGTGGCCATCGCCGGCACAAACTGCCCGATGTCCTGATCATCCCCGCAAATCATGTTCCAGCCAAACACATCGGCGCTCAAATACGTGTCCAGAGCGTGCAGCTCGTCGCGCGCGTAATACAGAAAGCCGGTGATCGCCTGCACCTTGGATTCCTGATACTGATTGACATAATCGATGCCCTCATCATCCATGCCGTCCGGGAAGCGCACATAATCAAACTGGATCTCATTGACGCCCAGCTCCGCGGCTTCCCTGGCTATCCCGGCATTATAGCGCCAGGCGACGCGCGAGTAAGGGGAAGGCCAGTACAGGCCGTCATGGGTGAGAAGTTTCCCCGCGGCGTCTTTGATGGCGATATCAGGAATGTTTTTCGCCAGCACCGGGTCTTTGAAAGCCGCCATGCGCCCGATGACATAGATGCCCTGCTCATGATAGCTGTCGATCAAAGCCTGGAAGTCCGCTTTGGAGAGGCTGTTTTGAAAAGCGGCCTTGGTGTCTTTTAAAACTGTTTTAGCGGTATCGCTTTGAAACATGAGACGGCCGTCGTCGGATTTGATTTCCATCACCAGGGCATTCAGCCCGCTGTCTTTGATTAAAGAGATCAGATAGTCTTTCTGATCAATCGCGACGGTCAAACCGGTATGGACGGCGCGAATATCCTTTCTTAGCGGATTATCCGCGAAATCCGGCTTGGGACAGTTCAGATAGGTCACATCATCGATATATGTTTTTCGCGAGTAGCCCTCGCCATACCTGCGGTCAAAATAATCGGAGGTTGTCAAAACGGTTTTATCGAACGTTTCCGCCGTCGTGTAGAAGGTGTCAACCCAGCAGGTCTCGCCGTCTTTTTCCACCAGGTAACCGTCGACGGTGCCGTCCGCGTTCAAATCGCGCGCGGCATTGACGCCCGTGACTTTTAACTTTTCGCCTTTGGCGGCGGTAATATCGCTGATATCATCACCGCGGTCTTTTCTTAAATTTAAGAGCATGTTCACCGTGACGCTTTCATTGGTGACGACCTCATCGATATTTTCTTTTAAACGTGTATAATCCACAGTATAAACCGTTTTGTTGTTATCTTCATCCAGGGTGTAGACGGTGGCTGTTTCATCGCTGATTTTGTCAAGATAGACCGCGGTGCCGCGCGGCAGGGCGGTCTTCTCCTCATCTTTGATGAGCGGGACCGCCGCTTCATCCCCGGCTAAATACCGGACGGGATCCTCTTTTTTTTCGCAGCCCGCGATGACGATCAAAAGCAGGCACAAAAACAAGAGACTGTTTCTCATACCGCCTCATCCTCACTGTCATAAAGCGCCTGGATCGCCGCGAGCCGCGCGAGGAACTGGTCTTTTAATTCCAGGGGTCTGATGATCTGCACCTGATCGCCCATCATTAACAGCCACCCTAACAGGCCGTCGGTCACGGCGTAGTCGTGAATGGTCATGAGGTAGTGATCTTTGGCGTCGGGGCAGCTTTCCAGATCGAGATCCGTGCCAAACTGATCGATGATGGCCGCTAAAGCGGTATCTTCAAAACGGATCGTGATCTCCGGGAGAATTTCGGTACCGATGTACATGTTGACCATTTTTAATCTCGTGTTCTCATCCTTGGCCAATGCCAGATACTGATCTTTGTAGTACGGGCGGCTCGGGCGGATATCGCGCATGCGGTCAACGCGGAATACGCTAAGCTGATCTGCCCTTTTATCGCAGTATCCGAGCAGGTAGTACTGCCCTTTATACATGAATAACTCATAAGGGCTGATCAGATACGTCAGGCCGCTCTTATCGGTATGATCATTGCCGTTGGTACGGTATTTGACAACGAGAGCGGGATGTTCGGGATTTTCCACGACATAGTGGACATAGCTGAAGCGCAGGGTTTTGCGGTTTTGAATGGCGCGGTCGATGATTTCCAGGCGCACGAGAAAGCTGTCCTCCTCGGCGCTTTCCGTCATTTCTTTCGTGAATGGGAAAAGCAGTTCGGAAAGGATCCGCTTTTCTTTTTCCGAAAGCACCGTCGCGGCGCGCACCGCGTCACGAAGGAATCTTGCGCGCCCCGGGGAGAAATAATCGTGATTTAACTCATAGCCGATATTATGCGTGTAGGTGATGCGCATGCTTTTGTCGCCAATGCTTTGAAAAAGGGTATTCCAGCGCGCGATGATCTCGCTGATCGTGTCGACGTGAATCTTAAAACTGAGGCGGGCGGCGATTTCCGGTCTTTTGACCGGGCCGTTTTCAATGATGACTCTTAAAATTTCAATTGCTTTTTCATCCATAATCCATGACCTTCCCAAAAATGACGCGGCTGAACTTTCTGAATGACGCGGCGGTAGCGAAATGGATCGGCCGCGCGCAAAAGCCCGTCATATTCTAACAAGACGCCCGTATAAGGACATGTCTTAAGGTAATGATAAGCCTTTTTTGTGTTTCCTTCAATCAAATAGATATGACAAAGGAAATATTGCTGAAGGGGATCGTCATCGGGAATCGATTCCAGCCACTTTTTGAGTTCGCCCGGCTTCATCAGATGGCGCATCAGGCAGTAGATGTCGCTGTCCAGATAAGGGTCCATCAGCCTGCTGAAGCGTTTTTTCAAATGCTGGCGGTAGTTGGTGTACAATGGATCATGCCAGTCCAGAAGCAGCGCCATGTCCACGAGCGCGCTTTCCATCTCATCAGGATCAGAACTGTGTTCAACCCGGTATCTGAGATGATTGAAAAGCCTTTTCGACAAGTATTCATGATTCGCGACGCATTTTTTTAAAGCGTCGAAATCACTGGCCAGAAGGATGGTTTTCTCTATTCCGGGCATGCGGTAGTCGTCCGCGAGTTTGAGCACCCGCATTTTGGCGGTCCAGAAATCACGGTCATAAGCTTCTTCGTAAGATTGACAGGTCATATCTCTCACTCCTTTAACTGCTGATATCATACCAGAATTGATTTTTGCAGTCAAAAAAGTGCCGGCTTCACAGCCACTATTAAGCGGGCGTGAATTAAAAAGTCAAAAAATTAAAAAACAGCATGACTTTCGCCACGCTGTCTTTGTTTAGTCTGCCAGCGATCCCATCGGATCCCAAGGATTTAAAACGATCGGGTCTTCTTCCCAGGCCTGTTTTAACTCTTCCGGCAAGTATTTTTTATTGATAACTGCCTGATAGACGAACTTGTCAAACCAGCTGTCACTCATCACGTAATAACCGTTGTTGCCGGCTTTGTCGCCCCAGCTGTTCTCAATCTTCCACTTGGTCGGCTTGCCGTCAACGACATTGACACCGGTGATGACCATGGCGTGATTCATGGCGCTGTGCGCGTAGTCAAGCATTTCTTCCTTGGTCATGGAGAAGTCCATCTGGAAAGCGTCCTCATAATGGAAAGCCCGATCATCCCAGATGCCGGCGTCGCGGCTGCCGAATTTGCCGCAGTCACTGCCAAACCATACGACTTCGCCGTCCTGCAGGGTCTTTAAAACGAGGCTCTTCAGCGTTTCCATCTCGACGTTCAGATATTTGATCTCACTGCCGCCTACCACATTGCCTAAATAAGCAACCGTGAAAGTCTTTCCATAAGGTTTGTCTTTGGTCGGGGCGTTGATGATGCTGATGTAGTCATCGAGAATATCGCCGACATAGTTCTGGTAGAAAGTCATCGGTGTTAAGCCGGTTTCGAGATGATAGTTTTTGTCTTTGTCCACATACTCAAAATCAAAGGATTTCGGCGGCACCCCAAAGCAGGTGCAGAGGAAACCGTACATTTCGCTTAACATTTCGTTCTTTCTGGCGTGAATGTCATCAATCGTCTTGCCGGCTTTGTCCATCTTTTGAATCTCGCAGGCATACTGACGAAGCTTGGTGTTGATCAGGCCGCAAACCTCACGGGTGTTGGCGCTGGCCTGGCTTTCATCCATGGCGTCCTTTGGCACGATACCATATTTCTTGATCACATTCACGAGCATATCCCACTGTCCGCCATCCTGAATGCCGGTATGCAAAACCCAGTTCAGGGTGCGGTCGTCGCAGGAGCGGTCACGAAGATCGATCACGGATTCCAGAAAATAGTTGATCTTTTCAAACTTGTCATAGAAAGCCGCGTAGTTCTGGGACAGTTCGAACTCTTTGATGCCGCATTTTTTCGCGACAATCTCACGCAGGACATTAAGACCGGCGAACAGCCAGCAGCGTCCGCTGCCCTGCTGATTAGTGGCGGTCATCGTCGGGATATCGATGGAAAAATTCATCTTGTCCTTGACGAGAACGCTTGGCTCCACCGCGATGGTAGAAATCGTATTTTTGTTTAACGCGCGCGTCATCACCTTGGCGAGCTGGTTGTCATCATATTTCTTCTGATAACCGGCCAAGGCTTCCATACTAACTGCTTTCGCATCTTTCACTTTCTTTTCCTCCTTTTTCTTATTTATTTTACTCTTGTAATAAATATTTGTCAAAAAGAATGTTTAAATCACTGTCCGCGGCAACCTGAATGGTGTTTAATCCCAGCGTTTTCGCGAAACGAATCTGCAGGGGATCATCATCAAAAAGGACAATCTCCGCGGGCGCGCGATTTAAATAATCAAAAACGGCCTGATAAAATAACGGATCTCGCTTGGAAAGCTTCATTGTTTCGCTGCAAAACACGCGGGAGATGAAAGAATCGACCCCCAGTCTTTTCAGGCACGGCTCATAAAATACCGGCAGGCAGCTCGTCGCCGCGATGACGGGAATTTTCTTTTTGTTTAATCTTTGTAACAGGGGCAGACCCCCTTTTTTTAAACCGACCTCGTTTTGATAGAGGTCTTTTGTCGTCATGATCCACTCCTGGACGATATCCTCCGGTTTTTCCTGAAGCTGAAACCGGTCGATCGTATAAACGGCGGCATCATAAAAAGACATGCTTAAAATCGCCTTCTGATAATCAGATGGCATCACCATGTCTCTTTTCAAAAAAAACTGCTCATCGACCTTTAAAAACACCCCTAATGAATCAAGCAGGGTGCCGTCCAGATCAAAGATGACCGCTTTCATGCATCCACTTCTTTCCAAAGTCCACAATATCCCGTATTTGAAACAGTCTGGCCTCGCCCTGCCCGACTTTTCCGGTAATTGCCAGGCCCTGTTTCTCAAAATC
>CAZQRT010000012.1:0-24900 GCA_964596105.1 uncultured Erysipelotrichales bacterium | reverse complement strand
AAAACGAAAAAATATTTCTTATATCACGAATATCATGATTTCAGGAAATTCTTTGATATTTTAACTTGAAATTAACGATAAATCATTGATACGAATCATGAGTACCAGTTATAATAACAGCAGCTGGCATCTTAGCGCCATAGACTGGAGGAATCCTATGTTTGACTTGAACAAATTCGATGAGTACAGAGAAGATAACCGCCGTGAGGTAAAAAGGGCGACCAGTAACATTCCGGTGTCGCTCTGGGATACCTACTCGGCCTTTGCGAATTGCTCTGGCGGAGTGATTATTCTTGGCGTAAAAGAGCGTCCGGACGGTTCGTGGTACACGACGGGATTAAAGGATCCGGCCAGGCAGTTAAAACAGTTTTGGGACACGATCAACAATAAGTCCAAAGTCAGTCTCAACCTGCTGACTTCAAAAGATGTGGAAATCTTTGAGAAAGACGGTGACACCATTATCGTCATTCATGTCCCCATGGCCAGAAGAGAACAGCGCCCGGTTTATATCAATAACGATTTGATGGGCGGCACTTTCCGCCGTGACGGGAAAGGAGACTACCACTGCACTCCAGCGCAAATTAAGGTGATGCTGCGCGACCAGACCGAAGATACAATGGACATGACCGTGCTGGATGACTTTCCGCTTGAGGATCTGAATCAGGAAACCATTCAGAGCTACCGGAACAGGCACCGGATATTGCGAGAGGGCCATCCATTTGAACGGCTGAACAATGCTGAGTATTTGCGCAGTATCGGCGCGGCGGCATTGTCTAGAGAGGATGGAAAACTGCACCCGACGGCGGCCGGTATGCTGATGTTTGGGGACGAATACAATATTATCCGGTATTTCCCAAATTATTTTCTAGATTATCAGGAAACACTCGATCCTGTCATCCGCTGGACAGACCGCCTGCATTCCAGTTCCGGAGACTGGCCTGGAAATGTGTGCGAATTCTATTTCCGTGTTTATAACAAGATCATCAAAGACGTCAAAGTGCCTTTCAAAATGTCGGGCGGTGACCGGATCGATGATACTCCGGTTCACCGGGCTTTGCGTGAGGCACTGGCAAACTGCCTAATCAACACGGATTTCTTTGGAACCTGCGGGGTGGTTATTCGTAAGAAAGAAGACAGACTGATCCTGGAAAATCCGGGATATATCCGGACTGGTAAATTCCAGATGCGGCAGGGAGGCGTTTCCGACCCGCGCAACAAGGTCCTGATGAAAATGTTCAACCTGATCAGTATTGGCGAGCGTGCCGGCAGCGGCGTACCGAATATTTTTATGGTCTGGCAGGACGAAGGCTGGGAGGAGCCGGTTATTAAGGAGCAGTTCAATCCCGACCGGACAATTCTGGAACTTTCTTTTCAGAAAAAAGTGCCGGAAAAAAATGCCAGAAAAAAAGTGCCAGAAAAAAGTGCCGAAAAAAAGTGCCAGAAAAAAGTGCCAGAAAAAACTGCCGAAAAAAATGCCGCACAAAAAACGCAAGAGTACCGCGCGCTTATTTTGTCTGCCATGAACCCTGACACCTGGTATAAAGCGGCAGATTTCGCAGATTTAGTACCTGTGAAGGAAAGACGGTTAAAAGAAATCCTTCACGAGCTGGTAAATCAAGGCGACATCGAGATCAAAGGCGCTACCAAAGGCAGAAGATACCGTCTGGTTTCCAGATAACAAAACACCCCGTTCGTGGCTTTCGGACGGGGTTTTATGATATTATGTTTATTTTCTTTGTGCTTCGAAAATCCTGAATCCAGGCATTTTACATACCGTTATTTTCCTGGCACAACTCTTTAAAAACCGCAATTTCATCGGTTATAAGTATACAAGAAAAGCGGAAATCATGATATAATAAGCGACAGAAAGCGGGTGGTTATCATGTTCTACCGACAAACCAGCAAAGATGTGAAACTGGTCATCATGGCTTTTGATGATGTCATGTTCGATCTGACCAAGATGCGTTTTAACTATTACCGCCGTCTGTGCCGGCTTTATAATGTGACCCTGGACCGCGAGGAATTTTTTAATCATGTCGGCAGTGCCCGGGGCATGTTTGCCAACAGCCCGATTGACCAGGCTTTATTAAGCAAAGAAGCTTTGATCGGCAAGATTGAGGAAGATCTTCTGGCCTACTGCCAGATGGAAGGCATGCGCCACCGCGACGGCCTGGTAGAACTGATGGAGCTTTTCCGCCAGAAAAAACTGCCCTGCGCCGTCACCAGCACCCATGAAAAGAAATATACCGAACCATTACTGGAAACCGCGGCTTTGTATCATCAGCCCGATACCGTTTTCTACGATGAACCGGATACCCCCTACCCGCCTGATCCCGGCCTGTATCAGAAAATCTTGAACCACTACGGTCTCAAACCGGAAGAAGCCCTGCTCATCGCGGGCAACCGCCAGGCCGTCTACGCCGCCAACAAGCTGCGCATGAACGTGGTCTTCCTGCCCGGCCTGGAACCCTCTTCGGTGGAAATGGAAATCCGCTGCATGAAAATCGTGCCGTCGCTGTTAGATGTCATCAACGTGATCCTGGAAAAAGGCCGTCCCGGCACACTGGATGAGCAGTATCTGTTAATCCGCCATGACGGCAGCACCCAGGACTTGTACGCCAACTACCAGTACCTGGTGGAACGCAACCGCAAAAAGCCGGAAGTCATCAGCGAGATCGAGAAAATCTACCAGGATGAATTCTCGCAGGCGCAAAAGCGCAATGTCGAAGCGACCATCAAAAAAGCGGAAATGGCCGAGCATCAGCCCAAGCCGACCCCCGAGCAGACCCAGAGTGTCCTGAACCGCCTGGAAACCGTCCTGCAGGATTCCACCGGTAAAATCAGCGAGCTTCTCAACGAGGAAATCGACCAGTCCGAGCCCCCGCAAAAGGCCCCGGAGGATGATTACCTCCAGGAGGTCATGAAAGATCTCAATGAGTCGCCGGCTCCGCAAAAAAGATCAGAGGCCAGACAAGAGAAACAGGAACCCGTTGAAGAGATTCACGAGGACTCCACCCGCACCAGGGTTTTCACCAAAGAAGAGCTGAAAATGTTCGGCATGCACGAAAGCGACCTCAACGAAGAGGAGGAAGCGGATGAGGAAGACATTGAAGAAGAAGAAAAGACCGCGCAGCCGTGGCTGATCGTCTCCTGGCTTGTCAATATCGGCTACGCTTTAATCGACGGCATCCTTTTGACGCTTTTAGGCGGCATCATGATGGTCGGATTCGCGGACTGGATCAACAATCCCGCTTCGCCTTTCTACTTCGTGCACCGCGCGTTCGTCTTCATCGGCGATACCAGCGTCATGCTGTTCGGCAGTTTACTGCACCCTTTGCAGGAGCTGTTCCATACCTCCGAGATGTTTACCGGCACCCTGGCCGTCATGCTTCTTTTGAGCATCGTGATCTGGATCATCCTCGATATTGTGTCCCTGGTCAAAAAACTACGCCATCAGTAGAACTGGTCAAAAAACCAGTTCTTTTCTTTTTCTTAATTTTTATTTTTGATTTCATGACCAGCCTTGGAAATCCCATAAAATCTGGTATAATAAAACCGGAAAAAGACATGAACGATTGACACGTTCCATCTTCCCCGTTATACTATGAAAGCGTTGAGGTAAAGGGTGATCACTACGAAGAATATAAAAAAATTTTTTGAATTCTTGTTCAACCCGCGCTTCCTCCTCTGCTTCGGTTTAGCGTGGATCATCACCAACGGCTGGGCCTACATCCTGTTCGCCCTGGGCGGCTACTTCAAAAGCAAATGGATGATCGGCGTCAGCAGCGCCTACCTCGCCTTTTTGTGGCTGCCGATCTCCCCGGAAAAAATCGTCACCGTCACGATCGCCCTCGGCCTGCTCAAATGGCTGTTTCCCAATGACCAGAAAACCCTCGCGGTTTTAAATGATCTTTTAAATAAAACAAAAGTGGCTCTGCAGAAAAATATCGACAAATGGAAAGCAAGAAGGGAACAGAGAAAAAGAAAAGATCAGTCTAAAGACTGATCAGCTGCGTGATAGCGTCCCATATCGCGTCCACATGAAGTTTTTTTACGCTGGAAAAAGTGATGACCGGATCATCGCAAGCCAGCTTTTTTTTAATTTTTGACAACTGCTTCGCCACCTCGCTGCGCTTGCATTTGTCCTCCTTGGTACAAATGACAAGCACCGGAAGCTCATAATACCGGGCATACGCCAGCATATCCAGATCATCCTGACTGGGCACGCGGCGCATATCCAAAAGCAGGATCATGCCCTTCAGGTTTTTCCTTTTGGACATGTAGCTTTCCATCATCGGACCGAAAGCGTCCTGCGTCTGTTGACTGACCCGGGCGTAGCCGTAGCCCGGGACATCGACAAAGCGCAGCTCGTGATTGATCTCATAAAAATTCAGGGTGCGGGTTTTCCCCGGGGTTGAGGAAGTTCGCGCCAAGTGGCGGCGGTTTGTCATCGTGTTGATGAAAGTCGACTTGCCGACATTGCTCCGCCCCGCAAGACAAATTTCCGGCAGGCTCTCATCAGGCCACTGCTCCATCGTAACCGCGCTTAGCACATAATCCGCCTGTTTAACCGTATACATCATAAAAAGAAAGGAAAGGTTCGCCCTTTCCTTATTTCACAATCGCGTTATCCAGAACGGTGTCGATGTGACTGGCCAGGACAATGGTCATATCATTACGAACCTGCTCCGGAATATCCTCGATATCCTTCTCGTTCTCTTTCGGAATGATAATCGTGCGGATTCCGCTGCGATGGGCCGAAATCGATTTTTCCTTCAAACCGCCAATCGGCAAAACCTTGCCCCTCAGCGTGATCTCCCCCGTCATCGCGACGTCACTGCGCACCGGGCGGTTCGTGAAAGCCGAATAAATCGCTGTCGTCAAAGTCACCCCGGCGCTCGGGCCGTCCTTTTTAATCGCTCCCTCCGGAACGTGAATGTGGACATCCTGATTCTCAAAAGCCTCGCTCGTTAAACCGAAACGGTCGGCGTTGCTCTTGACATAATCCAGGGCAATCGAAGCCGATTCCTTCATGACATCGCCGAGCTGGCCGGTGATGATAAACTTTCCCGAGCCGTCAAAATGATTGACCTCGATAGGAAGAATATCACCGCCATACTGCGTATAAGCCATGCCGGTGACAACCCCGACCTGCGGCTCATCCAGCTTCTGCGTGTACTCATAGCGGTCCTTGCCCAGCAGTTCCGCGAGATCCTCCACATCGACATGAACGCTTTCCTCATGCTCCTTTAAGACCTTCACCACCGCCTTGCGGGCAATCTGGGCAATCATGCGCTCCAGTTCGCGCACGCCGGCCTCGCGGGTGTAATGACGGATCATATACATGATCGCCGCCTCGGAAATCGTCAGCTGCTGCTCATTCAGACCGTGCGCCGCCAGCACCTTCGGATACAGGTGCCTTTTGGCGATCTCCAGCTTCTCCTGCTCGGTATAACTCGAAAGCTCAATAATCTCGAGACGGTCCAGCAGCGGAGCCGGCACGCCGTCGAGCGTATTGGCTGTGGCGATAAAGAGGACATGGCTTAAATCGTAAGCCTCCTCCAGGTAGTTATCGGAAAAAAAAGCATTTTGTTCCGGATCCAGAACCTCAAGCATCGCGCTGGCCGGATCCCCGCGGTAATCCGAGGACATCTTGTCCAGCTCATCCAAAAGGAATACGGGATTGATCACACCCGCTTTTTTCATCGACTGGATGATGCGGCCCGGCATCGAGCCCAGGTACGTGCGGCGGTGACCGCGGATTTCCGCCTCATCCTTCACGCCGCCCAGCGATGTTTTCACAAACTTGCGGTCCAGCGCCCTGGCCACCGATCTGGCCAGCGACGTCTTGCCCACTCCGGGCGGACCCACCAGGCAGATAATCGGCGCCTTCAAAGAATGCGTCATCTGCTTGACCGCCAGATACTCCAGAATCCGCTGCTTCGGCTTCTCCAGACCATAGTGATCCTCATTGAGCCGCTGTTCCACAACCGCCAGGTCCTCATTGTCCTTCGTTTCCTGATACCACGGCGTATCCAAAAGCCAGTCCAGGTAATTGCGGACCACATTGGCCTCGCTGCTGGCCGGCGGCATCATCTCAAAACGCTTCAGCTCATCTAGCGCCTTCTCCTTGACATGCTCCGGATAAGGGTTGTTTTCGATCTTTTCCCTTAAATCGTCGGAATCGTCCTCTTTGCTCGGGGTATCCCCCAGCTCTTCTTTCAAGGCGCGAATCTTTTCTCTTAAATAATACTCCCGCTGGTTTTCATCGATAGACTTGCGGACCTTCTGATTGATCTCCTGCTCGATATCATTGATGACCCGCTCCTCCTCCATCTCGGAAATCAACAGCGTCAGACGCTGATTGACATCCAGCGTCTCCAAAAGGCGCTCCTTCTTCTCCAAAGACAAAGGCAGATAATGCGCTAACGTATCGGCCAGCCGGCTCGAAGAGACGCCCCGCGCCAGCGCGGCGCGCACGTCATTAGGAATATTATGAGCGTTGTTCATGAAGTTTTCCATGTTTTTAAGGACGCTTCTAACCAGCGCGACCTCTTCCGCGCTGTCGCTTAAAATATCCTGTAAAGGAACGATTTTCGCATATAGTGCGCCGTTTGTGACATCCACACTCTCAAGACGTACGCGGTCCATGCCGGTCACGGTCAGCTTTACCGTGCCGTGCGAATCACGGCGAATTTTCTTTTTAATCTTACAAAGCGTGCCGTAGGAAAACAAATCGTCATAGCCCGGCTCTTCTATGGATGGATCTTTCTGTGAGACGAAAACAAGATTGCCGTTATAGTTGCTGGCAGCGTCATCGATCGCCTTTAAGCTTTTCGCTCTGCCGACATCAAGCGTCAGATCATTGTTTGGAAAAACAATCATGCCGCGTGTGCAAATAACCGGTAAAATCATTTCCGCAGTGACTTCTTCCATACTCATCAAACACCTCCTGATTATATTTCAAAACAAAAGACACCCCGCGCCTTTTATTCTGCTTGCGACTCCACGATATCCAGAACCTTGCGGGTTAACAGATCATTGGCAATATCCGCGCTCATGCCCTTCAGTATCTCCCGCATGCGCTGTTTGTTGTCGCCCTCGTCATCACCCTCATAGCCGCCGATGATCCGCTCGATCTCCACGTCGATCTCCTCGTCGCTGCAGGTGAGATTTTCCGCCTTCACGATCGCTTCAAAGATCAGATTCAGCTTCACCCGCGACTCAGCCTCCGGGCGCAGATCATTTTTGAACTCCTCCGGGGTCTTATTCATCAGCTTTAAATACGTCGTCAGGCTCAGCTGATTCTGCTCGAGACGCTGCTGATAATCGCTGACAATGCGCTCCAGTTCCGACGTGATCATCGCTTCCGGAACATCGATTGGCGTATTTTCAATCAGCTTTTCATAAATGCGCGATAAATATTCTTCATCGGCGGCATCCTGCTTGTTTTTCAGGATTCCCGACTTGACATGCTCCTTGAGGCCCTCCACATCGCTGACCCCGTCATAATTCAGATCCTCGACCAGCTCCTCCAGGGGCGGTAAAACGCGGTTCTCGATGCCCTTGACGACGACCTTGAAGACCGCCTCTTTATCCCGCAGACTCTCCTCGCCGTAATCAGACGGGAAAGTGACCGTGACATCTTTGGCGTCATTCACGTTCAGGCCGATTAACTGCTCCTCAAAACCGGGCACAAACTCCCCGGAGCCGACCGTCAGCTTGTAATCCGTCGCGCTGCCGCCCTCAAAAGCCTCGCCGTCCACATAACCGGTAAAATCGATCGTGACGATATCCTTGTCCGCGACGGCGCCGTCCTTCACCGCGATCTCGGCGTTTTCATTCTGCAGTCTTTCCAGTTCACCGTTCATCTCTTCATCGCTGACCGTGACTTCCTCTTTCGTGATGCCGAGGTTTTTATACTGCCCGAGGGTAATTTCCGGTTTCACCTCAATGGTCAGGGTAAACGTGATATGATCCTGATCCGTCTCCTTGACATCCAGCACCGGCTGGGCGATCGGTTCAATCTGATGTTCATCCAAAAGCGCCGGGTAATTGGCCTTAAGCAGGGCATCCAGCGCCTCCTGGTGAAGATAGGCTTCGTTAATATATTTCTTCGCGATCTGCAAAGGCGCCTTGCCGCGGCGGAAACCCGCGATCTCGATCGTTGCGGCGGCCTTTCTCAGCTGTCTGCCTAATTCCTTCGTCCATTCTTCATCCTGAAAAGTCACCGTCAGTTCCCCGGTATTTCCTTCGCTTTTCTTCCATTCGCTTTTCATTTCCATAACCTCCGCTTTTGTTGTCTAGTATTATACATGATCTATGATCATTAAGCAAATAATTAGCACACCCCGGGACGATCAGACGGTCAGACCGGCCAGCTGCCTGGTGATCTTCTCCACCGCGTCGCGATCCGCGCCATACTGGCAGCAAAGATCCTCGATATCAACATCCTCCCAGTTAAGCATGGCGATATAGCTGTGCAGGGCGCAGGCGATATTTTCCGGCTCCTCGAGCACCTCTAAGAGCGGATACCAGTCATAAAGATAAACCGCTAAAAGCTGCTCGGCCATCTCATAATAACCCGGATTATGACTTTCCAGTACATTTGTCAAAAAGCGCGTGACCTCCTGATAAGCCAGGGAGTCCGCCACGGTTTCCAGATAGACGGGATTGGTCTGAACGGTGTGATCGTGCTTGGTGATCGTCAGCTCCTCATCCACCTGCTGATCAACCAGGATTTCCAGAAGCAGCGCTTTTTCCAGGCTGCTGCGGTTTTTATCCCGGAGAAGCTGGCGGATCGGGCCGAGATAACGGCGCACGTTTTCGGAAAAGAGCTGGTCGATGGCGGCATACATCAGCCGCTCGTCGCCGCCCTTGTTTAAATACATGAGCAGTTCTTTCTCATTCAAAAGCCTGTTTTTCGCCTCATAGGCAGCGTATGATTCCCGTTTCAAATCCAAAAGCTCATCATAAACCTCGTTGAGTTTGGCTTCATAGGCGTAAGGCAGCGCGGGATCCTCTAAAGCCTGAATGATGAAATCCACCGCTTCCTCATACTTCTCGAGCTCTTTCATAAAGGTCAGCTGATAGCACAAAACATCATAATACGTATCACCCGCCAGATACAAAGCCGCCTTGGCCTCCTCATAGCCCCGCTCGTACTCCCCCAGCCCGTAAAGACAGATCAGACGGTAGTAACGGCCGGTTTCCTCAGCGGGGTTCTCAAGCAGCTCCAGGGCCTTTTGATACTGCCCGCTGCCAAGTAATTCTTCGATCATTTCCATTCCCTCTCTCTTGCTTTTTATATGTGAGGTTGTTATAATATTCAGGCAGACAAGTCTACGTAGCTCAGCAGGATAGAGCACACGCCTTCTAAGCGTGCGGTCGCGGGTTCGAATCCCTCCGTGGACGCCATCGTCATTGAAAGGAGCGCAAAGCTCCTTTTTTTTATGTGAATTCCACAAAATCCACGGTGATCCTGCGCCCGTCGAGATAGACCCGGGCATACATCGGCAGCGACCCGCCGCGCGGCAGCCGCGTCGAGCCGGGATTGACGACCGTGATGCCGTCGACCTCTTCCCACATCGGCATGTGAGTATGGCCGCATAACACGAGATCGCAGTTGTTCTCGCGCGCCATTTCCGCCAGGATCTGCTCGCGGTGAAAATAACCCAGACGCTGGCCGTGCGTCACAAAGATGCGGTGCCCGCCCAGCTCAAAAATGATTTCCCTGGGCAGGCGCAGTCCCCAGTCATTGTTGCCGCCCACCGCGTAAAAACGCCGCAACAGATTTTCCTGATACGTTTCGCTGTCCCCGCAGTGGACAAAGGCGTCAGCGTCTTTTTCCAGCTGCAATATTCTTTCAATATGACTGTCGTCACCGTGATTATCACTCATCACAGCGATTTTTTTCATGTTAAATCAAGCCTTTCCACCGGCCGCTGTCCTAAAAGCCTGCTTCCGGCCCTCTTGAAGGCCGCGACATCTCCGGTTGTATAAATTTCCACCCCGCCAAAGCACTGATCACCCGTTTGCAGATACGCCCCGGCGGCCCTGGCGACCGCCAGACTGCTGGAATACTGCGGCACAACCGGATACAGCCTTGTCAATAGCGGACTGATGAGCGGATAGTGCGTGCAGGCCAGTAAAATCCCGTCACAGTTTTCAAGCGGCTTATCCACGAGTTTTTTTAAATAAGCAAGCATATCCTTTTCCGCATAGCCTTCCTCAATCATGGTCGCCAGCTCAGGGCAGGCCAGCGGCACCCCCTGCGGAATCCTTTTCTGATAGCTCTGGCTTGCAATCGTGGCCGGCGTGGCCATGATCAGCACCCTTTGGCTGGGCGAACTTTTCACCATGTCACTGGCGGCGTCAACCACCCCGAGCATGGCCAGATCCGGATACTTTTCCCTTAGCGTATCCAGGATCGTGGCGGAAGTCGTATTGCAGCCAAACACGACCAGTTTCACCCGGCGCCTGACAAAATAATCCAGGATGCGGCTGGTGTAGACCAGCAGCTGCGCGGGGGTTTTCAGGCCATACGGGCTGTGTTTGTTATCGCCGATATAAATATACTTCTCGCGGGGAAAAAGCGCGGTTAAATGCCCTAAAACCGTTAACCCGCCGACCCCGGAGTCAAAGACCCCGACTGCTTCACGACTCATCGCTTAATCCCTCATAAGCTTCCAGGCTGAGCCCTTTCTCATGCATGAGCTTGGCGGCATCCGGTCCGACATAGCGGAAAAAGTGCTCGCCGCCGCGCTCGACAAACCCGTATTTCCAGCTGTTTTCCTTTAAAAACTCGTAAACGCCGGTATATTGAAAATCATCATAAGCGACATCCAGAACCATGAGCTCCGCCGTCAGTCCCAGGCCGAATTCACTCGTGCCCGGCAGGGGCCGCTGGGGATCCTGGATATAATCAGCGGTCTGAACATCAAAAGAACGATACCCGCTCACTAAAAGCAGCGTCTCCTCATCCGAACTGGCGTCCCGCGCCATTTTCTCCAGTCCCAGCGCGGCGTCCTGCCTTAGATAGCAGGCGAAAATCGTGCGCGGGACATCATAAGGAATCGTCAAAGGCTCCGGCTCATACCCCGGAGCGATGCGGGTGGCGTTGACGACGGCCGTCAGAGAATCGGGATGACCCACCAGCTGCAGATCAGGATGATGCTCCTTTAAATTAAAATATTCCTCCAGCGCCGCCAGGCGGTACTGTCCGCCGTACGTGCTCAAAAACTGCAGGCGCTGATTCTCATCATAACCGAACTGCCGCATCTTGTCGTCAAGCTGATTCAAGATGTCGATATCACCACTTACCACAGCCGCTTTGGCGCTGTAGGCGGCGTAAAAATCCAGGCGGTTTTCCGCGAAAGCGGGCTCTTCCAGATAAGCGTCCCCCAGCTTCGCGTCTAGAAGGCGCGACAAAAGGGTATCCTCCTGGCCGCGCGCGCGGATTTTATCAAGCAGGCGGTTGGTATAATCGACCACCGCGCTGCTGTCGGCAAAGCGGCCGGTCTTTTCCACCGCTTCATAATATTCGAGATCATATAAAGAAAAACCTTCAACGGTTAAAAAACGCGCGAAAGAATCGAAAGGCAGGGCGGTTTCGACGAGATAATCCTGCTCATCCTCGTCGAGATACCGCGTCAAAAGCTGCCGGTTTTCATTGTTCAGGCCGGCCACGCGGTAAAAGCGGTCATACTTTAAATTCAGGGTAAAAAAGCAGACCACAAAGCAAAGCGCCGCGACGGCAAAAAGGAGCATCCGTTTTCCAAACACACTTCCCGCCTCCCATGCGTATTATAATACAAATCAGCCGGAATCGCTATGCAAATGATCATAGACCACGGCGGCCAGTTTCGGCCCGACCACTTCGCCCAGGGCCTTTTCATCGGCCTGACGCAGTCGCTTGACACTGCCGAAATGATTCAAAAGCTGCTTTTTGCGCTTCGCCCCGATGCCCGGAATGTCATCGAGCACCGAGTCAGCCAGCGATTTGGCGCGCAGATTGCGGTGAAAAGAAATCGCGTAGCGGTGCACCTCATCCTGCATCCTGGTCAAAAGATAAAACAAAGCACTGCGGCGGTCGACATCAATCACGTCGCCGTTTTGATCAATCAACAGCGAGGTCTGGTGGCGGTCATCTTTAGAAAGCCCGCACACCGGATAAGAAAGGCGCAGGCTGTTCAGCGCTTCGCGGGCCGCTTTGATCTGGCCCTTGCCGCCGTCCACGATGATGAGATCAGGCGGGGTTAAATGCTCGGTCAGGACGCGAAAATAGCGGCGGTAGATGATTTCTTTCATGCTGGCGTAATCATCCGGGCCGTCCACGGTGCGGATTTTGAATTTGCGGTAGTCATTCTTGCTGGGAACGCCGTCGACATACACCACCATGCCCGCCACCGCGTAAGCGCCCTGGAGATTGGAATTGTCAAACAGCTCAATGCGGTGCGGGGTAGCGATATGAAGCAGCTCGCCAAGCTGGCGCACCGCCCCGATCGTGTTGGTCTCGGTCTTTTCCATCATGCTGAATTTATTCTCAAGCATCTCCCGCGCGTTGTCGCAAGCCATTTTCACCAGATCCGCCTTGTTTCCTTTCTGCGGTTTGATGACCTTGCAGTCGAGAATCTCATTTAAAAGCTGGTCATCTAAAGCCGCCGGCACGAGCAGTTCCTTCGGGCAGGTGTTGACGGAATAAAAGTCCATGATGAAACGGACGATCTCGTCTTCCTCCTCATCATAGACCGGCATGATATTAAAATCCCGGCTCAACAGTTTGCCCTGGCGCATAAAAAACAGCTGGATGCTCAAATATCCCTTGTCGACCTCATAGCCGAGGATGTCGCGGTCCACGCCGTCGTCAAACTGGACATGCTGGCGGGCCGTGACATGGTTGATATGGTTAATCAAATCGCGGCATTCCATCGCGACCTCGTAGTTCATCGCGGCGCTCTCTTTTTCCATCCGCGCCTCCAGTTCCGAGATCACATCGCGGGTGTCGCCGTGAATAAAACGGGAGATATCACTGGCGATTTTTTTATATTCGCTTTCCGGAACCTCATTGACGCAAGGCGCCAGACACTGCCCTAAAGACGCGTACAGGCACGGCTTTTTTGGCATGTGCTCGCATTTTCTTAGCGGATACAGCCGGTTTAACAGGCGGAAGGTGTCACGGGCCGCGGTGGCGTCGGGAAAAGGCCCGAAATGTTTGCAGTTTTTATCGGCGGCGTTACGCACGATACGCAGCCGCGGATGCCTTTCCCGGGTCAGCTGAATATACGGATAATAGCTGTTATCCATAAACATGATATTGTAGCGCGGGGCGTAGTCTTTGATGAGATTGATCTCTAACAGCAGCGCCTCTTTTTCCGAAGCGGTCACGATATAGTCAAAATCGACGATCTCGCTGACAAGACGGGTGGTTTTATAATTATGCACGCCGTTGAAATAGCTGGAGACGCGATTTTTTAATTTCTTCGCCTTGCCGACATAAATGACGGTGCCTTCGCCGTCCTTCATGAGATAGCAGCCCGGCTGCATCGGCAGCAAGGAAAGTTTCTGTTTGATATAATCCATCGCGGACCCCCTATTCCTTGAAGTTCGCCAGAGTGACCCCCAGCCCGCCGTCTTGCGGTCCGGCGCTGTGGAAACTTTTCACCATCTTGTTTTTCTTGAGCAAAGCATTCACCCCGTTGCGCAAAGCGCCGGTGCCGACGCCGTGGATGATGCGCACCGCCGGATAGCCCATGACGATCGCGTCATCTAAAAATTTATCCACCGTCCGCATCGCTTCCTCATAGCGCATGCCGATGATATTGATCTCAAAGCTGCCGGTTTTCTTCGGTATCTGCCCTCTTGTCGCGACCTTTTTTTCCGGCTCCTTCTTGCCTTCGTAAACGGCGTCGCTTTTGGAAATCCGCACCTTCATGCCGTCAATATCCAGTAACAGCGCATCAGCTTTGACCGCCAGCACCTCACCAACGCGGTTCATGGAGACCACGCGGACAATATCGCCAGTCTGGTAAGGATAATCGGGATCGCCCTGGCGGACGGTTTTATCGGCCTGGAATTTAGCCAGGGCCTGACGGGCTTCATTTTGCTCATGGATCTTCAGTTCGTTTTTTTCCTTGAAAGAGGCGATAATATTCTCAAGCTCGGCCTGGGCTTTAGTCAGGGCTGTCTGGAACTCTTCTTCAGCCTGCTGTTTCATTTTCGCCTTTTCCTGCTCCCACTGCTCATTGGCCTGTTCATACTGTTTTTTTTGCTCTTGGGCTTGAGTCAGCTCTTCATTCAATTTTTGTTTCAACAGCAGGTTTTCCTCCTGCTCCTGCTCCAGTTTGATCAAAAGGCGGTCGGTGTCGCTGCGCTCAGCGGAAATCAGTTCATCGGCGCGCCTTAATATTCTTTCCGGCAGACCCAGCCGCCGGGAAATCTCCAGGGCGTAGGAGCTTCCCGCCTGCCCCAGCAAGAGCTGATAGGTCGGCGTCAGGGTGGCATGGTCAAAAGACACGCTGGCGGTTAATATATAATCGCTTTCCCTGGCAAACCGCTTCAGGCTGGAATAATGCGTCGTGGCGATCGTCATCGTTTGAAACTCATGGAGGTATTCTAAAACCGCGCGCGCCAGGCTCTGCCCTTCAAGCGGGTCCGTGCCGCTGCCGATCTCATCCACAAGCACCAGGCTGTCTTTGGTCACCTCGGCCAAAATGGCCACCAGTTTGGAAAGATGGCCGGAAAAGGTGGACAGCGACTGCTCCAGGGACTGCTCGTCGCCCAGATCGACATAGACCGCGTCAAAAAACGGCAGGGTGGCGGCATCGGCCGGGACAGGCAGGGCGTAATGACTCATGAGGGTCAAAAGTCCCGCGGTTTTCAAGGTCACGGTTTTGCCGCCGGTGTTGCTGCCGGTGACTAAAAGCATGTGCCGGGGATCCCGGAAAATGATATCATTGGCCACCACAGTCTCACTGGGCAGTAGTGGATGGCGGGCTTTTTTTAACACGAATTCGCGGCCTTGCGGGACAAGGTCGGCCATAACGCCGCGCATGCTTTTGGCGTAGCGGCCTTTCGCGAAAAGGAAATCCCAGGTGCCGAGGATCTCCTGATTTTTTAACAGCGGCTCCTGATTTTTCTTGACGAGCTGAGAGCAGTCAAAAAGGATGGCCTGAATCTCCTCAAACTCCTCGGCCTGCAAAGCCGTCAGCTCATTGTTTAAGGACACCACCGCTTCCGGTTCGATATAGACCGTCTGCTTGCTGGCGGACTGGGCGTGAACGATGCCCTTGACCTGATGCACATAGGCGCTTTTGACAGGAATGACGTAGCGGTCATTGCGCATCGTGGTCCACTGCTCGGCGAGATAATCATCGCCTTTTTCCAGATACCGGTTCAGGGTCTGCTGGATTTTCTGTTTGGTCTGGATCATCTTGCGCCGGATCTGCCACAGTTTGGGCGAGGCGTGATCGGCGATTTCCCCGTCGGGAAGGATTTTCAGCGTGATGACCTGCTTGAGATCCCTTAAATCCGTTAAATCTTTGATAGCGGCGGTAAAATAAGGGGTTTCCAGTTTGTTCTGGGCGGCGTACTGGCGGCAGCTTTGCACGACATCATCCATCGCGGCGCAGTTTAACAGTTCCTCACCGCTCAGAATGCCGTCCATCCCGGCTTTTCTGACCGCCTGGGTCAGATCGGTCAGGCCGCCTAAACTTAACGCTCCATAGGCGTTGACCAGCGCGAGGGCTTCCGCGGTCTGGTCGCGGGCCGTCTGCCACTGCTGGAAATCATGGTAATAGAAGATGGCGGACAAATGCTGAAGGCCTAAAGATGAGGATGTGAACGCCTCGAGCTGCGCCATCACTTTATCAAATTCTAATATTTTCTCAGAATCGCTCATAAAAGATACCTCTAATAAACTCGATAAAATAAGAGCCGGTTAAAAGATCTGGCTGAAAAGCGCTCGCGAATTCCAGGATAATCAATACCGCGTAAGCGATGAACAGCATATTGACAACTCCCCCGCCCAGATGATCCAGCCAGTAGACGGGAAACAGCCAGCGTTCCGCCTTATGAAAAAAAGGCGCGAAGGCGTGGTAGAGAACTTGAAACACAATCGTCAGCACGATCACGATAACAAGAAAGCCGAATATCCGGCTTAAAGGCTCGCTGTACAAAACCAGATCAGGGGCGTATTTTTCGAGGTAATAGTCAAAGGAAAAAAGCCTCGCGACATCATTTTGATAGCGGTAGGCGGCGCCGTAGATCAAAAAGGCCGCCCCGCAGTGGATGACGCGATTGATCAGACCCGCTTTTAAACCTAAAAGAAAAGCGAGCAGCAAAATTAAAAAAATCACAAGATCGAGACTCATCCTGATCACCAGGGCTATTCTAGCAAATTCCCTCCCCCTTGTCAAAAAGAAAAAAATCCCCTATCCATCGCATATAAAAAGTGGTATAATAAGGCATGGGGAGTGATAATATGGAGTCTATTACAATCACGGTTGACGACAGAACCCTCTCAAAAATGAGAAAGTTCTACGACAGCCAGATGATTTTAATAGATGATTCCGATGTTCTTTTTAAAGCCCAGATCATTGGATGCACCATCACCGCAAAGGTCTCAAGGGATGTGATTTTTGAAGGTATCAGGGCGGAGGATGCCATGCGCCGATGGCATAAACCGCTCCATACCGGCGCGCCGGCGCAAGGCGAGCCATATTTAAAACGGCATATCGGCTCTGATGATGTCGGTCACAACGATTACTTCGGACCCATCTGCACGGTAGCCTGTTACGTGGACGACGACGATATTCCCTGGCTTTCCAAGTTTAATCTCAGCGATGTCAAGTCGCTGCCGGCCGCGGAAATCATCCGCATCGCCCGCGAAATCAAGGACCGGATTATCTACAGTCTGTTAATTCTGGATAATCCCCACTACAACAAGATGATCAACGAAGGAATCAATGCCGCGCATATCAAAGCGAAGCTGCATAACCAGGCGATCACCAACGTCATGCAGCGCCTCGAATATCCGGTCGAAACCAAGGTCGTGGAATATTTCGTGGCGCCGAAGACGTACTACAACTACCTGAAAAATGAAGTGATCGTGGTCAAGAACCTGATGTTTGAAAAAAACAGCTACGGCCAGTATGTCGCCGTGGCATGCGCCCAGGTTTTAGCCCGCTATGCCTCTTTGCAGTACTTCAATAACATGTCAAGATCGCTGAAAGTCAAATTACCACACGGTACCAATGCGCTGGTCGACCAGATCGCCATTGAACTTGTCAAAACTCGCGGTGAGGGTATTCTAAACAAGGTTGCGAAAAAGAACCTGCCGAATACGAAGCGTATTATGGGCAGTCTGAATCAGTCTGTTTAAAATCAAACGGGACGCAATAAAGGACGGTAAAAAACCGTCCTTTATTGTTTACTGGCGGATAAACTGCTGATCTTTGGCCGGGGTTCCTTCCTCGTCCTCAATATAGCGTTTCACCTGCATCTTCAAATCGTATTTGTCTCTCAAGGCGGCGAGCTCGCTCATCATCTCCGAGGCGTGATGGCGGTCGATGGCCTCCTGGTTCTCCCACTGATCGACGAGCAGAACCGTTTCCGGATGCTCCAGGGACACATAATAATTGTACCCCAGGTTGCCTTCCTCGGCGCGGATTTTCGCGACGACACCGCTTGAGATCATCTCCTTGGCGAAATTTTGCGCGGCCTCGCCCTGGCCGGTGTAATACAAATGAATCGTGATAGCCATACTAATAATCTCCTTTCAAAATTTCTAAACGGGCCTGGTACCAGTCAGGCAGAGGAC
The DNA here is from genome assembly GCA_964596105.1 of uncultured Erysipelotrichales bacterium. Taxonomy (GTDB): domain Bacteria; phylum Bacillota_I; class Bacilli_A; order Erysipelotrichales; family Coprobacillaceae; genus CAJUOR01. The sequence goes on along the minus strand of CAZQRT010000012.1, from coordinate 7,082 downwards.
ATGTGAAAAATAACGGGGCGCCGGTTTTCGGGTGATGGAATGACAGGGCCGCGGCATGCAGGTACTGGCCGTGCTCTGTATCGCGGTCGCGGCGGTAGCCGTACTTGGGATCCCCGGCGACCGGATAGCCGATATAGCGCAGATGGACGCGAATCTGATGGGTGCGGCCGGTTTCCAGCTGACACTGCAAAAGGGTATACTCCGCGTAGCGCCGCAAAACCTTAAATTCCGTGACGGCCGGCTTGCCGTTGCGGGCGGTCACCGTCATGCTCTGGCGGTCAGCGGGATCGCGCCCGATTGGGGCCTCGATGCGCCCGTAGTTGTGATCCACCACCCCGTGCACTAAAGCGATGTAGACGCGGTGCGCGGTTTTATCCGCGAGCTGGCGGGCCAGCTCCTGGTGACTCTGATCGTTTTTCGCGACCATGATCAGCCCGCTCGTGTCTTTATCGAGGCGGTGCACGATGCCCGGGCGCAGCACGCCGTTAATGCCCGACAAATCATGACAGTGATACAAAAGGGCGTTGACCAGGGTCCCGGTATAAACCCCGGGACCGGGATGGACGATCATCCCCGACGGTTTATTGATGACGATGACATCCTCATCCTCATAGACGATGTCTAAGGGGATATCTTCCGGCAGGATCTCGCAAGGTTTGGGATCGGGAATCTCATAACGGATGCGGTCGCCTTTTTTCACCGCGTAACTGGCTTTCACCAGGCTGTCGTTGACTTTCAGATGCCCCGCTTTGATATAGCTTTGAATCTGGGTGCGCGTTCCCAGCCCCTTTTGATAAAGATACTGATCGACGCGCGGCCCGTCCTTTTCTACAATGTCTTCGATAATTTCCATATCTTATACTCCTGAATGAAAATTTCCAGGATGATCAGGCCGATCCCCATGACGACCGCGATATCAGCGACATTGAAAATCGGAAAATCATAGCCGAATATATAGAAATGGATAAAATCGCGGACATATCCCAGAAAGACACGGTCCGCCAGGTTCCCCAGTGATCCCCCTAATGTCAGGATCAGACCGCAGCGGGTCAAAACCTCATGCTTTTTGGTCATGGTGAAAAAATAGATCATGCCCATAATCGCGATGATGGTCAGCACCACAAAGATCCAGCGCGCGCCCTGAAAAAGACTCCACGCCATGCCGGTATTATGCACGTAGGTAAAATAGAAAATATTATCCACCAGCTCGTAGCTCTGCCCTTCCATCAGCATCCTTCCGGCGAGCTGCTTGGTGAGCTGATCGCCTAGAAAAATACCGGTGATGACCGCCAGGCTCACAATCATATCGCGCCTGGTAAAGGGAAAGGCAAAATCGCGGTTTTTGACTTTATGGAAAAAGGCTTTGAGTTTTTGTTTAAACAAGTCAAACATGTCCGTCACCACAAATTATTCCCCGCTCAAGACCGCGGCGCAGCGCTGGCAGATTTCCTCGTTAGCCATCTCTTCAGGTTCATAGACGTTCCAGCAGCGCTGGCACAGCACGCCGTTAAACTTCTCCACCCTGATCGTCCCGGTCGGATACGGGTCACCTGTATTTTGATCTGTTATCTCAACCTTGGAAACAATCAGCAGGCGGTTTAAATTTTCTTTGATATTCGTGATATCCTGATATTCGTCCTTCAGGCAAAGCGTCACTTTTGCCTCCAGGGATTTGCCGATCACTTTATCCTGCCGGGCAATCTCCAAAGCTTTTAAGACATCCTGGCGCACCGTCAAAAACTTCTCCACCAGTTCGTCATCGCTTGTGACTTTTGGAAGTTCCGGGAGATCTTCCAGGAAAATAGACTCCGCTTTGTCGTCGTCGCAGTGGAAATGATCGTGCAGCTCCTCCATGGTGAAAACCAGAACCGGGGACAAAACTTTCGTGAACTGCTTGAAGTGGTGGTAAAGCACGGTCTGCACTTCGCGGCGTCTCGGACTGTCGGCTTTTTCAATATAGAGAATATCCTTGGTGTAATCCAGATAGAACGCGCTGAGAAGATTGGTCATGTAGACTAAAGTGGAGTTGACCGCTTCGAGGAAATCATAATGCTCGTAGCAGTCCAGGATATGGGTGATCTGCTCATTTAATTTCGCCAGCATATAGCGGTCAATCTCATTCAGCCGGGCCGGATCAACTAAGTCAGCGGCCTTGAAGTCGTTGAGATTGCCCAGCACAAAGCGCATGGTGTTGCGGATTTTGCGGTAGTTCTCGCTGGTCTGCTTGAGGATTTCCTCGGAAACCCGGACATCGGACTGAAAAGCGACCGAGCAGGCCCATAAGCGGATGACATCAGCGCCAAAACGGTTGACCATTTTGATCGGATCGATCGTATTGCCTAAAGATTTACTCATTTTGTTGCCCTTGCCGTCCAGAACAAAGCCGTGGGAAAGCACGGTTTTATAAGGGGCATGGCCGTAAACCGCGGTGCCGATGATCAGGCTGGAGTTAAACCAGCCGCGGTACTGATCGCTGCCCTCAAAGTAAAGATCCATCGGATAACCCAGCCCTCTTTCGCGCATGCAGCCGGTGTGGCTGCTGCCGGAATCAAACCAGACATCCATGATGTCTTTTTCTTTTTTGAACACGCCGTGCGGGGAATGAGGATTGCTGTAGCCTTCCGGCAAGAGATCCTTTTCCTCTTTCTCAAACCAGACGTTGGAGCCGTACTCGCGAAACAGTTTGGCGATATGGTCGAACACTTCTTTTTCCATCACCGGCGTGCCGTCCTCGCAGTAGAAAATCGGGATCGGGACGCCCCAGGTGCGCTGGCGGGAAATGCACCAGTCGCCGCGGTCGCGGATCATGTTGTAGATGCGGATGTGGCCCCACTGATTGAGCCAGGTGACATGGTCGATCTCATCGAGCAGCTTGTCGCGGATTTTGTCGATCGAGCAGAACCACTGATCGGTGGCGCGGAAGATGATCGGCTTTTTCGTGCGCCAGTCATGCGGATAGGAGTGCGTGATCCAGGTCAGATTTAAGAGGCGGCCCTGTGCGGAGAGTTTGTCGCAGACCGTCTGGTTGGCCTCGTCGACATGCTGTCCGGCCAGAAAATCCCCGGTTTCAGCCATCATGCGGCCCTGCTCATTGACCGGGCACAAAACCTCGAGGCCGTACTTTAAGCCGACATTAAAGTCGTCAACACCAAAGCCCGGAGCGGTATGGACGCAGCCGGTACCGGCGTCAGCGGTGACATGATCGCCCAGGATGACGGGAATATCGCGGTCATAAAACGGCGCCATGCCTTTAAACGGATGGGCGCAGATGACGCCTTCCAGCTCGGATCCATAGTAAGTTTTAACGACTTCGTAATCAGAAATCTGGAATAATTCGCAAAGCTGATCAACCAGCTCGGCAAGGACAATCAAGGTGCCTTTCGGGGTTTTGACTGCGGCATAGAGAAGACCGCCATTTAAGCAGATCGCCTGGTTGGAAGGGATCGTCCACGGCGTGGTGGTCCAGATCACAAAATGCTCATCGCCGTTTAAAACGCCTTTGCCGTCGATGACATCAAACAAAACATAGATCGCCGGGGACTTGATATCGTAATACTCCACCTCGGCTTCCGCTAAAGCCGATTCGCTGGAATAAGACCAGTAGACCGGCTTTTTGCCTTTGTAGATCAGGCCGTCGAGGGCCATTTTTCCAAAGATTTCAATCTGATCCGCCTCAAACTCTTTCTGCAGGGTCAGATAAGGATGATCGTAATCCGCGAAGGTGCCCATGCGGATCAGCTGCTCTTTCTGTCTGTCCACCTGCTTCAAGGCGTAATCGTAGCATTTTTCGCGGAATTTGGCCGTGCTCATTTTTTTTCTGTCCACGCCGAGTTTCTGGATCGCGCTTTCGATCGGCAGGCCGTGGGTGTCCCAGCCGGGAACAAACGGGCAGTAGTATCCGGTCATGTTTTTGTAGCGCACGATGACGTCTTTGATGACCTTGTTCATCATGTGCCCCATGTGCATGTCGCCGTTGGCGTAAGGCGGCCCGTCATGGAAAACAAACGCCGGTTTTCCTTCATTTTGTTTCAAAACTTTCTCATAAAGTTTCATTTCCTGCCACCGCTGCACAAAACCGGGCTCTTTTTTCGCGAGATTGCCGCGCATCTCAAAGTCCGTTTTCGGCATCAGCAGGGTGTCTTTGTAGTTCATTTCCTATTCCCCCTCACAATAAAAAAGCGCCCTTCGAAAGGACGCAAATCATCACGCGGTACCACCTTTGTTCATGGCTGGGCCATGCTCTTAAAGTCTTAACGCGACCCGCGGCTTATCTTACTGAATTTGGGATAAGCGACTCGAAAGTGATATCTCACCAGGTTCTTTATCCGCTCGCACCGTCCGCGGACTCTCTAAAAAGAAGTTCTCGTGAGACTTGTCTTCGTCTTAGTCTTTTTGATCATCACTGTCGACGACTAGATTGGCGTGTTTGGCATCGGGACTGGATCCTTCGCTGATCAGGTAGTAAAGCTCGGAATGGTCGATCGTGTCGAGAAGCTCCTGGTTGATCTTCTGCACGCTGGCCCTCAAAGCCGCGGCCTTTTCCTTGAAGCCCTCCACTTCTCCGCTCAGGGTATGGACATAGTCCAGCGATTCCTGCAAAATCAAATTGGCGTTGCGCTTGGCTTTTTCGATCAGTTCGCTGGCCTCTTTCAAAGCCAGCCGGGCGATTTCCTCATTGGCCTTCTCGTGAATCTGAATGCGGTGATTCAAAATTTTATTCTCTTCGCGAAGTTTGTTGACATCCTCCTGCAAGAGGTCTTTCTCTTTGTTGAGGCGGGTGATTTCATCCTGCAGCTGCTTCAGCTTCGCGTCCACTTCACCGGGATCATAACCGCGAAAGCGGGTCGTGAAGGTATCTTTGCTCATGTCGTCACCACCTATCGGAAAAACCGGATTTCCACCACTGGTTTGTTTTTGCGGTTGACGCGGCCGGTTTCCGATATTTTAAAACGGCCGTGGCCCGCCACGGAAATCATGTCATTATTATGACACAAATAATGAAATTGCACAACCTCTTTATAGTTAACTTTGACATTTTGTGCGCGGATCAAAGCCTGCGCCTGGCTTCGCGAAAGATGCCACGCTTCGGCGATGAGAACGTCGAGACGCAAGGCGGAAACCGGCAGCATCACCGTCTCAAAATGCTCTTCTTTTATGATCCGCTCCTGGCAGAGACTCGTTTTCACACTGCCGCGCCGGATCTTTTTCAGCTCGTTTAAAAGCAGGCCGGCCAGCTCCTGTTTGCAGGCGACATAAGCTTTTCCGGGGGTGATGTAAATATCCCCGATGACGCTTCGCTTCAAACCCAGCGACATCAAAGCGCCGAGAATATCGCGGTGCGTCAGGGCGTTGAACTTCTTTTGCCAGGTAACGGCGATGACGCTGATCGCGAAATCGTTGTCTTCATCAGGGGAAAAAAGCGCCCTTTTGTATTCGGCGTGATCCATCCCGCCGTCAAACGCCACCGCGATGTCATTCTGGCCGGCGACGCTTTCCACGATCGTCATCTGATAAGGATTGAGAAAGTCAAAAAGGACCGGGTTCCCGGTCTTTTTAACCCGCGATATGGCGTCGAGCACCTGGGACAGAAAAACCTTCTCGCCGGGAAAATGAACAAGATAATGGTCCATAAAAAAGAAAGTATTAGAATGTCCTAATACTTTTCTCCTTCCAGTTCATCATCATCCATGGTAATATTGCCGGCGACCCCGATGTTTTTCGGCGTGCAAAGAAAGATCTTCGGACCGATGCGCTGAATATCACCATCGATGGCATAAACCACGCCGCTTAAAAAGTCGATCACGCGTTTCGACTGCGCCTTCTGCAGACGGTGCAGATTCACGACCGCGGCTCTTTTCTGTTTTAAAAAATTCGCGATATCGCTGGCCTCCGAGAATGCCCGCGGTTCAATCAAAACGAGGTGACTGTCCTTGCTGGCATCGAGCGCCTTCACCGCGTCGCTGGTTTTCTGGGACTGGGCCTGTTCAAAAATACTGGTCCGGGGCTCGCTGTAGTCTTCTTCTTCCTCTTCGCCCTCGGCCGGTTCAATATCATCGATAAACCAATCTTTAATTTTCTTTCCGTATCCCATGGTCTGATCCTCCTTCATCGCTTGCATTATAACATAATAAAGATCAAAAATAAACAAAAAATCATAGCGACATCACGATGCTTTTGAAAGCCCGGCCGCGCTGTTCATAGTTCTCAAACTGATCATAACTGGACGTGGTCGGCGAAAGCAGCACGACATCGCCAGAAACGGCACTTTCTTTTGCCAGCTCTACGGCCCGGGTTAAATCAGGGACATAAGCGCTCTCAGGAAAGTTGAGATCATTTAAAAGACGCTGGCCGCAGGCCCCGTAGCCGATGATCATCCTGACATGTTTCAAATGGGGTTTTAAAGGATCCATGGCCAGCCCTTTGTCCTTGCCGCCGATCAGAAGGATCACGGGGCAGGAAAAGGAATCAAGCGCGACGATCGTGGCATCGGTATTGGTCGCCTTGGAGTCATTGTAATACTTCACGCCGTCCAGCTCGCGGACAAACTCAATGCGGTGCTCCACCGCCTGAAACCCTCTGACGACATCAGCCATCGCTTGAAAATCGAGCCCCAAAGCGTGCCCCATCAAAAGGGCGGTCATGACATTCATGATGTTTTTCGGCCCGACCAGCTGAATATCGCTTGTTTTCATGACGGGCTGATGATGATAGACGAGCTGGTCACCTTGAAGCATCATATCCGCCTCATGTTCCAGACTGAAGGCGGCGATTTGACACTTTGGCGGATTACTTTGAAGATACTGCTTTAAAACCTCATCATCGCCATTGACAACCAAAAAGTCACGGGCCCCCATATTCTCATAGATGCGCATCTTGCTTCGGTAATACTCATCCAGCGAGGCCATATAGTCGAGATGATCCGGGCTTAAATTGGTGATCGCCGCCACTTCGGGATGAAACTGATCGATATCAAGAAGCTGGAAGTTGGAAAGCTCCAAAACGACGGCATGCCCGCTTTCTTTCAAGAGGTTTTCCTTTAAAACCACCTCGCTGTAAGGCACGCCGATATTGCCGGCCAGAGA
>CAZQRT010000011.1:0-26330 GCA_964596105.1 uncultured Erysipelotrichales bacterium | reverse complement strand
CCTCGCCTTTATTTTACTTCAAACCGATACTTTTTAGCAATCATTTTTGAAACGTGTTATAATGGCCAAAAAGGGGGAAAACAATCATGAATAACAAACCGGTTTTTGACTGGATCGATGAGCATGAAAAAGACATCATCGCTGATTTGTCTGACATCGCCGCCATCAGAAGCGTCTCCGATGCCAATAGTGAAGTCAAGCCATTCGGCCCGGGGTGCCGCGAGGTTTTGGCCAAAATGCTGAAAAAGGGCGAGGACGCGGGCTATGAAACCAAAGATTATGACCATATGGTCGGCGCTATTTCCCGGGAAAAGAACGCCGATATCACCAAGAGCATCGGCGTCTGGGCCCATCTCGATGTCGTTCCGGAAGGGGAGGGCTGGCTGACCGATCCTTACACGCCGACCATCAAAGACGGCATGCTGTTCGGGCGCGGCGTGAGCGACAACAAGAGCGCCGCGATCGGCACCTTCTATGTTTTAAAAGCCTTCGACGCTTTAGACATTAAACTTAAACACAATATCATCTTGTATCTGGGCACCAGTGAAGAGACCGGCATGGCCGATGTCTGCCACTACGTTGAACATTATCCTGTCCCGCAGTTCTCGCTGGTTCCCGATGCCGGATACCCGGGCGCCTGCGGCGAGTTTGGCCGGGTCCAGTACAAAGTGGTTTCCAATCAGACATTATCAGATGACATCGTCGCCCTGCACAGCGGCAGCGTGTTTAATATCATCCCGAATGAGGCCACCATTGAAATCAGAAAAAATGATCAGCTCGATCTTGGCGTGATCCCGGAAAAAGGCTACGATGTCATCGATAACGGCGATACCGTCACCATCATCGCCCACGGCGTTTCCAGCCACGCGGCTTTCCCGGAAGGCGGCACCAACGCCATCCGCAAGCTGACCGAAGTCTTAGTGAAACTGCCCGGCATCCAGGAAAGCGACCGCCAGATCTTTGACTTTATCAATCATGTCAACGACGATCCTTACGGCACTTTCCTGGGATTCGCGAAAAGCGATGACATTTCCGGCCAGACCGTTTCCAGCGGCACGGTTTTAGAGGTCATCGACGGCCATGTCTATCTCACTAACGACTGCCGGCACTGCGTCACCGATACCAATGAACGCGTCATCGACGCCATCACGAGCACCTGCGAAAAGCACGATTTCCACATGGAGATCATGATGACCAGCAAGCCGTACTACATCGACGTCAACGGCAAAGAAGCTAAAACCATCTCCCGTCTGGTTTCCGAATTCACCGGAAACAGCGTGGCCATGCGCATCGGCAAAGGCGGCACCTACGCCGGCAAGATCCCTAACGCGGTCGCGACCGGCATGAGCGTGCCTCGTCCCGGCGATCACAAGCCGGAATTCCTCGCTCCGGGCCACGGCGGAGCCCATCAGCCTGACGAGTTTTTGCGCATCCGCAACTACCTGGACGGCATGAAACTGTTCGCGACCATTCTTTTGGAACTGGACGAAATTCTCGACTAAAGGGCACGATGTGCCCTTTATTTTTACCCATTTTCTACTATTCTATGATATAATACCCGACAGGAGTGTGAAGGATATGCGCGTTATTTTCGGCACCGGGGGCACCGGCGGACATTTATATCCGGCCCTGGCCCTGGCGGATTACATGAAGGAACACGGCGTGGCCGATGAATTTTTGTTTGTGGGCACCCGCGACCGTCTCGAGGCGCGCGTCGTTCCGAATAACGGCTATCCTTACCAGGGCCTGGAAGTCACCGGCTTCGCGGGCAGTCCGATGCAGAAAGCAGAGTCTTTGTGGCGCTTTATGAGAGCCATCGGGAAAGCGAAAAAGACGATTCAAGACTTTCAGCCGGATCTTGTCATCGGGTTTGGCGGCTATCCCAGCGCCGCGATCGTCTACGCCGCGCAGCAGCTGCACGTCAAAACCATGATCCATGAACAAAACTCCGTGGTCGGCAAAGCCAACCGCTTCCTGCTCAAAAATGTCGATGCCGTGGTCGCCTGCTACCAGAAAGCGGTGGATGTCCTGCCGGAAAAGAAAACTTACCTTTACGGCAATCCCCGCGCGACCGTGGTCAAAAACATGAAACTCGATCACGCCCTCGACCAGTACGGCCTGGACGAGGATAAAAAGACGGTTTTGATCGTCATGGGCAGCCTTGGCAGCGCCAGTGTCAACCGCGTCGTGGAGGACATGATCCAGGCCGTTGCCAGCAAATCCTACCAGCTGCTGTTTGTCACCGGGGAGAAGCAGTATGATGTGGAATCTCAGCATCTGCCGCATCTGCCTGATAACGTGAAAATGATTCCTTATGTGAAAAATATGCCGCCGCTTTTAAATGCCATCGATTTAGTGGTGACAAGGGCCGGGGCCAGCACCCTGGCGGAGATTACCGCCCTGGGGGTGGCTTCGATCATCATCCCCAGCCCTTATGTCGCCAATAATCATCAGGAGTACAACGCCCGGGCGCTCTATGACGAGCAAGCCGCGGAGATGATTCTGGAGAAGGATTTAACGGCCGCGACCCTGATCGATAAAATTGACGCTTTGATTTTTGATGAGGAAAAACTCGCCGGCATACGGCAGAATGCCTTGCGTCTGGGTCATCCGGACGCCTGCGCGAAAATGTGCGAGCTGGCGCTTTCCTTGGTGAAGGGGACATGAGAAGATGAGCCTGGAGAGAACCATTGCCAACGTTTTGAACATGGATGTCGGGGAAATGATCGAAAATGAACCGCTCTATAAACACACCAGTCTGCGCGTCGGCGGCCCCTGCCGGCTATATGTCAAAGTGAAAGATCTCAGCGGCCTGGAAAAACTTTTAGCGTATTTGAAAAAACACCACACCCCTTATTATGTCATCGGCCGCGGCTCCAACCTGTTGTTTTGCGACCGCGAATACGAAGGGGTTATTATCTCTTTAAATGAATGCTTCACGAGAGTGGAAGTCAACGGCACCACCGTGAAAGCCGAGGCCGGTGTCGGTCTGATCCGGCTGTCCGGCGAGGTTTGTAAATACGGGCTAAGCGGCCTGGAGTTCGCCGGCGGTATTCCCGCCAGCGTGGGCGGCGCGGTCTTTATGAATGCCGGCGCTTATCTGAGCGAAATGGCTGACCTGGTCAGGGAGGTCACGGTGCTCGATGAAAACGGCGAGATCGTTCATATCGATAAAAACGACGCGGAATTCGGCTACCGCCGTTCGCTGTTTCAAAAGCACCCGGAGTGGATCATTCTCGAAGCGGTGCTGCAGTTAAAACCCGGCGATCCCCGCATGATTAAGGCGCTGATGGACAAGCGCAAAGAGAAACGCATGACCACGCAGCCCTGGAATATGCCGAGCGCCGGTTCGATTTTCACCAATCCCCAGACTATTCCCGCCTGGCAGTGCATCGACGGCGTCGGGCTGCGCGGCTTTGAGATCGGCGGGGCGCAGTTTTCCCCCAAGCACTCGAACTTTATCGTCAATAACGGCTACGCGAGCGCGCGGGATATTCTGGCTTTGATCCAGCTGGCGAAAAAAGAAGTCAGGAAAAAATATGACATCGATTTAACAACCGAGGTCAGGCTGGTGAACTGGCCATGAAAAAGAAATATTACTACAATGAGCATGATGATAATCAGGTCAAGGCGCTGGCCAAAAAAAGGCGGCAGCAGCGCCGCCAGAAGCTTTTGCGAAGGCTGTCTCTGGTGCTGGTTGTCATCCTTGTCGCCGGCTTTTTTCTCACCCCGTTTTCCCGGGTGCAGTCGATCAAGATCACCGGGACGCATTTTCTCGACGACAAGGCGGTTTTAAAGGCGGCCGGTGTCAGCAAGAACAGCGTCCACGCCTTAACCTACCCGCAGTACATTGAGAAAAATGTCAGGAAGCTGGCTCTGGTCAAGGATGTCCGGGTTCATCGCGGCTTTTTTTACGGGATCACGATCGCGGTGACGGAAAGTCCGGTTCTCGCCTACCGCGTCAACGGCGAGCAGTTAAGCGTGGTGGACGAGCAGGGCAAGCTGATCGATATCGCGATGGAGAATCTCGACGAAGTGCAGGCTTATCCCCAGCTGCTGGCTTTTGAGGACGAGGACTTTTTAAATGATTTTTGCGCTCAGCTGGCCAAAATTCCGGAGGCTGTGATCGCGTTGATGAGCGATATCAGCTATTCCCCGGTCGATCCTTATGACCTCGACCGCGTGACGATTCGCATGAATGACGGGAAGATCGTTTATGTGCGTTTAAAGGACATGGCGACGGAAATGAAATATTATCAGGAAATTCTATCGCAGGAGCCGAATGCCTGTTCTTATGATCTGTATGAAGACAAGGTTTATGCCTCGCCGTGTCCGTAATATTATAAAAAAAAGCGGATGCGAGGCTTTAAAAGTGTTTTCTTTCATAGAAATTTATGATAAAATGAACGCAGTGCCAGGAAAGGAGGAACCGGAGTGAAGGATATTTACGCCAGTCTTGATTTGGGCAGTTCGACCTTCAAATTAGTGGTCGGCGAGCTTCTCAATTCGAATATCAATGTCCTTTTCAGTAAGATGGTTCCATCCCGGGGGATTGTGAAAGGACAGATCACAGACGAGGCGGCGGTCTCGACGACGATTCTGCAGCTGGTCAAGGAAGCGGAAGATGATCTCGATGCCAAGCTGGAAAGCGTCATCCTGAACATTCCGACTTATCACACCCGCCTTTATCAAAACCAGGGCAATTGTCTGGTGAATGCCCAGGACCGCAAAATCGCGCCTCAGCATATTGTCAAAGCGCTCAATCAGGCGACGCGCTTTGAGAAGTCAGACAAGGAAGCGGTGGTATCCGTGATCCCTGTCAATTATTATTACGGCACGATCAGCACGAAGGAAGCTCCTTTAGGCAAGATGGCATCCAGTCTCTATCTGGACGCGCTGATTATCACGACCACCAAGAAGATGCTTTACGCTTATGTGCGCTGTGTGGAAAGAGCGGGGCTCGCGGTGATCGATATTTGCGTGAATGCCTACAGCGCCGCCAAGGAAGCGTTTGATCAGGTGTATCTGCAGGAGGGAGCTATCCTGATTGACATTGGCTACAAGAATACGAGCATCGCTTTTTTTGAGGACGGCTATTTGAAGTTTCTGACCAATGTTCCCAGCGGCGGCGAGCAGCTGACCAAGAAGGTGGCGGATGCCTGGGGCATCAAGATGACGCGGGCGGAGACTTATAAGATCAAATTTGGAACTTGCAATACGCTGTTAAGCGACGAGGATGTCATCCATGTCCGCTACAAGGGAAAGGATGTCACCCAGTATACCCAGAAGGATCTCGCGGTCCTGCTCAGTCAGGGCGTCAGCGAGCTGATGACGCAGGTCAAGGAACAGATCATGATGATCAACAATGGCCGGCGTTATGAGGTGGTTATTGTCGGCGGCGGCGGCGAGCTGGAGAATATCGAGGATGTCGCCGGGCAGGTTCTGGAGTGTCCGGTCCGGACTTACCGGCCGACGACGATCGGGGCCCGCCAGATGTCTTATACCAGTAATTTAGGGCTGCTTTATTACTTGTCTGACCGCGCGAAGCTAACCGGTAAACCGCAGCCAAGCATGACCTTGCCGGAAACCAGTCACACGATGATGGCTCGCTTTAAGGGACTTACCAAATCGCAGCCCGCGAGCAAGCATGGCGATAAGAAAATATCCAGGGTGCTGGATGTATTGTTTTCTGAGGATGAATAAATTTTATTAGATGGGGGATCATGAGATGGATGCAGGAGCATATGTACAAGTTGCGAAGATTAAGGTCATTGGCGTAGGCGGCGGCGGATGCAACGCTGTCACGCGCATGGTGGATGAAGGAGTCCAGGGTGTCGAGTTCTATGTTGCCAACACGGATGCCCAGACCTTGAACGGCACCAAGATCAAAAACAAGATTGTCCTTGGCAAGGAACTGACCAAGGGTTTAGGTGCCGGGGGTAATCCTGATATCGGCCGCAAAGCCGCGCAGGAGTCGGAGGATGAACTGCGCGAGGCGCTGAAGGATTCCGACATGGTGTTTGTGGCAGCCGGCATGGGCGGCGGCACCGGTACCGGAGCGGCTCCGGTCATCGCGAAAGTGGCCAAGGATCTTGGCGCGCTGACCGTCGGAGTGGTCACCAAGCCGTTTACGTTTGAAGGACCGCGCCGTTTGAGCCAGGCTTTTGACGGCTTGAATGAGCTGTCGGAAAACGTGGATTCCATCATCGTTGTTTCCAATGACAGGCTTCTGGAAGTGATCGGGGGACGGCCGATGAAGGAGTCTTTCCGGGAAGCGGACAATGTCCTGCGTCAGGCGGTTCAGACCATCACGGATCTGATCGCGGTTCCGGCTTTCATCAATCTGGACTTCGCCGATGTGCGGGCCGTGATGTCCGGCAAGGGCAGCGCCTTAATCGGCATCGGTATGGCCAGAGGCGAAAACAAGGCCGAGGAAGCGGCGACCAGAGCCATCTCTTCACCATTGCTGGAAGTATCCATCGAAGGCGCCAAGGACGCGATCATCAATGTCACCGGCGGCGAGAATATTTCGCTTTATGACGCCAACCGCGCGGTTGAGGTTATTCGCGAAGCGGTCGGCAATGACATTAACACCATTTTCGGTATCGCCATCAATGAAAACCTCGATGACGACATGATCGTCACGGTCATCGCCACCGGCTTTGAGGAAGGCGACAACCAGATCATTCAGGGTACTCCGGTGCGCCCGGCTCCCGCTAAGTTTGATCAGGCCCGTCCGGTCGGGGTTCATCAGCCTAATGAGGAAGAAAGCGATGACGACGATCCGATCCCGGTTTTCCTGCAGCAAAGAAATATGTAAAATAAAAAGGCCCAAGGGCCTTTTTTTTATTTATTCTGGCTGATATACTGATCAACATTGTCCTTGACGACATCCATGCCGACCGGACCGCTGTTTAAAAGCACGCGGTTGAACTCGACGACATCAAAATGACTGCCGCACGCTTCCTTGGCTGTCTCATAATACTGATTGAAAAGCTCCCCGGAATAAATGTAGTAAAGATAATAAGCCGGGGTCTGCACGATGATGTCATAGATGCGCCGGACCGCGTCAGGGTCATCCGTGCCGGCGGTCTCATTCAAAAACTGGAAGCAGTCGTCAAAGCTCCAGCCGTAATAGTGAATGCCGATGTCCATCAAAGAGAGCAGCGGGTTGGTGACCTGTTCGTTGAGGGTCAACAGGGTCTGCCAGTCCGCTTCTTCCTCGAGGAACGTGGCGGCCTGATTTTCCATGTAGATCGCCCAGCCTTCGGTATAGCCGATGCAGTCCAGTAAATAGTTTAAAGTCGGGTAATTCAAGGAACGTAGGTAGGCATTCTGATACATATGGCCGGGATATCCCTCATGAACGAGCGTCGGGAAGATATTTTCCGTGTTGTCCGGATTGATCATGATACATTCCGGCTGATCCGCGCTCATATCGACGCGCGAACTTAAATAAGCGGCCGGGGCGAACCCGTCCTTGAGACTGTCGGGCACCTGATAAATGCGGTAATTGAGATGGTCAATCTCGGGAACAACCGCGAAGATCTTCGTCTTTAAATAATCCAGGCCCTCCTGCGGCGTCGAGAATTCGGCATAGGTGATATCATAAATATCATCGACACTCATCAGATCATAGTGATCGGTGACAAAGGATGCCAGCTGCTCGTACTTTTCATTAAACATATTAAGCAGGTCATCCTCAATATCAGAGATGTCTTTTTTGATGCCCAGCTGATTGTAAATCATGGCCTCATAATACGCCTGGCCGTCCGGCTTGTCATAAAGGCCGGTCGTTTCCGCGGCGCCTTTAAAGGTCGAGAGATCATCCAGTAAGGCCTGATAAGCGCCCATCAGCTCGACCTGGATCGCCGTTTCGTTTCTTTTCTGATAACTGATCTTTTCTTCCTGGCTTAAAAAATCCAGCGCCGCGATATTCTGATTGATGACTTCCGTCATCTCTTTGCCGCCCTCATCGATAATGCCCTGAATCTGATCGCGGGTATCGGCCAGGATATCCTCGGAATAGCCCAGGCCGCGCGCCTGGCGCTCTTTCTCAAATTCGCTGCAGGCCAGAAAATCATCCTTGAAGGCGGTAATATCCTTAAAATAGTTTTCCAGATCAGCGGTATCGTTAAACGTATACATCTCCAGTAAAAGCGGCAGTTCCTGCAGCACCGAGCTGTATGAGCCGATCATGTCATTGTCATAATAGTAATAATTCTTCAAGGCGAGCTCGCGGTTTAAGTAATCCTCAAACGCCTTGTACGTCACTAGCTGGGTTTCTGACAGCTCTTCCTGGTCAAATTCCGCCATTTCCTCCAGCCACTGTTCGTAATCATCATAGATTTCCATGGTCTCTTCCAGACTGGCAAAGCCCAGGCCGTACGTTTCCGCCTCCGGCAGGCCCAGCGCCGCGGGATCGTTGCAGAGGAAGTTCATATTAAAGTTGGTGGTTCCCGTGATCAGCTCGACTTCTTTTTCTTTGACCCAGGCGTCAAAGCCCGTCGGGTCACTGTTATTGGTTGAGGAGGCACAGGAACAAAGGATCAGCGCCGCCGCCACCAGCATCAGCGTTATTTTTTTCATTTTTCTCACTCCCGGTCGGTTTTATAAATCGCGAAATAGCGAATATTGCTGAAGGACAGATCATTTTTTAAATTGTAGACAATATTGGAAAGGACCTCGCGGCCGTCATTGATAAACGTCTCAATGATGTGAGCGTCGCTGTAAATCTCGAGATGACATCCAGGCTGCGGCGTGGTTTGAAAATGTGTCGCGATATGGCTGTTATCAGGGAAAACCGCTTCGCGGTCGGCGTGAATCGTGCCGTCCTCATGATAGGAGAGCTCATAACCGCCGATATTCACCGCGCCGCCGGGATTTAAATCCACGACCATCTTGCGGGCTTTCTCGGGATGGAAATCCCCGCAAGGGATGGTAAAAGCGCCGGCGTAATGAGGATGAGGCAGGGTATAGAGCTGACCGTCATGGAAGCTCAGGACCCTTGGACAAGTCATCATGCCGATCCACTGGCCGTCTTTTTCGGGATCCGGCATGCGCATCCAGCCAAACTGGACGCGCCGGCCGTCCTCATCGAGGTTGGACTGGGCCGCGTAGAGATCCTCGCCAATATCAAGCAGCCGCGCCGGGCCGGTTATTTCCATCTTGCCGTTTTTAAAAAGGGCTGGAATATAAACCGCCTGGTTTTGATAATGCCCGCTGTTTTCCGGGTAGATATTTTCCGGCGACAGCGTCAAAATGCCCTGTCCGGAGAGCTCGAAATAGTCCGGGCACTCCCACATATCGCCGATCGCGTCATCTTCCAGTTTGCTCTGGAAGGTGAAATGAACGCCGCCTTCACTTTCATAGATTAAAATCATGCCGGTGGTTTTTTCCTGTCCGGGTTTTTGATACTTGCTTCCCAGAAGCATATAATACTTGTCCCCGGCCTGGATCACCTTCGGGTCGCGGGTATGGACGCGGTGGCCGTAAGGGGTGTTTTCCGCGAAGGAGTCCACCACGACGCGTTTGTTCTGGGCGTCAAAATGATAGCCGTCTTTGGAAGTCGTCAAAACCTGACAGGCGTGAAAGCCGTCCCCCTCCTGGCGGTGAATATCCTCGCCGCGGTAGCGGTCATAGACAATGCCGGTATAATACAGGTAGAGCTCATCGTTGATGACCTGGGCGGATCCGGAGAAAACCCCGTTGCGGTCATAGGGTTTACTCGGATACAAAGCGATGCCAAGATCCTCCCAGTCCACTAAATTATCGGAAACCTTGTGTCCCCAGTGCATCGTTCCCCAGGCATTCTCATAAGGGAAATGCTGGTAGAACAAGTGATAGCGGCCGTGAAAATAAATAAAACCGTTCGGGTCATTCATCCAGTGCCGTGCCGGGGTGACATGCAGCATTGGTTTTGTCATTGCCATTCTCTCCTTTCGTATGATACAATCCCTGTGGGGTGACTGTCATGAAAAAGAATTTTCATATCTTTGTTTTAGATTCCGGCCACTGCCTGTGTCTGCTGTTTTTCTGCCACAACATGCAGCAGCAGCTGGACGCGGTCAACGCCGAGCTGGAAAGCGCGCATTTTCAGGGCTGGGTTTATCTCGACCGCATCTTTCAGGGCGGCAATATCAGCCGCCGTTTTGTGCGCCAGTATTTTGATCACGGCCTGACGGGAAAGAAGCTGGCTCTGGATATTTCCGATCAGCCTTTAAGAGACATCTCGGACCGCTATATAGCGGAAAATAAACTTTATGAGGGATCCAGCTTAAGTTCCGCTGACATTTCCCGCTTTAGAAACGGTCTCTGATCTTTAGTGATGATTATTCTGGCGTCATTCCCGAACCAGCCGGGAAAATCCTCTATGGCAATCGCCAAGGGCATGCGGGGATGAATCACTTTAACGGGATCTTTGGCCGGCCGGGTGATGATAACAAATTCTTTGGCGCGGTTTAACAGCCCGCCAAAATAGATCGGCTCATCAGAGGTGAAGGCGTGCTTACGCTTTTGGGCATCCCATTCGTAAAAACCGGAAGCCGGGATCAGGATCTTTTGATCGTGATAGAAGAAAGCTTTGTCAAAGCAGGTTTCACTTCGCGCGTTGATGATTTTTTTCTGATATCCCCAGCGCGCCGCGCGCACATAGTATTTATTTTGATAACAGATGATAACTGGAGCGGTCATGCCGGGGAAAATATCTCCGGCCTGCACCGGCCCGTATTTCATGGCTTTGGTGAGGATCTCGCTTATTTTCACATGACCCTCATCAAGATAATACCGCCCGCACATCAGCTTTTCCCGGCCTTTTTGGGAACGACCAGGGTCAGGGCCTGATGCAGGTTTTCCAGGGTGAACGGCAGGCTTGGCCCGACCTCGCCGTCGATATCCACCGGGATGGCGGCGGAGCCTTCCACGGTGATTTTACGGGCTTGGATATAGGATAAAAAAGGGCTGTTTAAGTGTTTGTTTAATAAGATATCTTTGCTTAAAGCGATCATGTCGGTTAATTCGCATTTGCGAATCACCATCATATCGAAATAGCCGTCATGGACATCCGCCAGGCTGGCGAGAATCGAGAAGCCGGCGATGTTGCGGGTGTTGGAGATGAGAAACAAAAGGGCGTTTTCCTCGTAGACTTTGTCGTCGGCGCGGATGACGAGCTGATAGGAAGTTTTAAAAAGCTCGGGAATCTGCGTGGCCGCTTCAACATAATAGGCCAGCGGGCCGTACCGGGCCTTTTTGCTTTTCGGCACCCGGTAACTGACATCGGAGAATGTGCCGGCGGCGACGACGTTGGCAAAATACTGGTGATTGATGCGGCCGATATCCACTTTGGTGGTCTGTTTTTCTTTGAGCATGCGGACGATCGCGTCTGCCGAGCGGGGCAGACCCAGGTACGTGGCGAAATCGTTGACGGTGCCGCCGGGAATGATCGCCAGGGGAATGTCGCTGTGACTTTCGATGATGCCGCCGATGACTTCATTGACGGTGCCGTCGCCGCCAACCGCGATCACAAGATCGGCGTCTTGGCTTTTTAAAGCGGCGCATCTTTGAAAGGCGTCATCTTTTTTTTCGGTAAAGAAAACATCATAGGTTGAAGCGATATTGGCCAGGGTACAGCGCCCGATGACTCTTTCCACCAGCGCTTTCATGTTCTGCCGGCCGCTGCTGGGATTGATCACCCATAAGATCCGCAACATGATCACCTTCTTCCTTTTTTCCTATTCTATCATAGACAGCCATTGATATTCAATGGATAGTCCGATATAATAAGCCCGGAAAGGGTGGTCCAGATGCCGGTTTACAAACCTTCCAGGCTGTCGGGAACGATGCCGTTACCGCTCAGCAAAAGCCGCAGTCACCGCCGTCTGATCCTGGCGGCGCTAGAGAAAAAGCCGCTTTTTTTAAAGGGCATCGACCGCTGTGATGATGTCGACGCCACCATCGCCGGTTTAAGTGCTTTGCATGTCGATATCCGTCAGCATGAAGATGGATTTTTCGTTGACGGCCGCAAGATGTTTTCAAAACCGCCAGAGCCTGTCTTGGTAAGACAATCGGCCAGCACGCTGCGCTTTCTCGTTCCGGTTTGCGCCTTAAAGGCGGATACTTATACTTTTTATGTTGATCCCGTCTTAAAAAAGCGCGGGATTGATTTTCCTTATCTTGACCTTGATGTATATGATGATCACTGTGTATTGCATGGCGGCCTTCAGGCCGGCAGGTATGACATTGATATCTCAAACAGCTCGCAGTACGCTTCGGGACTTTTGATGGCGTTATCGAGTCTGCCGGAACCAAGTGAGATTGTCCTGCGCGGCGATTTAAGCAGTCTGCCTTATATCAGGATGACCGCCGCTTTTTTTAAGCGGGGCGTGATTTTTCATGGCAGGCATATATTCATTGATCACGCCATTTTTCAGGACATCGGGCCTAAGCCTGATGCCAGCGCGCAGGCTTATCTGATCGCCGCCCGCCATCTCGGCCAGCGGATTTTGTTTAGTGAAACCGATGATGAGTACCAGGCTGATACGCTGATGGCTCGTCTCGATCTCAATAAGCCGTGTGAGCTTTCTTTAAAGGACTGCCCGGATCTTTTGCCGCCGCTGGCGCTGGCTTTAGCCATCGGAAAGCACCGCCATGTTTTAAGAGATATCCGCCGTTTAAAATATAAAGAATCCGACCGCCCTTTAGCGGTCGCGGAAATATTAAATGCCATGGGAGCTGACATTTCTTTAACGGATAACGCGATGATTATTCAGGGAGTGAATGGGCTGCATGGCGCCGCGGTTCACACCCACCATGACCACCGTCTGGCGCTGATGGCGGTTTTCGCGGCCAGCGTCGCGACCGGTGACACCATCATCGATGACGACCGCTGTATCGCGAAATCGTGGCCGGAATTTCTCGCCGGCTATGAAAAGATTGGAGGAAGGCGCGATGAGTTTTAGATTCGGGCATGACTACGCTGTCACGATCTTCGGGGAGAGCCATCAGAAAGCGGTCGGGGTGACCATTGAGGGGCTGCCCTGCGGGGAAATCTATCCGGAGGCGTTTGTCTTATCTTGTCTGAAAGCCCGTCAGGGCGGGAAAAAAGGAACGACCCCGCGAAAAGAAAAAGATATTCCTGAAATCTTGTGCGGGTTAAAAGATCAGCGCTTTGACGGCAGCGCCTTAACGGCGATTTTCCCCAATGAGGATATCCGGGATGATTCGCCGATGGTGCGGCCCGGTCATGCCGATTATCCCGCCATGGTGCGTTACCGGGGTTATCAGGACGCGCGCGGCGGGGGCATGTTCAGCGGCCGTCTCACGCTGCCTTTGACTTTCGCCGGGGTCCTGGCGGAAAGTTTTTTAAAGGATATGGGAATCACGATCACGACGGTTATCGTCGAGGCCGGAAACTGGCGGGAAGGTCCCATTGAAGACTATCTGGAGAGCCTGAATGGCGATTCGTGCGGGGCGAAGCTCAAAACGACCATTACCGGACTGCCGGCCGGGATCGGTGAGCCGTTTTTTGACGGCGCGGAGGCTTTGTTGAGTCATCTGATTTTTTCGATCCCCGGCGTCAAGGGTATCCTGTTTGGTGACGCCCTGGACATGCCGGCCAGTTTTGGCAGCGTCATGAATGACTGCTACAAAGAAGACATGAGCACCGTGACCAATCATCAGGGCGGGCTGGCCGGCGGGCTGACGAACGGCATGCCGGTTTATTTTGAAACGATCTTTAAACCAACCGCCTCTATCGCCTTGCCCCAGAAGACCTATGATCCCGTCGCTAAAAAGATGGTCACCTTGGAGATTGGCGGTCGCCATGACCCCTGCATCGGGCTAAGGGCCGTACCGGTGGTTTCCGCCTGCTGCGGAATGGTTTTCTATGATTTGATTTTAAGGAGCAGAAAAGATGGATGAGTATCGTGAGGAAATCGCTTTGGTGACCGCCGAGATGATGGCGCTTTTTGAAAAGCGGATGGAGCTTTCCAGAAAAATCGGGGAATATAAAAAAGCCCGGCACTTGCCGGTTATAGATGAAGAACGCGAAGCTCTCCTTTTAGAAAAGTATACGCTGAAAAATTATCCTGAGCAAAGCGCGGTGTTTTTAAAAACGCTGTTCGCTTTAAGCAAGACTGTGCAATGAACAATGTGATTCTGATCGGCATGCCGGGTAGCGGCAAAACCTACGTCTCGCATAGACTGGCGGAGGTGACCGGGCTGGCGCTGGTGGATTTTGACAGCTACCTCGAGGCAGTGACCCGCACCACTATTCCGGAATGGTTTGAAAAAGGGGAAGAGGTTTTTCGTGATGTCGAGAGCCTGTGCTGCAAGGTGCTGGCTTACCGCCGTGACGCGATCTTTTCCACCGGCGGTGGCATCATCTTAAGAGAAGAAAACATGGCTTATTTGAAAGCGAGCGGGACGGTCATATTCCTGCATCGCGATCTTGAGACCATGATCAAAGAAGTGAATATTACGAACCGGCCGTTATTAAAAGACGGCCCGCGGGCTTTAATAGCCTTGTATGAAAAAAGGCGCGCGCTTTATATCGCGTCCGCCGATGTGGTTATCGATCATCGAAATATTGATGATACTTTGCGCCAGATTATCCCGTACTGCCCAGCCCGCCGTGGCGCTGATTTTGAACTTCATCATCAACTGTGATCCCGAAGGGGAGAAAAATCCCTTGCATAAAGGCTTCACCCTGTTTGATGATGAGGGTTTTGTTTTCTCTGGAATCATTGGTGATCTTCGCGAAAATGTGGCCTTCATTATCGGCCTGGTAGTAGTCCTGGTCGATGACGCCGACGGTGTTGTTGAGCTGCAGGCGGTATTTGAATCCCAGGCCGCTGCGCGGAAACAAAAGCAAAACCCAGCCGGCGGTCATTTTAACGCGAATGCCGGTAGGGATGGTCACGGTCTGGCCGGGTAAAATGGTATAATCCTGGGGGCTGAAAAAATCATAACCGGCCGATCCGGTTGTCGCTCTGGCCGGGAGCTTGATTTTTTCATAGTTCTCGATACTTGAAGCGGCGTCTTTTTGATACTGCGCCAAAGATACTTTTTGAAATTGCGCGACGGTTTCCATATTCGTCCTCCTCACATTTATTTTAACATAGAAAGATTCCGGTTGAAAGGGGATCATGATGCTTGAAGTTGTCAAAAAAGCTCAGGAAAAACCAACCGCGGCGATTCCCTGGGCCTACGATCTCTATGAGATCCAGGTCGATGGCGTGGCTGTCGGGCACATGGTATACCGCTATGGCACCAACAGTCAGCTTTACTACTGCGGGCATATCGGCTATTCGATTGACGAGGAGTACCGCCATAAGGGCTACGGGACGCTGGCTTTACAGAAGCTCTGCGCTATTTTGAAAGCCCAGGGTGTGACGTTGGTTACCATCACCTGCCGCAAAAACAATGTTTTCAGTCAGAAGATGATTGAAAAGCTGAATGTCGTTCATCGTGAGCTTTTGCGTGATGTTTCCGATCCGGAATACGCTTATCCCGAGGGGCTGTACCGCTATGAGGTGAGATTATGAGAATGCTGCATTTAGCCGATTTGCATTTTGGCAAGAGGCTTTACGGATATGATTTAATTGAGGATTTTCAATATGCCATCGAGAATATCAAGCAGGTGATTGTCGCCTGCCATATTGATGTGGTGCTAATGGCCGGCGATATTTATGATCGCGCCGTACCGGGTTTAGAGGCGGTGCGCTGCCTGAATGATTTTCTCACCAGCCTGATTGACGAGCTGCATGTCCGGGTGATCCTCGTCGCGGGCAACCACGATTCCGCCAGCCGCCTGGATTTTTTGTCGGGACTATTGGCCAGAAACGGGTTATATATCATCGCCCGCCTGGAAGAGACGATGAAGCCGGTGGTCCTGGAAGATGAACTGGGGCCGGTGGCTTTTTACGGTCTGCCTTATGTGAGCCGCCTCGAATTAGCGGACTTGGTGGCTAGTGACAATCCCCGCGCTGATCGCAATGAACTGCTCAAAGAATATATGGAGCGACAAAATTTTGTTGGCGGGCGCAAGGTTCTGGTCGGGCATCTGACCTGTCTGGAAAATCCCTTTGTCGATGAGGTCGGGGGCATGGAGTGGGTCAGCCCGGATTTGTTTGCCGCTTTTGATTATACCGCGCTGGGGCATCTCCACGCTTTTCATCAGGTCGGATCCGGACCGGTTTACTACAGCGGGGCCTTGCTTCCCGTGAGTGTCGATGAGGGCGAAAATGATCACGCTTTTACGATCGTCGACCTCAAAGAGGAAGTCACCGTCACGCGGCACTCGTGGCAGAAGCTTCACGAGGTGAAAAAAATAACCGGGTATTACGCTGATTTATTAAAAAATCCGAGCGAGGATTATGTTTTTTTAAACCTTCTGGATACCCGGGTGATCATCAATGCCGCCGATCAGGCGCGCCAGGTGTTTCCCCGTTTTCTCGGGTTGAGTTATGAGCATATAGAACAGATGATGGCTCCGGCGCATCCTTCCGAAGTGGTCAAAAAACACGCGACCGCCGATTTGTTCGCGATGTTTTTTGAACAGTGCACCGGGCAGCGTATCGATGCCGACAGCGCGATGATCTTTGCCGATTATTATCAGGGTGATGAACATGAAGATTAACCAGCTGGAATTAGCGGCTTTCGGCCCTTATGTCGAAAAGCAGTCACTGGATTTTACCAGTCTCAATGACGCCGAGCTGTTTCTGGTGACCGGCGATACCGGGGCCGGGAAGACCACGCTGTTTGACGCCGTGTGTTTCGCTTTATTCGGCTCGACCAGCCTCAACAACAAGGCGGTCTCTTCTTTGAGAAGTCAAAACGCCGATCCGAAAACGGAGACTTATGTGAAGCTGACTTTCACGGTGCGCGAGAAATCTTACACGATCACGCGCTATCCCGGTTATCTCCGTCCCAACACAAAACGGGAGACCCGCCACCGCGTCTATCTGGAAGGGGCCGGGGATCACATCATTGACGGGGTGAGCGAGACCGACCGCGCCGTCAAAAGGATCCTCGGGGTCAGCGAGCAGGAGTTTCGCCAGGTCGCGATGATCGCCCAGGGGCAGTTCACGAAATTAATCGATGCCACCAGCAAGGAGCGCGAGGGAATTTTACGGGAGCTGTTTTCCACCCAGACCATCGCTGATTTTCAGGAACGTCTCAAAGAGGCGGAAAGAGGGGCGAAAAATGATCTCGCCGCGGCCAGTCAGGAAGTAACTTTCATCAAACAGGAGCGTCCGCAGTCGCAAAATGATCAGCCTTTGGATAGCCTGAAAGCTTTTCAGGATGAACTCAACGCCTTATGGGAGCGGGAAAATCAGCGTTTTTCTTTACAGCAGGAAGCGAAAACCCGGGTCCAAAGCGAAATCGAGAAAGCAAAAGCTTACGAGACCTGGCAAAAGGAATATGAGGAGCTTCGCGCCCGTGAGGCGGATTTAAACAAGCAGGCGGAGCAAATGGATATTGTTGACAAAAAGATTCAAAAGTTCAGTCAGGCGGAAAAGCTTCTGCCGGTTTACCAGAACCGGGAACGGCTAAAGCAGGAAAGCGAACGCCTGGGTAAGGCTATGCTTATGGCGCAGAAAACCGCGGAAGAATTATCCGTCACCAAAGCGAAGCTGGATGAAGAGGATCCTGACGCCTGGCAGCGCGAGAAGGAGGATCTGCAGCTGGCGCTGGTGAAAACCCGGGAGGATCTCGCCGCGATTGAGGATGTCCTGGCCGCTGAAAAAAAGGAAAAAGTCGCGAAAAAGGATTATGATATCAAGCAGGCGGATTATGAGAAATACTTTTCGGACCTGGAGAGTCTGAAAGCGGATGATCAGCGCCTTCGGGAAAGCCTCAGCGCGCTGGATAATCCTGATGTTTTGGAGATGGAAGTCAAAGCGCTCGCGGAAAAACTAGTTGCCGCCAGAGAGGCTTACGGGAAGGCCCAGGAAAATGCCCGGGCTTTAGATACTGCCCGGGAGAATTTAAAAAAGGCGCAAAAAAACTGGGAGACGCTCGATGAAAAGCGCATTGGGCTGAGCACGAAAAAGGAGCTTTTGCGCCACCAGTATCAGGCCGGTCTGGCGGGGCTTTTAGCCCGTGATTTAAATGAGGGTCAGGCCTGCCCGGTCTGCGGGGCTAAACATCATCCGGCACTGGCGAAGCTCCCTTTGGATCATGTCGATGAGAAGACGCTGGAGAAAGCGGAAGAGGATTTCCGCCGCCTGGATCAAAAAGAAAAAGAGGCTTACGGCTTTTTAAATGCCTGCCAGAAAGATCTTGAGCATCTCACCTCTTTGCAGGGCGATGAGAAGGCACTGGAATCAGAGCTGAAAAATATCGAGAAACAGCATGAAAAACAACATCAGCGCTGGCAGGACACGTTAAAATCTCAGGAGTCGTACCGCCATGATCTTGAAAATCTGCAGAGACAAATCGCGGCAAAGCAGGAGTTGCTTACTGTTGCCCAAACTGAACTGGAAAAGGCGAAAGAGGTCCTCACGCAAAGTCAGCAGCGGCACGCTTTTTTAAAGCAGAGCATGAATCAGCCGCTAAGCGCAGGTCCGGCTTTAAAAGCGCAGGAAAAAGACCAGCAGGCCCGGCTTATGGCTTTGGATAAAAAGATCGCCGCCGGAAACGCGGCAAGGCAGGCTTACACTTCCCGGTTTGGCGCCAATCAGCGCGAGCTGGAGATGCTCACCGGGCAGCTGGAAACGAATCAAAATGAACTGGCTGAAGCGGATGCCGCGTTTCTTTCCGCTTTATCTGAGGCCGGGATGGCCCGTGAGGATTTTCTGAAGACAGTGGCCGCGCTGCCGGAAAAGGGTGATCTGCAAAAAAAGCTGGACGCTTACCGTCTGGAAGTGTACCGCGTTGAAAAAAGCCTTCAGGAGCGCGCGGAGCATCCTTTACCGAAAACCGAGGATAGTCTGGAATCGTTAAATACTAAAATGGCAGCGCTGGAAGCGGATCTGGCCGCTTCGCAAAAAGCCCTGGTGCAGTACCGCCTCGATGAAGAGGCTGTCGCCAGGCAGCTGTCACGTCTTGAGAAGGCTTTGAAAAAAGAAGAAAAAACCCGTCAGGAGTATGAGAAGATCGCCCGCGTCTACCGCCTGGTCAGCGGCGGCAACCCGTTGAAGATGACCTTTGAGAGTTATATTCTCGCTTTCTATTTTGAGGAGATCTTAAAAAGGGCCAATGTCCGCCTTTTGGCCATGTCGGACGGGCGCTATGCCTTGTACCGGCGCCTGGACACGAAGGGCAAAGCCTTGCAGGGGCTGGATTTGAATGTCATGGACTATGAGTCAGGACAGCAGCGCGATATTCGCACCCTGTCGGGCGGGGAGTCTTTTCAGGCCGCTTTGTCGCTGGCTTTAGGCATGGCGGATTTAATCGCGGAGTATGCCGGGGGCATCGCCCTGGATACTTTGTTTATCGACGAGGGGTTCGGATCGCTTGACGCCCGCAGTCTCGATGCCGCCCTGGATACGCTTTTGAACTTGAAGCAGGAGCATAAGGTGGTGGGCATCATCTCGCATGTCGCCAGTTTAAAGGAGCGGATTGAGGCGAAAATTGTGGTCACGCACGAACAAAGCGGCTCAAAAGCGCGAATCTTGTAGGCTTTAAGGCGGTTTTTGTGCTATGATGGACAAAGGTGAGAAGCATGATTTTTTTCATCATCGTGATATTTCTATTGCTGCTGGCGGTGGTTTACCGGGAGCATCAAAAACAGATTGTTTTGAAACTGAAGGGCTATGATCAAAACGGGATGTTTCTCGAGGAGGCCCGCTATTTTGAGAGCATTCACGGCGAGCGCCATTTTGTCTATGCCTCGTACGGGCTGTACGCTTATTATCAGCTCGGCTGGTTTGAGAAGTATGAGAAGCTGGCTGGGCAGATGAAGACGATGCGGGCTTACCGCCGCCCGAAGTTTAAGGATTTTTTTGACAAGGTGGAGGAGAACTTGTGCTGCATCGATTTTCTCAAAGACATGAGCACCTATCGCGGCAAAGATATTATGATGCTGGAGGGAATCCGGGCTAAAAAAGAGCATGATGACAACTGGCTGGCGGCGAATGAAGAGCTGATTTCTACGCTGCCGCCGTTACGGAAATACTGCCTGTACCGGCTTTTTGATAGAGAGGATCTGGCCAGTCAGATCTATAAGGGGAGTGAATCTTATGGCGAAGAAAAATGAGGCGATCACGGCGCGTGATGTTGATTTCGCGCAGTGGTACACGGATGTCTGCCGCAAGGCGGAACTGATGGATTATTCCAGTGTCAAGGGTTTTATCATCTACCGCCCTTACGGTTACGCGATCTGGGAAAAGATCCAGGCTGAGCTGGATCAGAAGTTTAAGGCTACCGGGCATGAAAATGTCTATATGCCGATGCTGATCCCGGAGTCGCTTTTACAAAAAGAGGCGGATCATGTCGAGGGTTTCGCCCCGGAGTGCGCGGTGGTCACGAAAGGCGGATTGCGCGAGCTGGAAGAGCCTTTGGTGATCCGGCCGACCAGCGAGACTTTGTTCTGCGAGCATTTCGCGCGGATCGTGAGCTCGTACCGCGATTTGCCGAAGAAGTATAATCAGTGGTGTTCGGTGGTGCGCTGGGAAAAGACGACAAGGCCGTTTTTAAGAGGCGCGGAGTTTTTATGGCAGGAAGGTCATACCATCCACGCCACCGCCGAGGAAGCCGAACAAGAGGCTTTGGACATGCTGAAGATTTACGAGGATATGGCGAAAGATCTTCTGGCGATCCCGATGCTGACCGGCATCAAAACGGAAAGCGAGAAGTTCGCGGGGGCTGAGAAGACGTACTGTCTGGAGGCTTTGATGCATGACGGCCAGGCTTTGCAGGCGGGCACTACCCATTATTTCGGGCAGGGTTTCGCGCAGGCGTTCCATATCCAGTTCCTTGATCAGGACGGTCAGCAGAAATATGTCTACCAGACTTCCTGGGGTGTCTCGACGCGGTTAATCGGGGCTTTGATCATGGTCCACGGCGATGACAACGGCCTGGTGCTGCCGCCGAAGGTGGCGCCGGTTCAGGTTGTGGTGGTGCCGATTCAAATGGCGAAGCCGGGCGTCATGGATATGGCTGTAAAGATTACGGACATGCTGAAGGAGAAGGGCATTCGCGTCAAACTGGATGACGGCGACAAGTCGCCGGGCTGGAAGTTTGCCGACGCCGAGATGCGCGGTATACCGCTAAGGATTGAGATCGGCCCGAAGGATCTCGAGAAGGGCGTCTGCGTTTTATGCCGCCGGGTTGACGGCGTCAAGGAAACGGTGCCGGTTGATGAAAATCTGGCGGATCATATTCTTGAGCAGTTCGCGGCTATTCATGATGTCATGTATGAAAATGCCGTGGCTCATCAAAAGGCTAACACGTTTGCCGTCACTTCTTATGAGGATTTTAAAAAGCAGGCGGCGAAGGGCGGCTACATCAAGGCGATGTGGTGCGGGGATCCGGCCTGTGAGAAGGCCATCAAGCAGGAGACCAGCGCGACGACGAGGTGTATTCGCGATGACGAGCCGGCGGTCGGCAAAACTTGCATCTATTGCGGAAAGCCGGCGAAGCATCTTGTTTATTTTGCCAAGGCATACTAAAAAGCGCACCTTCGTGCGCTTTTTTCATGCCCCTTTTTTCTCCAGGGCCTCGTCCAGTACTTTCTTGGCGTTAAATTGTACAAAGTCCTCATCGGAAATCAAAATCACCGGGGTATCGGGATCAGCGAGGTCCTCAAATTTCGTTAAGGAGCTGCGCAGCTGCGGGGTTACCAGGATGATGTCGGCCTGATCCACAGAGTACTCGACAGCGGTTTCGGCGGCGGCCCAAACCACGATGTCCATGCCGCGCTTTTTCGCTTCGTCTTTCAACGCCGACGCGAACATGTTACTGGTGACGCCGGCTTTGCAGCAAAGTAAAATTTTCATACATGAATTCTCCTTTCTTGCCTTGTTCCTGTTTCTATTGTACCATAAATGTAAGCGTTTGTGGTTTTTTTTGGATATTTTTTCTAGAGGGGGAGATATTGCTGTGAAAGTGGTTTTTTTAGATATTGACGGGGTCCTTTCCCCGTTTGGCAGCGACAGCGATTTAGCGGTTTTAAGGCCGGATTATCCGCGCTTCAGCGCGGCGTTCTATGTTCCAAAAGCGCGGGAATTTCAAAAGGCGCATCACATGGCTCATCTTGATCCTTATGATTATTATATTGTCATGACTTTCTGGCGCCGCCGGTGCTGTGATCTGGTTAGGGAGCTTTTAGTGAAGAGCGGGGCCGGGCTGGTCATGCACAGCGCCTGGACGAAAATTTATCAGCCCAACGAGATGAAGGGCCTTCTGGCCCTGGCGGATCTTGATGAGTTTTACGTTGACAACGCGACCGGAAAAAGTAAAAAATTTGCGGTTCGGGATTATATCAAGGAACATCATCTGACTGATTTTGTGATCATCGATGATGAGGATTACTGGGATTTTGCCAAAGATTACGGGCCGCGTTTTATCCAGACCAGGGTTTTCATACAGCCTGATGATGTCGATCGCGCTCTGGCCGTGCTTCAGGGCTGATTTTAGTAGACGGCAAAGCTATTTGCGGTTATAATGAGTGTGTCACCTGACAAGAAGACTTGTTCTGATGGAAAGGGAATGAATAGAAGGAATTCGTCGGCCTTTCCATAAGGTGCGGCGTTTTTTCATGATAAGGAGGAATGTATATGAAAAAATGGCTGACGGCCTTATTGACTGCCGTGATGCTGACGGCTTGCGGAACGCAAACCACTCCAGAGACGCATCATATCCTGTGCCCGACCGGCGCGCCTGCCCTGGCGTTTTTGTCGGTGTATCAGGAAGTGGCGGAAAACGGCGCTTTTACGCTGACCGAGGGCAGTGACCAGCTCGTGGCGGAGCTTTCTAAAAATGACAGTGAGTATGATGTGATTGTCGCCCCGGTTAATCTCGGCGCGCAGCTGATCGCGAAAGACAAAACCGCTTACCGTTTGGCGGGGATTGTGACCTGGGGAAATCTTTACATTGTCGGCACCGAGGGCGCTTTGGATGGCGAAGGTGAGATTGAGCTGTTCGGGGAAGGCGCGGTTCCGGCCAAGGTTTATGAAGCGAGTCAGCTGGAAACGTCTTTGACACCGCGCTATGTGAGTGAGGCCAGTCTGGTGTCGGCGGATCTCGCCAGCGGGCAGACCCAATGCGGCATGCTGGCGGAACCGTTAGCGACCGCGACCATCGCCAAGGCCAAACAGCAGGGCATCACTTTGCAGGTCCTGGCCGATCTTCAGGAATGTTATCAAAAGGCCACAGGATCGGATACTTACGGTTATCCTCAGGCGGCGGTCTTTGTCAAGGAGGGCACGGATGCCTCGGAGCTGTTCAGCCGGGTGGACGCTTTTACCAAAGATATGAGCGGAGCGGAAACTTATCTTAATGAGATTGGCACGGATACGCTGGGACTGCCGGATGCTCAGGTTGTGATTAACAGTCTGGAGCGTCAGAATGTCCGCTACAGCGCGGCCGCTGACTGCAAAGATGAGATCAAAACGTTCTTAAAATCGTTTGCCATCGATTTTACTGACGATTTCCTTTATGAGTAAACGGCTTGCCTCGGGGCTCTGTTTACTGGTTATATGGCAGTTGCTGGCGGCAGTGATCGATAATGAAATCATCCTGCCGTCGGTTTTCCTGGTCGGGCAGCGCTTTTTGACGCTTTTGGGGCAGAAGGATTTTTATATGCATCTTTTCGCTACTTTCGGCCGGGCTCATCTGGCTTTTCTGATCAGCCTGGCGGTCGCTCTTCTTCTGGCGCTGCTGGCGGACCGCTACAGTCATCTTGAGGAGATTTTGAGTCCCTGGATTAAAAGCCTGCAGACGATCCCGCAGATTTCTTTTGTGATTTTGCTTTTATTCTGGTTTAAGCCGGAAACGGCTTTACTGTGGGTCATCTTTTTTATCGCTTTTCCGATTGCCTACTTTAGTTTTAGCGCGTCTTTAAAGGCTATCCCGGCTTCTTACCGCGATCTTTTGAAGCTGTATCCCCAGCCGCTTTTCGTGCGTTTGAGAAAGGCGGAGCTGCCTTTGATCGCTCCCGCTTTAGCATCAACGATCCAGGCCGGGCTGCCGTTAAGCCTGAAGGTCGCGGTGATGAGCGAGGTTTTGATGCATACCGCCCGCGGTATCGGCCGGGCTTTATCGAGCGCCCGCGCCAATATTGACATGGTCGGGGTTTTTGCCTGGACGCTGGCGCTGCTGCTTTTCGCGGGACTGGAGGTAGCAGCTTTGCAGGCGTTGTTTAAGAAGTGGCTTTCACACTGATTTCCCCTTAGCGGGGATTTTTTGTTCATTGCCGGGAAAAATTTTTTGACAGAATTTGTTAAAACGACTCTTTCAATCATAGATGTTCTCATAATCCGGGTATATAATGATTGCTGCCGGTGTTCGACAAATCGGTCATTTAACGAAGCGGCACGAATGGAACATCTGCGGATGGGGAGTCAATAAAAGGCGCCGTTTTGAAAAAAGGAAAATTCTTTCGGGTAAACGCTTCTACCCCGGAGATTCCAAAATGGCTCAGACATTGAGCAGATTATTACAAAGGAGACGATTATTTTCATGAAAAAAAGAACACTGGGAGGCGTGGAAGTCTCGGCAATCGGGATGGGCTGCATGGGATTCTCTCATGCGGAAGGCGCACAGACGGATATTGACAAAGCCGCTGATGTTATCCGTGAGGCCGTAGACCTCGGGTATACTTATTTTAACACCGGCTGGAATTACGGAAATGTGAACGATCCGCATCATAATGAGAAAATTCTCGGCAAGGCGTTTGCCGGGATTCGCGATAAAGTCGTAATCTCATCAAAATGCGGTGTCGATTTTGACTATGACGCAAATCCCGCCAGACCGCCGCTGATTTACGATTTCAGCAGGGCAAAAGTCCGCAAGTGCGTAGAAGAATCTCTGACCAGGCTGAAAACCGATCATGTGGACTTCTATCTGCAAGCCCGCATTGATCCCAAGGTCGCGCCGGAAGAGGCGGCAGAGACGATGGCGGAATTGATCAAGGAAGGGAAAGTCCTGCATTGGGGCGTGTCTGAGGCGGATGAGGAATATCTGTGCAGAGCCAATGCGGTATGTCCGATTTCTGTGGTGGAGAACCACTACAGCATCATCGCCAGGGAAAATGAAGGCATCATTCCTTTTTTGGAGGAAAACAACATCGGCTGGATTGCCTCTACGCCTTTACTGAAGGGGCTTTTGACCGCTACTTTCCAAAAGGGTACAGTCTTCGCCGCGGATGACTGGCGCGGGGGCGCTGTAAATGATGACAACCTTACCCGCTATGCGGAACTTCTCGATTACCTCAGGAAGCTTGCGGAAGAAAAGGGTGCCACACCGGTGCAGATATCTCTGGCATGGATTCTGAACAGAAAACCTTATATTGTTCCAATTCCGGGCATGAAGAAACGGGAACGCCTTGTGGAAAATATGAAGGCAACAGAGATCACTTTCACCGATGAGGAAATGCTTCGGATTGATGAACTGGTCAAGTAGACAAATTGATTATATGAGGAGAGATCAGGTCCGCAGCTGTGAGTAACGAAGAGAGAGAAAATCTAAAAAGCGTTGATTTTAAAAGCAGTATTCGACTTCATTGCCATGAGTTGCAAATTTGAGCATTCCAGGCAGAATAAATTATTGATATTCCGAAATCCACAGGTCCTGCGGATAAACAGCTTGATCTTGTTGCTGATGCCTCGATACGCTCATTCGACAGTCTATAATGATGTACTTATAGTTTTGCTTGATCTTTCCCGGGTCTGCCGCTTGCAAAGCTAAAAAAGAGCCGCATAAAGGCTCTTTTATATTGATGAAATCAGACTTTTTCAGTTTTACTAACTTGCTTTCCCCGATAATAAAATACACCTGCATCTATTGGCCTTGCATGGGATGGGACCTTACATGGAAACTTTTATATTAGTCTTGATATGTTTCAATTCCACTCTATGGTACAAGCATCTCTACTTTTTATTGCTTCCTGTATTCCAGCAGACGTCCTTCCCTGAGGCCATGCTTATGGGCGGTAAAGTAACACACATGAATTTGATAGACAGCAGCTTTCACTATTTCGTAGAAATCAAGAAGAGAGAATAGAAAATAAAACTGCGAATTGTATAATCAACTTGAACACTGAATGTTGAAAGATCCATAGCGACCTCTTCTGTGGCAGATTCTGGGACTTTAAGATTTCCAAAAAGTTTTACAGATACCGCACTGCCGCGGTTTTTTGCCCTTGCTGAAGCGGTAAAAAAGCCAGC
>CAZQRT010000010.1:197-28674 GCA_964596105.1 uncultured Erysipelotrichales bacterium | reverse complement strand
TCCCGGCCTGGAAGTCGAGGTTCTGGGAAAACGGCCCTGCGCCGATCATGTCGATCCCGAAAAGCAGCGCCTTTTAACTGAAAAAGCCGTTACTGTCAGTTCTTATTTTACGAAACAGTCAGTGCGTGTCGCCGCCGGCAGCACCGACTGCAATTCCGCTTTAAGCCATGGCATTCCCGCCGTCTGCCTCGGCCTTTGTGAAGGCCAAGGCGCTCATACCCGCGAGGAGGAAATCGTCAAATCCTCTTTGCCAACCGGCTTAAAAATCGCCGGCGCGATGCTTCAGGATTATTTCTTTGATTTTTAAGAAAGGATGAAACATATGATACTCGTACTGGATATCGGCGCCGCGACCGTGAAGTATGCTCTCAGCGATGAACATGGCAACTTTTCTGATAAAGGAAGTTTCCCGACAGTTAAAGATGATCTTTCTGCTTTTATAGCTTCTATTAATCATGTTTTGCCTCCTGACTGTTCCGGCATCGCCGTCTCGTGTCCCGGCATTATTGACGCCGAAAAAGGTCTGATTCAGGCTGTCACACTCATTCCCTGCCTGCAGGGCGTGAACCTGGTTGATATATTACAAGAGCGTTTTGCCGTGCCCGTCAGCATTGAAAACGACGCCAAATGCGCCCTGTACGCGGAAATGTGGCAGGGCTCACTGCAGGGTGTCAACAGCGCCTTAATGATGGTTCTCGGCAGCGGGATCGGCGGCGCGCTCGTCTTAGACGGCCAGGTTTATAAAGGTTCCCGCTTTAAAGCCGGGGAGATCGGCTCCTGGCTCTGCCATGATAATATATCACTGGGCGGTAAATGCTCGGCGGTCAAATTAGTGCGCGATTTAGCTGATATGCTCCATGTCCCTGAAGACGGCAAAACAGTCTTTGCCATGCTTGACAATTCCGCCGCGTATGAGAGATTTGCCGAATACTGCTATATGCTGGCAAAAGCCATCTACAACGCCGACTACCTCCTCGATCTCGATGTCGTGGCGATCGGCGGCGGCATCTCCCAGGCTGAGATTGTCATCAGGACCATTCAGAAATGCTTTTTGGAACTTCGCGATCAGTATGAGGAAGACGAGCACCGCCCGGTCATTAAAGCCTGTAAGTTTTTTAATGACGCCAATCTCTTAGGCGCACTGCGTCACCATCTGTTGACAGTTCCCCTGAAATCGTGATATAATCATACCAACCCCCGGGGTGGGGGATAAGGAGGCGAAAAGGATGGAACAGACATTAAAAATTTCCGGCATGATGTGCGAGATGTGCGTGAAACACGTCACCAAAGCTTTAAGCAGTCTTTCCGGCGTGGAAGAGGTCCATGTTGATCTTGATTCCGGAACCGCGGTGGTGAAAGGCGAAAAAATCGCTCAGGACGTTTACGCGAAAGCCATTGAAGAAGCCGGCTATGAGCTCGTGGGGATCGCTTAATGGATCATCGCGCGACAGCCCGGCTGTTAAAAGTCGCCCGCGGCCAGATCGACGGCGTGCTCAAGATGATCGATGAGGACCGCTACTGCATGGACATCGTCACGCAGCTTTTAAGCCTCGAGGCGATTCTTAAAAAATGCCGCGGAGAGGTGCTGGAAAATCACCTCAAAAGCTGTGTCAAGAACGCCAAAGATGAAGAGGATCTCAACCAGAAGATCGATGAGCTCATCACCGTTTTACACCGCATGGATTAGGTCAGAAGAAACTTCTGAAAAGTTTTTTATTCCAAAATGAAAAGACGGTCAGGTAACCCTGACCGCTTTTTCATTTAACGGACATCTTCAGAATTTTGTTTATTTTGACACCGGCATTAAAATTATGATAAAATTATATCGTGAAATGTAACCATTTACATAAAGAGAGGAGGGACCATCATGACCTGGCGAACCCTGTTTGCCTTAGCCGGCGGTTTAGGCCTGTTTTTATACGGCATGCACCTCATGAGCGAAGGCCTGACCAACGTCGCGGGCGCCAAACTGCGCAGCGTCTTGGAAAAAATGACCAAAAACGTCTTTGTCGGCACGATGGTCGGCCTGATCTTTACCGCCATCATCCAGTCCTCCTCGGCCACCACCGTCCTGGTGGTGAGCTTTGTCAACGCCGGCCTCATGAACCTCTACCAGGCCTCCGGCGTCATCATGGGCGCCAACATCGGCACCACCGTCACCGGCCTTCTCATGACCATCAACCTCCAGGACATCGCGCCCATGATCGTCTTTATCGGCGTCATCATGGTGCAGTTCAGCAAGAAAGAATTCATCCAGAAACTCGGCCAGGTCACGCTGGGATTCGGCGTATTGTTTGTCGGCCTTTCCAGTATGTCAAGCGCCATGGAAGCCCTCAAAGACTCCCCGCTCATCATCCAGACCCTCAGCACCCTGAAAAGCCCGCTTTTGGCCATTTTGATCGGCGGCGTCGTGACCGCCATCCTGCAAAGCGCCTCCGCCATGGTCGGCATCCTGATCGTCATGGCCTCCCAGGGCATGGTCTCGCTGGAAATGTCCTTCTATATGATGCTCGGATGCAACATCGGCTGCTGCGTATCCGCGATTTTGGCTTCGATCGGCGGAAGCACCGACGCGAAACGCGCCGCCGCCATCCATTTAACCATCAATGTCATCGGCACCATCGTCATGGGCGTACTTTTAGCCCTCTTCATGCCGCAGATGATCAGTTTCATCACCACCCTGACCAACTCCGCCGGCGCGACCGGCCTGGCCTTAGGCAAAGATGTCGCCTATTCCAATACCATCTTCAAAGTCTTCCAGATCCTGCTTGTCTTTCCTTTCTACAAGCAGATTGTCCGCTTTGTCACCTGGATCATTCCTGACAAAGACGAGAAAAAACCGTTCGGCCTGCAGTACATCGATATGGACCACGCCGTGCCGCCCGCTGCCGCCGTGCCGCTGGCCGCCCGCGAATTGGACCGCGTCTATCAGATGTCGGCCGACCAGCTGAATTTAGTTGTCGCCTCGCTTTTAAACGTCGATACCTCGACCTTTGACGAGATCCATAAAAACGAGGAAAACATGATGTTTTTAACACGCAGCATCTATGAGTACCTGGTGCGCCTCGATAAAAATTCCATCCTCAAAGAAGATCTGATCAACATCGGCCCGCTCATCTACGCGATGGCCAACATCGAGCGCATCAACACCCACACCGCTTCCATCACCAAATGCATTCAGCGCTGCGCGGAAAGAAACATCTCCTTCCACACCGAACACCGCGATAAAATCAATGAGCTTTTGCGCATGGTGAACCAGGAGTTAACCCTCAGCATCCAGATGTTCGATACCAAAGACACCGCGAATTTAGAAGAGATCCTCCGCCTGCAGGACGCCATCAACAACCGCGAGCAGCGCCTGCAGAAAGACTATCTGACCGATATGCGCATGAAAGCCATGAAACCTAGAACCGGCATGCTTTATTCCGATGTCGTGAGCGATCTCGCGCGCATCGCCGACCACGCCGCCAACATCGCCATCTCGATCATCCGCGACAGCGATGTCGAAGCCAACGCCCTGTTAGAGAAATATCATATCGCGGTTAGCCAGTTGACGTGATGATCAATCACGTCATTTTTACTACCCGGCGCGGATAAGGAATCTCGATGCCGTTAGCGTCAAACGCCTCCTTGATCTGGATGCGCAGATCTGACAGCAAAGCGATGCCCTCGGCCTGACTGCGGGAATAAACCGTGGCCCGTAAAGCCATGCCGCTCTCCCGGAAATCCATGAGGCGGATGACGACCTTGGGATCGGTATGACCGTCGATAAAATCCTTGTGATGGACGATGATATCCGTCATGATCGCCATCGCCTTCTCAAGATCGCTCTCATAACTGATCTCGACATCCAGGAAATTCGCCTTCAGCTCCTCAACCTCCGAGATATTCTCCAAAATCGCGGTGTTCATAATGCTGTTCGGCACGATAATCTGGGTATTCTCATACGTCTTGATGACCGTGTGGCGAATCGAGATATCAACCACATAGCCCGTCAGGTTGTAATCGGAAAGGCGGATCAGATCCCCGATCGTGAACGGCTTAAAAGTGATGATCATGAGCCCGTTCACAAAATTGCCCACCGCGTCCTGGGCGGCCAGGCCTAACGCCAGCGTCAGGATCCCGGTGCTGGCCGCCAGGGCGGTGATGATATCCGAAAAGACGGCGAACTGATTAAAAATGCCGTAAAGCAAAAAAAACAGCACCGCCAGGCGCGCGCCCTTCAGCCAGATTTTCTGATTCTTGCCGTGCCTCTTTTTGATCAAATGCTCCAGTATTCTGTTCACGGCCGCGGCGATGAGAAACATCGCGGCGATATTGATCAGGGTCTGCATGACATCGTGCTTCAGGACCCCGCTCTGATTGATCCAGTCGATCATGGTGACACTCCTTCCTCATATTATTTCTACTTTATTTCAGCGCGAGTTTAGTCTATAATAGCATGGAACGCGGGGTGAGTCTATGTATCTGAAAAGAATTGAAATGCACGGCTTTAAATCCTTTGCCGACCGCGCGGTGATCGAACTGGAAAAAGGCATAACCGGCATTGTCGGCCCCAACGGCTGCGGCAAAAGCAATATCGCTGACGCCGTGCGCTGGGTGCTCGGCGAGCAGTCCGCCAAATCCCTGC
Source organism: uncultured Erysipelotrichales bacterium (assembly GCA_964596105.1). Classification (GTDB taxonomy): domain Bacteria; phylum Bacillota_I; class Bacilli_A; order Erysipelotrichales; family Coprobacillaceae; genus CAJUOR01. Next base: position 24,044 of record CAZQRT010000010.1, on the reverse strand, counting down.
GCGGCAGTCACATGGCCGATGTCATTTTTAACGGTTCAGATGCCCGCAAACCGCAAAACCTCGCTGAGGTCACCCTGGTTTTTGACAACAGTGACCACTACCTGCAAAGCGAATATGAGGAAATCGAAATCACCCGCCGCCTGTACCGCGAAAACAGCGAAGCGGAATACTGCTTAAACCGCCAGCCCTGCCGCTTAAAAGACATCGTCGAACTCGTCACCGATACCGGCCTGGGCCGCGACTCGCTCTCCATCATCTCCCAGGGCAATATCTCCGCTTTCGCGGACGCCCGCCCCGAAGAGAGAAGAGCGACCTTTGAAGAAGCGGCCGGCGTCGCCAAATACAAAAAACGCAAAGATGAAGCCCTGCGCCGCCTGGAGCGCGCCACCGCCAATCTTTCCCGCGTCGATGATATTTTACTGGAGCTGGAAAAACAGCTCTTGCCGCTAAGGCACCAGAAAGAAAAAGCCGTCCGCTACCAGCAGCTGGAAGCGGATTTAAAAGACCGCGAGATCAGCCTGCTGGTGCATGACATCACGGTTTTAAATGAAATAACAACCCGGCGTCAGAAAGAAAATGACAGCCGCGAAAGCGCGCTGCTGGAAAAGAAAAACCAGGAGATTCTCCTCACCGAACAAAATGAGGAAGCTTTAAGCCAGAGCGATGAGCTCGACCGCCAGATCGCAAGCCGGCAAAACGAGCTTCTCAAGGCGATGGAAACCCTGCAGCAGTACCGCAACCGCCAGGCTGAACTGGAAGCCCGCGACCGCTACGAAATCCGCCAGAGCCGCGATGAGCTGGCGGCGCAGGCGGAACTTTTGAAAAAACAGCTGCAGACGGACATCGCCAGATACAATGACCGCGTGACGCGCCTGACGGAAAATCAAAATCAGCTAAACAAGAAAAAAGACCAGCGAAGCGAACTGGAAAGAACCATCACGCAAAGCCGCCGGGACATCGAAAAACTCAGCCTGGATCTGCAGATGGCCCGCGCCAACCGCGCGTTATTAGCCGAACAGCTGGAAAACGGCAGCGGCTATCCCGCCGGGGTGCGCGCTATCCTGGCCGCCAAAGACAGCCTTTCCGGATACTGCGGGATTTTAGGCGAGCTGGTGGAAATCACCCCCGGCTATGAGCAGGCCATCGATACCGCCTTAGGCGCCAATGCCAGCGATATTGTCATGAAAACCTCCCGCGACAGCCGCGCCGCGATCGCTTTTTTAAGAGAAAACAAAGCCGGCCGCGCCACTTTTCTGCCCCTGGATTCTTTACAGATTGCCAGTGTGCCTGGTGATATCCTGGAAGTGGTCAGCCAGGAGGAAGCATACTTAGGGTTGGCCAGCGATTTTGTCAAATGCGCCGCTATGTATCGCCCGGCGGTTTTAGCCCGCCTGGGAAGGATTGTCATCGCCAAAGACCTGGCCGGAGCCAGCCGCATCGCCGAGTTAACCGCCATGCGCTACCGCGTCGTGACTTTGCCGGGTGATGTTGTCGCAGTAGGCGGCGCGATGACCGGCGGGGCCTACCGCCATGATCCCCGGCAGTCCGCGGCGGCGAAAAAACGCCAGCTCGAGCAGGACTCCATGCAGATCAGCGCGCAGGAAGTCACCCTGCAAAAAGCCCGCCAGGAATTAAAACAAAAAGAAAATGAGGCCGTCGATCTCAATAATGAGCTTTTGTCACTGCAGATCAGCAAAGGGCGCATGGAAGAGGAAGCCCGTGAATACCGCCAGCGCATCGCCGGCCAGAAGCAGGAATATGAAACCCTGACGCATGAGAAATTAGGCGAGATGCCTTTAGATGACAGCCTTAATGATCTGATGGCCGCCATTGGCAAGGCGCAGCAGGAGGTCGATGAGATCACCAGAGACATTCAAAACGGCCGCGAAAACCGCCTGCGGCTCATGTCGGAAAGGGCGCAGAGAGACGCCGACCTGAAAACATTACGGGGCGAAATCCGCCAGCTGGAGGCGGAAAACAACGCTTTCGCGATCGCTCACGCGCGCGATAAGGAACGCATCGCCCAGGCCTTAAAGCGCCTCAATGAAACCTACCACTGCACCTATGAGCGGGCTCTGGAAATCGCCCGGCCTTTAGAAGACTGGGATGCCGCCAAAGATGAAGTCGTGTCTTTGCGCGAGGAGATGAGCGCCCTCGGCCATGTCAACATCGAGGCGATCGCCCAGTATGACGAGGTATTCACCCGCTATCAGCAGCTGTCTGAGCAGAAAGATGATCTTTTAGCCGCCCAGGACGCGATCTTAAAAGCGATCGCGGAAATGGACGAGCAGATGACGACCCGTTTTGACGACATGTTTCATAAGATCAACACCGAATTCAATAACGTCTTTAGGCGCCTGTTTGGCGGGGGCCGCGCGGCCCTACGCTACAGCAGTCCGGATGACTTGCTTTCGACGGGGATCGACATCGATGTCCAGCCGCCCGGCAAGCAGGTTCAAAATATCACGCTTTTTTCCGGCGGCGAGAAGGCTTTGATCGCCTTGTCAGCGCTTTTCGCGATCTTAAAGGCGCGCCCGGTGCCGCTGTGCATCCTCGATGAGGTGGAGGCCGCTTTGGATCAGGCCAACGTCGAGCGTTTCGCCCGCTTTTTAAAAGATTTTGCCAAAAATACCCAGTTTATCGTGGTCACCCACCGCCCGGGAACGATGGCGCAGTGCGACGCGCTGTACGGGGCCACGATGCAGGAAAAAGGCGTCACGCGGCTCGTCAGCGTGCGTCTGCAGGATGCCGAACAACTGGCAGAGTAGGAGGAAACTATGGGAATTTTCGCCAATATCAAAGCCCGTTTTCTGGGCAAATCCGTCGCCCAGAATGAGAAATATATGGCCGGTCTGGACAAATCCCAGTCCAGCCTGTCCGGCGCCATCAACCGCCTCGCGGCGCGCTACCGGGAAGTGGATGAAGCTTATTTTGAAGAGCTCGAAAATATCCTCATCATGAGCGATGTCGGCGTCGACATGGTCATGAAAATCGTCAATGAAATCAAAACCGAGGCGCGTTTGAAAAATATTACCGATCCCCGCGCGATTCATGAGATCATCGTGGACAAGATGTTTGTCATCTACGCCAATGACTCCGTCATGACTACCGATATTCACTACAATGAGGAAGGCCTCACGGTGATCCTGATGGTCGGCGTGAACGGCGCGGGAAAAACGACGACGATCGCGAAACTGGCCAAGCGCATCATGGAGCAGGATCATAAAACCGTCATGGTGGCCGCCGGGGACACGTTCCGGGCCGGCGCCATCGATCAGCTGGCCGTCTGGGCCGACCGCCTGCAGATTCCTATCATCAAAGGCAAAGAGGGCGGTGATCCTTCCGCGGTCATCTATGACGCCCTCAATAAAGCTTTGGAACAAAATGTGGATGTACTGATCTGCGATACCGCGGGACGCCTGCAAAACAAGGTGAACCTGATGAACGAACTGGAAAAGACCAACCGCGTCATCAACCGCGTCGTGCCCCAGGGGGCGATGGAAACCCTCCTGGTGATTGACGCGACCACCGGCCAGAACGGCATCAGCCAGGCCGTGGAATTCTCCAAGATCACCAATGTCACCGGCATCGTCTTAACGAAAATGGACGGCACCGCCAAAGGCGGCATCGTGCTTTCCATCAAAGACCGCCTCAATATCCCGGTCAAGTTTATCGGGCTGGGCGAGGGGATCGATGATCTCCAGCCGTTTGATCTGGAGCAGTATATCTACGGCCTGTGCGCCCCGTTAATGCAATGAACGAACTGGAAAAGACCGCCCGCATGAACTGGCTGCTCGATCTTTACGGCGAGCTTTTAACCGAGAAACAGCGCGCTTATATGGAGCTTTATTTTAAGGAGGACCTCTCCTTAAAGGAGATCGCTGAACAGTATGAGGTGTCGCGTAACGCGGTCTATGACCTCATCAAACGCGGCTCCATCCAGCTTGAGAAATATGAGGCCCGTCTGGGGCTGGTGGAAAAGCATATCAAGCGGCAGGATCTCATCGCCAAGATTGAGGCCGAGGAAAGCCGTGATCACGAGAAGCTGATGGCTTATTTAGAGAGTTTAAAAGAGATATAGGGGAGATAGCAATGCCTTTTGAATCATTATCGGAAAGAATCTCTGCGACCTTAAAAAGAGTGCGTCACCAGAAGACTTTAACGGAAAAAAACATGGCGGACATGCTCCAGGAGATCCGTCTGGCCCTGCTTGAGGCCGATGTCAACTATGATGTCGTGCGCGAGTTTATCGAAGATATCAAAGAAAAGGCCACCGGCGTCGAGGTCATGAATTCCCTGACTCCGGGGCAGATGGTCGTCAAGATCGTTCATGACGAACTGGTCACGCTGCTTGGCACCGATGTCGCCACGGTTGATTTCACCAGACCCTTCAACATCATCCTGATGGCCGGCCTGCAAGGTTCCGGCAAGACGACCACGGCCGCGAAAATCGCCTTGTACGCCAAGGAAAAACACGGCAAAAAGCCGTTTTTAGTAGCCTGCGACGTCTATCGTCCGGCCGCTGTCGAACAGCTCGTCACGCTCGGTGAGTCGATCAGTGTCCCGGTCTACGCCCCGGGGCTTGATATCAAACCGGAAAAGATCGCCGCGGACGGCGTGGCTAAAGCGCAAGGCGAAGGCTGTGACACCGTCATCATCGATACCGCCGGCCGCCTCCATGTCGACACGGATCTGATGGATGAACTGTGCCGCATGGCGGAGGCGGTGCAGCCGACCGAAACGCTGCTCGTGGTGGATTCTCTGACCGGTCAGGATATCGTCAATGTCGCCCAGAGCTTCAATGAGCGGCTCAGTCTGACCGGCGCGGTTTTAACGAAAATGGACGGCGACGCCCGCGGCGGCGGCGCTTTGTCGATCCGCCATATGACCGGCGTCCCGATCAAATTTATCGCCACCGGCGAAAAATTAACCGCCCTCGATCTGTTCTATCCCGACCGCATGGCCGACCGCATCCTGGGCATGGGCGATGTCATGTCGCTGATTGAAAAGGCTCAGGATGTCATCGATGAGAACGACGCGGCGCGCTCCATGCAGCGCCTGTCGAGCGGCAGTTACGGCTTTGACGACATGCTTGAAAACATGCATCAGGTGCGCCGGATGGGCTCGCTTTCCGGGGTGCTGAAGATGATCCCGGGCGTGGCCGGCAATATGCCTAACATTGACGATGAGGAAACCAACGCCCGCATGAAAAAGACCGAGGCGATCATTTTAAGCATGACCCCGCAGGAGCGCCGCAATCCCGGCATCCTCATGGCCAGCCGCAAGCAGCGTATCGCCAAAGGGGCCGGCGTGACCGTAGCCGAGGTCAACCGCCTTTTGAAGCAGTTTGAGAACACCCGCCAGATGATGGGGCGGATGACGCAGATGGCGGGAATGCGCCCGCCCAAGAAAAATGTCTACGACCCTTCCCGCAAGAAGGTGCGCCATAAAAAGAAGAAGCGTTAAGGAAAAATCCTTGACAGCATGAACCGGTACGGTTATAATGAACCCGTCAGCAAGGAGGAATGAGCATGGCAGTTAAATTAAGATTAAAAAGAATGGGCGCGAAAAAGGCGCCTTTTTACCGGATCGTGGCCGCTGACTCGCGCAGTCCCAGAGACGGCCGCTTTATCGAGCAGCTCGGTTACTATGATCCGAAAACCGATCCCGCCACAGTGGTGCTGAAAGAAGAGGAAATCATGAAGTGGCTGGAAAACGGCGCGCAGCCAACCGACACGGTGAGAAGTCTTTTGTCGCACGCCGGCATCATGCAGCGTTTCAGTGAGAAGAAGCAGGGTAAAAAGTAATGGATTATATCAAGATTTTAGAGGATATGACCCGGGATCTGGTCGTGGATAAAGAGAACCTCAAAGTAGTCGAAAGAGACAGTTTAAACGAGGACGAGAGACTTTTCTACGTCTATGCTTCCAAGGAGGATATCTCGCGTTTGATCGGCAAAAAAGGGAGCATGGCCAACGCCATTCGTCAGCTCATGTCGGTGCCCAGCCGCCTCGCGCACTGCCGCATCAACATTAAATTTGAATCTTATGAGGAATAGACGGTCTTGTCTTTCCTTTTTTTTAGGAGGATCGTCATGAAAGTTCGGATTGGCACCGTCGTCGGGACCCACGGCATCAAAGGCGAGTTAAAGATCGCTTCCACCACGGACTTTGCCGCCAGCCGCTACCGCCCCGGCAACATGATCACAATCAACGGCCGCGAGTATGAGATCGCCAGCCACCGCGTGCACAAAAATCACGATCTTGTCAGGCTGAAAGGCTACGATAATATCAATGACGTGACTTTTCTCTTGCATCAGGCGGTGTACGCCAGCCGGGAAGACGAGCTGGGGGAAGATGAGCATTATCTTTCCGATGTCGTGGGCTGCGAGGTTTACGAGGAAAGCGGGGAGTATCTCGGCGCGGTCGTTCACGTGCTGTTGAAACCCGGCCAGGATCTGCTTGAAATATCGGACGGCACGACCACTTTTCTGTTGCCGTATGTCGCGCATTTTGTGATCGCGGAAGATATCCCCAAGAAACGCATGACGGTGCGGCTGATCGCGGGGCTGAGACCTTGAAGATCGATATTTTAACCCTGTTTCCCGAGATGTTTGACGGCTTTCTGACGACCTCGATCATGAAACGGGCGCTGGATAAAAAGCTTCTTGAGATTCATCTCCATGATTTTCGCCTTTTCAGCAAGGATAAACATCACAAGGTGGATGATGTTCCTTACGGCGGCGGAGCCGGCATGGTGCTGGCCTGCCAGCCGGTTTTAGACTGTTTAAAAGCGGTCCGCACAGCGGACAGTTTCGTGATTCTGTTAAGCCCGCAGGGCGTGACGTTTAATCAGGGCCTGGCGCAAAAGCTCAGTGTAAAGAAGCATCTCATTCTCATCTGCGGGCACTATGAGGGCTTTGACGAGCGCATCCGCGCTTTTTGCGATCTGGAGATTTCCCTGGGGGATTATATTCTGACCGGCGGGGAACTGGGGAGCATGGTGATCAGCGACGCCGTGTGCCGCCTGTTAGACGGGGCGATCAACGCCGCAAGCCCGGCTGAGGATTCTTTCAGCGACGGCCTTTTAGAGTATCCGCAGTATACCCGGCCGCCGGTCTATGCGGGGATGGCGGTCCCGGAGGTGCTGCTTAGCGGTCATCATGAAAAGATCCGCCAGTGGCGCCTGCAGCAAGCCCTGCAAAGGACGTATGAGCGGCGCTTTGACCTTCTGGAAAACCGGGCTTTCACCAAAGAGGAATTGAAACTTCTTTATCCCGGAAAGAACGATTGATAAATAAGAAAGGGGACCATTCATGACCTATAATCATCGTGAAATCGAAAAGAAATGGCAGCGGTACTGGGATGATCATGAAACCTTCAAAACCGATATGTGGGATTTCACCAAACCCAAGTACTATGTCCTGGACATGTTTCCTTACCCGAGCGGCCAGGGCCTGCACGTCGGTCATCCCGAGGGTTATACCGCGACCGATATCATCGCCCGCTTCAAGCGCATGCAGGGCTACAATGTCCTGCATCCGATGGGCTGGGACGCCTTCGGCCTGCCCGCCGAGCAGTATGCCATCAATACCGGCCATCATCCCGACGGTTTTACCCAGAAAAACATCGCGACCTTCAAACGGCAGCTGAAAATGCTCGGGCTTTCCTTTGACTGGTCCAAGGAGATATCCACGGCCGATCCCGAGTATTATCACTGGACGCAGTGGATTTTCTCTAATCTGTACAAAGACGGCCTGACGACCAACGTCGACCGCCCGGTGAACTGGTGCGAGGAGCTGGGCACGGTGCTGGCCAACGATGAGGTCATCGACGGCAAAAGCGAGCGCGGCGGTTTTCCGGTCGTGCGCAAGAACATGAAGCAGTGGGTGATGGATATTCCCCGCTATGCCGAGCGCCTGTTAGATCAGCTCGACGAGCTGGACTGGCCGGAATCGACCAAGGAGATGCAGCGCAACTGGATCGGCAAATCCGAGGGCGCCCATGTCACTTTCAAGATTGATGGATCGGATCTCAGTTTCACGGTGTTCACGACGCGCGCCGATACCCTGTTTGGCGCGACGTACTGCGTGATGGCTCCCGAGCATGAACTGGTCAGCCGGATTACGACCTCCGCGCAAAAACCGGCGGTGGAGGCTTATCAGAAGCAGTGCGCGGCGAAATCGGAACTGGAAAGAACGGAGTTAAACAAAGACAAGAGCGGCGTCTTCACCGGGGCTTACGCGATCAATCCCGTCAATCAGAAGAAGATCCCGATCTGGATCGGCGATTATGTCCTGGCCACTTACGGCACCGGGGCGATCATGGCCGTGCCGGCCCACGATCAAAGAGACTGGGAGTTTGCCACCAAGTTCGGTCTGGAGATCATTCCCGTTTTAGAGGGCGGCGACATCAGTAAGGAGGCCTTTACCGGCGACGGGGTTCATATCAACAGCGGTTTTTTGAACGGGCTTGGTAAAGAAGAGGCGATCGCGAAGATGATCGCCTGGCTGGAGGAACATGACGCCGGTCGCCGCCATGTCAACTACCGCCTGAGAGAGTGGATTTTCGCCCGCCAGCGCTACTGGGGCGAACCGATTCCGATCGTCCATTATGAGGATCACGACGAGGTTCTGCCCGATGATGAACTGCCGCTGGTGCTGCCGAAACTGGATGACTACTCGCCAAGCAAAAACGGCGATTCGCCTTTAAACAAAGCCGTGGACTGGGTCAATTACAAGGGCGGCAAACGCGAGACGAGCACAATGCCGGGATCGGCGGGCAGTTCGTGGTATTTCTTGCGTTATCTCGATCCGCATAATGATCATGAGATCGCCGCTAAGGAGCTGATGGCGCACTGGCTGCCGGTGGATCTGTATATCGGCGGACCGGAGCATGCCGTCGGGCATCTGCTTTATTCGCGTTTCTGGAACAACTATCTTTATGACAAAGGCATCGTGCCGGTCAAGGAGCCGTTTCAAAAACTGCGCCATCAGGGCATGATTTTAGGCGAAGAGGGCGGCAAGATGTCGAAATCCCGCGGCAATGTCGTCAATCCCGATGAGATTGTCGAAGAAGAAGGGGCGGACACCTTAAGGCTTTATGAGATGTTCATGGGCCCGCTGGAAGCCAGCAAACCGTGGAACACCAAGGGTGTGACCGGGGCGCGGCGCTGGCTGGACCGGGTTTACCGCCTGGTCATCGAGCAGCCGGAAAGACTGAGCGATGAAAATGATCATGAACTCGATCAGAGCTATCATCAGATGGTCAAGAAGGTCACGGAGGATTTTGAGGCGCTGAGTTTCAATACCGCGATTTCCGCGATGATGATCTTTGTCAATGACTGCTATCAGGCGAAGCAAGTCTACCGCCCTTACGCGCTGGGGCTGGTGCAGATGCTCTCGTGCATCGCGCCGCATATCTGCGAGGAGATGTGGGCGCTGACCGGTCATGAAGAGTCACTGGCCTATGAGCCGTGGCCGGAATATGATGAGCGTCTCATCGTCTCGCAAACCGTGGAGATGGTCGTTCAGGTCAACGGCAAGGTGCGCGCCAAGATGAATGTCGCGCTTGATGAAGATGAGGAGACAGTCAAAGAAACAGCTTTAAACCAGGCGAACGTCCAGGCTCATATTCAGGGTTTGAATGTCGTCAAGATCATCGTGGTGAAAAATAAAATCGTCAATATTGTCGCGAAATAAAAAAGGACCGGGTTTCCGGTCCTTTAAGTCGTTTTCGCGATCGCTATTTCTTTGGTGCGGTCATTGTAGATGGTTTTACGGATGACCATGCTGTTTTTGCGGTGGAATTCCCGCTCTAAGTAATCGAGGTAGGTGCCCGGGGTGATCAGCCCTTTGAGCTTCACGATGTCGATGCCGGCTTCGCCGATGATCTGATCGGCGAACAGGGTGCAGGTGGCGCCCCAGAGAAAGTAGGTCTGGTAGGTGTGGTCGGAGAATTTGTAGAAGCGGGTGTGGTGAGCGGTCTCTTTAAACAGGGCGCTGGAGTAGTCGTCGTACTGGTCAAGATTCGCCGCGGGGTTTTCGTGATAAGCCTGGCTGGCCGGCGGGTACCATTCGTAGGCGTCTTTCATGATGTCCGCGATTTTTTTTCGCATGCGCGCTTTCTGCTGCTCGTTCAGGCGGATGCCAAAGCCGATCATGGTTTTTTCGTTACGCTCGATGGCGAAAGGAATGTAGTATTGTTTGACGCTGGTAAACATGACCCCGTCGCCTAGTGTGTCATGCCAGTAGTGACGGCCGTAGTCGTAGTTGCCAAAAGAATAGACGACATTCTCAAACAGCAGGTCCATGTGGCCGAACTGGTTGAAACCGAGCGGGGAGGTATGAATAAAGATCTCCAGATCGACCGGTTCATCGCTTTTTTTCTGCATATACAAACTTTCGTCGAGCGGTTCCTCGCGGTCTTTAAAACAGCGGTTAATGTAGTTGAGCATGAGGCGCGGGGTGATGGCTTCAACCAGGATAGGCAGCGGCAGGCGGAAGTCTCTTTTGAGGCTTTGCCTGGGTGGAATTGATTCCAGAATCAGCTGCTTGAACTGGCTGAGCCCTAACAAAATGAGATAAATGCCGGTCAGGGCCAACAGGGTCGGAAGATGGCCGTACGGGGAGAACAGATAAGCCAGCGCAAACAGGGTTAAAAAGATGGCGTAGCCTAAATCTTTCCAGCGCGAGGGAACGTGATGGTGCCAGGAAATGATCACGTTGAACCAGTACACAAACAAGTCCAGAGAAAGATAGAAAACAAAAAAAAGGGAAAGGAAAACAAGCGGCACATCCGGCCAGAACAGAAACACAATGAATAAGCCCAGGTCCGCCACAGTATTCAGGATCTTTTCTTTGCCTTTGGTCATGGCGCGCAAAAGAAAAACCCCGCTCAGTAAGATCATGACATAGCGCATCAGCTTCTGGCCGCCGGCGATGATCATGATGCCCAGCATGATAAGAACAGTGCCGGAAATGATATAGCTCGTCTTGCTGAGGTATTTAAAAGCGCCCACGTTCATCATCTCCATATCCTCTAATATACCATATTCCGGCCAACAGAGACAATAAAAAAGGACGCCGGAGCGTCCAGTTTTCTTATGCTTTTTCTGCGTTAAACTTGTTTAAAATGTCCATTGCCGTCTGGAAAACTTTCGGACCATTCATGGTGCCGTAGTCTCTCATATCGATGCAATGTACCGGGAAGCGTCCTGCGGAAAGTTCCTCAAACTCTTTAACTTTAAAGCGTACCTGAGGGCCGATCAAAAGGATGTCAAATTCACCGACTAAGCTTGGAACATCTGCTACCGGGACTGCCCAGATCTTCGCTTCAACGCCGGCATCTTTTGCTGCGGCTTCCATTTTAGTTACCAGCAGGCTCGTAGACATACCTGCGGAGCAGGCTAACATGATTCTTACCATTTTGTATTATCTCCTTTTCCTCTGAACTCACCAATATCCCTTGGTGGCTACATATATTAAAGCACAAATCAGGTTAAAAGTCACGTATAATCGTAAACGATTTCAAAAATTTATACTCCTTTAAACTTTTTGAGAACCTCCAGGGCATCGGCGAAAACCTTGGTGCCGTTCATGGTGCCGTAATCGCGCGCGGGAATGGCATATACGGGAATGCGGTTCTGCACCATCTCCTGAAATTTCTTCTCCTTATAGCGAAGCTGCGGGCCGAGAAGCAAAATGTCAATCTGATCGAGATGTCCGGGCAGTTCAGCTTCCGCCACGGCCGAAACATCCGCGTCGATGTTCTGATGATTGGCGGCTCTTTTCATTTTTGTCACCAGCAGGCTGGTGGACATGCCTGAAGCGCACGCCAGAAGCATTCTAATCATTAGGCATCCCCTCCTTTTATCTCCATTTAATCACAAAAACATAAAAAAGTCACTAAGAAACGAAAACGTTTTCAAAGCCATGTTCATATTTTATTCATAATGGTCTGGTATTCTTGTTTAAAGGGCGGTGAAAGGCATGGATGACGCTTTTTTCAACTATTTTCACTATCAAAAAGACGTTGTTTTAAAAAAATGCGAGAAGCTTTTGAAAAGCATGACAGACAAGCGCTGCAATGTCCGTCACTATCGTCAGTGGGAAGCGGAAATGACCAGCCTCAAAGAGGCCTATCGCGATCTGATGCAGAAAGCCCGCGAGGCCGTCGATGATCAGGATGTCCCGGAGGAAATCGCGGCGGGATGCAATGATCTGGCCGATGCCTATGATATGGTTTGTGATCTATACCTAAAAAAACGACAGGAAATTCAAAACACCACGATCTATTTTGAAACGCTGAGCCGTCCGCCATTTTATCGGAAAGCCGGTTACGTCATCTCTAACGGTTTTCAAAAAGCGATTTATATGGTAAAAAAAACAATGAGAAGGTAAATCCTTTTCATTGTTTTTTATTCGATCTCCGCGGCATTCGGGATCTCGGCGAAGGGATCCTCAGGATTGATGTGATCATAAAACAGCGTGCCGGAAAAATGGTCCAGCTCATGCTGGAGGACAATCGCGTGATAACCGCGGGCCACGATCGTGACCTCACAGTCCTGCAGGGCATCGTAGGCCGTCACCGTCACCTTCTGATAGCGCGGCACGTAACCCTCGTGCTCCTCGCGCACCGAAAGGCAGCCCTCGCCGGCCTTCAGATAACAGAGCTTTTCCGAGTGCGAGACGATTTTCGGGTTCACCAGTCCGTAGCGCGTTTCCCCGGTCACGTTCTGGTCCTCATCTGTCTCGTAAATTAACACGGCGCATATCTTTTTGGGAATGCCCAGCTGGATGGCCGCCATGCCCACCCCGGGACGAAGATCCTCATTTTCCTCGTCGTCGCTGACCGCCTGGCTGGCTTCCAGATATTCCAGCATTTCTTCCAGCATAGCGCGGTCCTCCGCGCTTAAGGGCAGGGGGACTTCTTCTGATTTTTCGCGAATGCGCGGATCTTTATCATCGATGATATTGCCATATCGAATCATGATCATCACCTCAGCTCACATTCTATCAAAAAAGCCCCGAAAATAAAAGGAAAATAACTTGGATGGCAAAACAGTTGAAGGCGGCGGAGAAATTTGTTATAATCAATGTGGTTTTGAAAACCACATAATATAGTATTAAAAAAAAGAAAGAGGAAATGGCCAATGATCAGACTTATATCCGACACCTCCACCATGTACAGCGCGGCGCAGGGCCGCGCCCTTGGCACCGACATTCTTCCCCTGTCGGTCACTATCAATCAGAAAAGCTACGAGGATATCGGGGGCATCTCCACGGATGATTTCATCGCCCTCATTAACGCCGGGGGCATTCCGACGAGCAGCCAGCCGGCCATCGGAAAGGTCGTGCAGTGCTATGAGAAATACCCCGATGATGAAATCGTCAACTTATGCATGGCCGACGGTCTGTCGGGCACGTATCTTACCGCGCTTGGAGCCAGGGAAAATCTGAAACAGCGCGACCATATTCATGTCATCAACACCAAGACCCTGTGCGGACCGCACCGCTATATGTTCGATATGGCCCGGCAGATGATCAATGACGGCTGCGATCTCGATACCCTTTTATCCTGGCTCGATGAGAAGATCAAAGCCACCCGCTCCTTTTTGATGCCGCAGGATTTCGACTTTTTAAGAAGAGGCGGCCGGCTGACGCCTTTAGCGGCGAGAATCGGCGGCTTATTAAAAATCCAGCCCGTCATGATCCAGACCGAGGACGGCAGACAGCTCGAGAAATTCGCCACTTCCCGCACCCTCATGGGCGGCGCCAACGCCGTGATTAAAGATTTCATGTCGCAGGATCATCTCGAAAGGAAAAGAATCTATATCTGCCACGCCAATGTTTTAGAGCAGGCCATGAAAATCAAAGAGCAGTTTTTGAAAAACTATCCGCAGGCCGATATTGAAATCTACCAGCTCACCCCGGTCTTTGTCACCCAGGGCGGTCCGGGCTGCATCTCGATTCAGTGGATTGATAAATAAAAGCACGTCAAACGTGCTTTTTTTTTGAAAAATGTGTATACTGTCGGCGAAGAGGTGTTGTCATGGACGGAATCATCATTGTCGATAAACCTTGTTTTCTCACCAGTCACGACGTTGTCAGCCGCCTGCGTCACATCCTCAACATCCGCAAAACCGGCCATGCCGGCACCCTCGATCCCCTCGCCACGGGCGTGCTGGTCGTCGGGGTCGGGAAGGGCTGCAAGCTTTTGCGCTTTCTTGAAGCGGATGACAAAACATACCGCGTGACCATGCGCCTGGGATACGCCACGACCACCGGTGACGGCAGCGGGGATCTCACCGTCCGCCGCCCTTATCAGCGTGATATCTCCCCGCAGCAGTTACAAGCTGTCCTGGACTCTTTCATCGGGACGATCCCGCAAAAGGTGCCGCAGTATTCCGCGGTGAAAGTGCACGGCCGCCCCCTGTACAAGTATGCCCGTCAGCATATCGATGTAGAGACGCCGGTGCGCATGGTGGATATCATGGCTATATCCCTGCTTGCCTTTCAGGATGATCTCATCACCCTTGAAGTCACCTGCGGGAAAGGAACGTACATCCGCGCCCTCTGCGAGGATATCGCCGCCGGTCTGGGGTATCCGGGCATGGTGGTTGAGCTGCGCCGCCTGGCTTCCGGGTCTTTCACCCTGGAGATGGCGCAAAGTCTCGAGAAGATCGCGCAGGGTGATTTTACGTATATCGGCATGAATGAGGCGCTTCCGGAAATGGAGAAACTCGTCATCGCTGATCCCGCGCCAGTTTATAACGGCCAAATGATCGCCGGGAATGCCGACGGATATCGCGCCGTTTACGATCAGGACGGGAACCTGCTGGCGGTCTATGAACCGGCCGGGGAAAATATGCTGCGCTGCACAAGGGGGCTCTGGTGATGATTCATTATTTTTCTTCTGACCATATCACCGATCATGATGCGAAAGCCATCGCGCTCGGTTATTTTGACGGCATGCACAAAGGACACCGGGCCCTGCTTTCTAAAACGGCGGAAGTCGCCAGAAAGCGTCATCTCAAAGCCGCCATGCTGACGTTTGATCCCGATCCGGCGGTTTTCTTTTTGAAAAAAGCCCCCGGGCAGATGCTGACGACCATTCCCGACCGCGCCGAAATTGCCAGCCGTTTAAATATTTCTGATCTTTTTGTTTTCCGCTTTGATGAAACCCTCGCCAATTTCAGCACAACCGAGTTTATCGACCGGATCTTGAAAAAACTGAACGCGCAAAGTGTGATCGTCGGGTTTGATTATCACTTCGCGAAAAACCAGAGCGGCAGCGCCCGTGATTTAACTGAATTTGATCTGCACGTTGTGCCGGAAGTCACCATCAATGATCAAAAAGTCAGCACCACAAAGATCATTCAGGCCCTTAAAGAGGGGGACTTGAATCTGGCCAACGCGATGCTCGGGTATCCTTATCAGCTTTCCGGGACAGTCGTCAAAGGCCAGCAGCGCGGGCGCACCATGAATTACCCGACCGCCAATATCGCCTGTGCCCCTTATGTTTTGCCCGCCAGCGGCGTTTACGCCGTGCGGGTGCAAATTCATGACCATACTTACTATGGGATGGCCAATATCGGCGTCAACCCGACATTTAAAGATCTTGCCGCGCCGCGCCTGGAGATTTACCTGTTTGATTTTAATCAGGACATCTATGATGAAACAGTAAAAGTTCGCTTTGATCAGAAAACCCGCGACGACATCGCCTTTGCCAGCATGACGGAGCTGAAAAATCAGCTTGTTAAAGATGAGAAGCAAATCCGCGCTTTTTATTGCCAAAACTTTTAAATTATGATATGATCCAAGCACAGCCATTTCTCGGATGAAGGCTCCTCAACCTTTTTCTGGGAAATCGCCTAGTATTATCAAGGAGGACAACATGCTTACCAAAGAACAAAAAGAAGAAATCATCAAAACTTACGGTGTCAGCGAACATGATACCGGTTCGGTACAGGTGCAGATCGCGCTGTTAACAGCCGACATCAACGCTTTAAATGAGCACTTTAAAATGCACCCGAAAGACCATCATTCGCGCCGCGGCCTGTTAAAGAAAATCGGCCACCGCCGTAACTTAATGAAGTATCTTCGTACCAACGACCTGAACGCTTACCGGGAACTGATCAGCCGTTTGGGTCTGAGAGGCTAAGGCCTCTTTTTTTTGCATTGCCGTTTCAAAAAGTTTATAATCACAGCAGGGAGGTGAATGAAGATGACTAACACGCTGGAAAGCGGCGAGGAACGATGTAGAAAAATAATCAAATGGAGGAAACAGAATGTTATTGAAAGAAGTAAAAAGCCTGTTGTCAAAGCGCGATTATGCTCAGATTCGTTCCCTTTTACAAGCCGAGAATGTGGTCGATATCGCCGAACTGTTTAATGACTTAAACAAAGAGGAGGGGATTCTGGTCTTCCGGCTGCTGCCGAAAAGCATGGCCGCCGATGTCTTCTCGTACCTTCCTGTCGATATCGCCCAGATGCTGGTGATGAATCTGTCCGACCGCGAGATCGGCGGCATCATCGACAAACTGTTTACCGATGACGCCGTGGATCTCATCGAGGAGATGCCGGCCAGCATCGTGAAACGGGTCCTGAAAAACGCCAACAGCGAAACCCGCCGCGACATCAATCATCTCTTGAACTATCCGGAAGATTCCGCCGGCAGCCGCATGACCGTGGAGTTTGTCGATCTCCGCCTCGACATGCGCGTCGCCGACGCGATCCGCCGCATCCGCCAGATCGGCGTGGACAAAGAAACCATCGACACGTGCTATGTCGTCGATGACAAAAGGCATCTCTTAGGCATTGTCTCCAGCCGCCAGCTATTGCTTCATGATTCCGAGATGCTGATCAGCGAGATCATGACGGAAAACTACATCAGCGTCGAGACGATGCGCGACCAGGAAGATGTCGCCAACACCTTTAAGAAATACGACCTGACGGTCATGCCCGTCGTGGATCAGGAAAAACGTCTTGTCGGCATCATCACGGTGGATGATGTCGTGGACATCATGACGGAAGAGGCCACCGAGGACATGGAAATCATGGCCGCCATCTCACCGTCCGAAAAACCTTATATGAAAACCGGGGTCATCGAAACGTTTAAAAACCGCGTGCCGTGGCTTTTGATCCTGATGATCTCCGCGACCTTTACCGGAAAAATCATTCAAAATTTCGAGGCTTCTTTGGCTTCCTGCGCCATCCTGACCGCCTTTATTCCCATGATCATGGACTCGGGCGGCAACAGCGGCTCGCAGGCCTCGGTATCTGTCATCCGCGGCATCTCCTTAGGGGAGATCACCTACCGCGATACCTTCGCGATCATCTTCAAGGAGCTGCGCGTCGCGATCCTGGTCGGCGCGGTCCTGGCGGTCGCCAATTTCTTCAAGATCTTAATCATCGACCGCGTCAGCATGACGATCGCGATGGTCGTCTGCCTCACTTTGTGGCTCACGATCATCCTCGCGAAACTCGTCGGATGCACGCTGCCGATTTTAGCGAAGCGCCTCGGCTTTGACCCCGCGATCATGGCCGCCCCTTTCATTACCACCATCGTGGACGCGTTGTCGCTTTTAATTTACTTTTCGATCGCCCGGGCGATCCTTCATATCTAGCTGCCTGCGGGCAGTTTTTTTTTATGCCGGAAGCAAATTCTTATATACATTTTTCCGCTTTCATAGTATAATTGTGGCACAAAGTGTTTCATTGTGTATGAAAGTGGGTGATTCATCATGTTCATGGGGGAATTCCGTCACAGCCTTGACGCCAAAGGACGCCTGACCCTGCCCTCCAAGTTTCGCGAGAAACTGGCGGGAGTTGTGGTGGTCACCAAAGGCTTCGACGGCTGTTTAAACATCTATGCCCCGCCACAGTGGGAAGCCTTCTATGAAAAACTGGTGGCGATGCCCGCCAACAAGAAAGATGCCCGCGCCCTGGTGCGCGTCATGACCAGCAAGGCCACCGAGGTGGAGATCGACAAGATGGGCCGCATCAACATCCCATCCGGTCTGCGCCAGGAAGCCCGCCTCGAAAAAGACGCGGTCATCATCGGCAGCTTGAATCACATTGAGGTCTGGGATCCCGAAGTCTGGGATCAGTACTATGAAAAGGAGAGCAGGCAGCTGGAAAGAATCAGCGAGGAGCTGGATTTTGATCTATGAGTTCCCACGTCCCGGTTCTTTTAGCGCCGGCAATCAGTCTGCTCAATATTCGCGAGGACGGCATCTATGTCGATATGACGCTGGGGGCCGGAGGTCACAGCGAAGCGATTTTAAAAAAGTTAAATCGCGGTCATCTCTATGCTTTTGAACAAGACCCCGAGGCTATCCAAGAAGCCGGGGAAAGGCTGGTTGCCTACCGCGACCGCCTGACCATCATCGACAGCAATTTTCGCGATGTCAAAAATGTTTTAAAAGGGTACGGCGTGGCAGGCGTGGATGGTATGCTGTTTGATTTAGGCGTTTCCAGCATGCAGTTCGACCAGGCCAAACGCGGCTTCAGCTACCGCTATGACGCCCGCCTCGACATGCGCATGGATCCCCGCCAGGAGTTCAGCGCTTATGAATTAGTCAATTTCACGGATCAGGAAACGCTGGCTGATATCATCTTTCGCTACGGCGAAGAGCGCTACGCCAGAGCGATCGCCAGAAAGATCGTCGCGGCGCGCCAGATAAACCCCGTCACGACCACGTTTGAACTGGTGGAAATCATTAAATCAGCCCTGCCGGCGAAAGCTCTTAAGCAAAAGGGGCATCCGGCCAAGAAAACCTTTCAGGCCCTGCGCATCGCTGTCAATGACGAGCTGGGGGCGCTGGATCAGGCCTTGCGGGACGGTTTGGACTTGTTGAAGATAAAGGGAAGAATGGCTGTCATCACCTTCCATTCCCTGGAAGACCGCCTCGTCAAAAAAACATTTCAAAAAGTCTGCGCCCCGGATCCCGCCTGGCAAGGCCTGCCGGATATCCCCGAAGACTTAAAGCCGCAATATGAATTAGTCACTCATCACGCCCTTCAGGCTGATGAGACGGAACGGGCGAAAAACCGCCGCAGTCATTCCGCCAAATTAAGAGTCATAGAAAGGAAAGTCGCGCCATGAACCAGAGAAGAAGACATTACCGCCTGAGAAAACCGCTTGTCGTTTTGATCGTCTGCACCGCGGTCTTTGTGATGTTTACCCTGTGCCTGAATTCTTTTGAATCGGCTTTGAATATCCGCATGCAGGAGGTCGAGAAGGAGATCGCCCAGCTGGAAGCGAAAAAAGACGGTCTGACCACCGCCCGCCAGGAAAAAGTCAGTTTTGATCATATTGTCGCCATCGCCAAAAAGAATGGCTACAGTCTGAATTACGCCGCCAGCGAAGTCGCGGCCGTAACCCCGGAAGAATAATCCCATGCGTAAAAATACTGTTTATTCCAAATTATTCTTTGTCTTTTTCATGGCGATGATCGTGGTGCTGGTGATCAATGTGCTCTTTCTGGCCGTCAGCGGCCGGCATCTTTTATCAGGGGAGAACATCGCCGCTTTCGCGAAAAACAACCGCAGCGAGACGACCGAGATCATTCCCGCCAAGCGCGGCAGCATCTATTCTTATGACGGCGATCTCATCGCGACCGACCGCGCCGCTTATCATGTCATCGTTTTTTTAGACAGCTCGCGCACGATCGGGGACACCCCGGCCTATGTCGACCAGCCGGAAACCACGGCGGCCCTTTTGGCGGATTATGTGCACGAGGACCGCAAGAAAATTCTCGAGATCTTAAAAAGCGACCGCTACCAGTTTGATTTTAAAACCGATCTGACCAGTGTCCAGAAAGAGGAGATCGAACAGAAAATCGCCGCGGAAAAACTGCACGGCATTGAGTTTATCGATGTTTCCAGCCGCAATTACACATACCGCAATTTCGCCAGCACGATCATCGGCCTGGTGAACAGCGACGCCTCCGATCCTTTCCATATTACGCGCACCGGCGCGCTCGGGCTGGAGCAGGCTTATGATGAGATTTTAACCGGCACGGACGGCAAGAAAGTGTCTTGTGTCGATGTCAATGATAATTCGATCTACAGCCGCGAAGTAAGCCGGGTGGAGGCCAAAGACGGCAGTGATCTTTATCTGGCGATGGACAGCGAACTGCAAAATGTCCTCGAAGTCGCTTTAGATAACGCCATGGCCA
The DNA here is from genome assembly GCA_964596105.1 of uncultured Erysipelotrichales bacterium. Lineage (GTDB taxonomy): Bacteria > Bacillota_I > Bacilli_A > Erysipelotrichales > Coprobacillaceae > CAJUOR01. The sequence goes on along the minus strand of CAZQRT010000010.1, from coordinate 3,860 downwards.
AGTCCAAGGCGGACAAAATGTGGTGCGGGGTCATGGACGCGAAAACGGGCCGCATCATGGCGGTCGCGAGCCGTCCGGATTTTGATACCAAAGACCGTTCCACGGTGACCAATTACCAGGATCTGTTTTTGAATTACACGTATGAGGTCGGATCGGTCATGAAACCTTACATCTATCTGACCGCGATGACGACCGGGGTTTATGACGGCAGCGAGCTCTATCAAAGCGGCTCGGCTTATGTGAATGATTCCGGGGGCATGCCGCCCATCACCGACTGGAATGACTGGGGCTGGGGCATGATCCCTTATGACGAGGGGCTCGTGCGCTCCTCCAATACCGCGATTGTCCACCTCATTCAGGATAAAATCGATTTTTCCAAGCTCGAGGACTATCTGGATCAGCTGGGCTTCTATCAGGATGATACCATCGACGGCTTAAACGCCGCCGGCGGCTGGGCGGCTTACAAAACAACGGACGCGCAGTATGACCGCGTCACGCTGGGCTTCGGCCAGGCCGCCACGTATACCGGCTATGAACTGATGCGGGCCATCAGCGTGTTAGCCAATGACGGCTGCATCGTCGAACCGTATCTGGTGGATCATATCGTTAACAGCGACGGGGAAACGACTTACAGCGCGACCACGAAAAAAACGCAGCAGATTTTCACGAAAGAAGCCTGCGATCATGTCCGCGAACTTTTGAAGCGGGTCGTCAATGATGAAATCGGCACCGGCACCAGCTACAAGATGGATGATCTGGAAATCTTCGGCAAGACCGGTACCGGCGAGATCTGGGACAACGACATCGGCGCTTACAGCACCAGCCGCTACTATTACTCTTTTGTGGGCGGTGCCCCGGCCGATGATCCGCGGGTTTTGATCTCGATCGGCATGGAGGGCAATAACGGGGTTGACAACGCCGGTATTATGGCCGAAGTCGTGCATCAGATGCTGCCGCAGGCGCTGGTGAAACTGAATGTCAACGCCACGAATCCCGCCAATAAAGTGACGAGCTATGAGCTGGACAGCTATGTTAATCAAAGCGTGGATTTCGCGAAGCGCAGACTGGAAACCCAGGGTGTCAAGACGGTTGTTCTGGGCAGCGGCCAGGTTGTCAAAAAGCAGGAGCCGGCGGCATTAGAGAATATTTCGACCGCCAGTACGGTTTATCTTTTAACGGACGACGCGAATTGTACCCTGCCGGATTTCAAAGGCTGGTCGCGCCGCGATATTGCCATGGTCTGTCAGCTTTTGGGGATTCCGGTCAGCTTTAAGGGCACCGGCAAAGCCGTCTCGCAAAGCGTGGAAGCCGGCCAGGCGGTCAGTGAGGCCGCGGCGCTGACGATAGAACTGCAGGAGTGAAGCCATTCTCACTCCTTTTTTAAGCAATGGGGGTAATCATATTGAAAGCAAAAGCGCTGCTGGCTCTGGCCGGTTATGAGATTCAGGATGATTTTGAGGTTCATGACATTCAGACCGATTCCCGGCTTATCCAGCCCGGCGATATTTTTATCGCTTTAAACGGGGCTCATGCCAACGGCCATGATTATATTCCCCAGGCTTTAGCAAGAGGAGCTAAACTCGTATTGACGCAAAATGACCTCAAAGACGAACGCTTTGTGGTGATGACAGACGCGAACAAGACCCTCAGCAAACTGGCTTATTATTTCTACGGGGAACCGACGAAAAACATGACCGTGATCGGGGTGACGGGGACAAACGGCAAGACGACCACGACAACGCTTTTGTATCAGGCTCTCACCAGACTGAAAGTGCGCTGCGGGCTGATCGGGACCAACGGCCTGTATTATCCCGAAGGTCAGATTCCTCTCAACAATACCACCCCGGACGCTTTGCTTTTGATGCGGTATTTTAAAATGTTTCAGGAAAAAGACATCCATACCGTCATCATGGAAGTGTCCAGTCACGCCCTGGCCCTGGGCCGGGTGGATTTCATCAACTATCACATCGCGGTCTTCACCAACCTGAGCCAGGACCATCTCGATTTTCACCGCGATATGCAAGATTACCTGCAGACAAAAAGCATGCTTTTTTCTGATTTAGGCGAGGATGACTTTGCCGTCTTGAATGCCGATATTCCCGAATATGAGACGCTAAAAAAGCGCACCTCGGCCAAAGTGATCAGCTATGGCGTCAATCACGGTGATTTAAAAGCCGAAAACATCGTCATGAACATGGCGGAAACCTCCTTTGATCTGGACCATACCCATGTTTCCAGCGACCTTTTGTCGCTCGCCAATGTGTATAATCTTTTAGCGGTCGCGGCGGTTTTAAAGGCTTTGGGTTATGAGGATTACCGTATCCTCTCGCAGCTGAAGCATATCGACGGGCGCCTGGAAAAAGTGTATCAGGGCGATTTTCTCGCCATTGTCGACTATGCCCATTCCCCTGACTCTATCCGTAACGCCCTGACGTTTTTAGGCGACATCAAACAGGGCCGGCTGATCTCTGTCGTCGGCTGCGGCGGGGACCGCGACAAAAGCAAACGTCCCGCCATGGCGCAAACCGCCTGCGCTTTGAGCGACTTTGTGATTTTGACCAGCGACAACCCGCGCACCGAAGATCCCGAGGCGATCCTTGCCGATATGGTCGCGGGTTTGCGATTTGAAAACAATTGTGTTATAGTAAACCGCAGAGAAGCGATTGTCAAAGCGGTCCAAATGGCCCGTAAAGGAGACATCATCGCGGTTTTGGGCAAGGGGCATGAGGATTATCAGATCATCGGGGTGACCAAGCACCATTTCAGTGATCGTGAAGAAATATTGAAAGCGGTAAAAGGGGAATCATTATGACACAGACATCAGTAGCGGCAGCTTTTCTCAAAATCATCATCAGTTTCACAGTGGCCTTTCTTTTGACGCTGATCGGGATTCCTAAAATCATCCCGGCTTTGCGAAAACTGAAATTCGGCCAGGTGGAGCGGGTGGAAGGGCCGGCCAGCCACAAGGTCAAAAACGGCACGCCGACGATGGGCGGCATCGTCTTCATCAGCGCGGCCGTGATCGCGACGATCATCTCCAATCCGAAAAATATCACCGATCCCTATATCTGGCTTTTGTTTTTCGCGACCATTTCCAACAGCCTGGTCGGCTTACTGGACGACTGGCTGATCGTAGTCAAAAAAAATAACCGCGGCTTAAGCCCGCTAAGAAAATATCTGCTGCAGTCGGTGGCCGCGATCGCTTTCTATATCCTGGCGCGCATGGTCATGCCGGACTTTTCCACCGTGGTCGTGATTCCCGGCTTTGATATCGCCCTGGATATCGGCTGGCTTTACCCGGTTCTCGTTTATTTTATGTTTACTTCGACCACCAACGGCGTCAACCTTTCCGACGGCCTGGACGGTCTGGCGACGGGTTTGTGCATGATCGCCATCGCGCCGTTTGTGATTTTCGCGCTGATGCTCAAGGCCACGGCCGTTTCCTCCTTTGGCATGGGCCTGATCGGGGCGCTGCTCGGGTTTATGTTTTATAATTTCCATCCCGCCCAGATTTTCATGGGCGATGTCGGCAGTTTAGGCCTGGGCGGCGCCCTGGCGGCCATGGCGGTCGTCACCCATCAGGAGCTTTTGCTTCTGATCATCGGCGGCGTGTTTGTCGTCGAGGCGTTATCGGTGATCATCCAGGTCATTTCATACAAGACC
>CAZQRT010000010.1:0-187 GCA_964596105.1 uncultured Erysipelotrichales bacterium | reverse complement strand
GACCACCGGGAAACGGGTCTTCCGCATGGCGCCGCTGCACCATCATTTTGAGATGCTCGGGTGGAGCGAGCAGCAGGTCGTTTTCGTCTTCTGGTTCTGCGGCTTTCTCTGCGGCATTCTCGGCTGTCTTCTGGGAGTGATGTAAGGTGGATCTGAAAAATAAAAAAGTGCTCGTTTTAGGCCTCGC
>CAZQRT010000009.1:0-29369 GCA_964596105.1 uncultured Erysipelotrichales bacterium | reverse complement strand
CCGTGCGGATGAAGATGTGGCCGAGCGGCTGAAGGCGCACGATTGGAGATCGTGTATGGGTTCACAAGATCCATCAAGGGTTCAAATCCCTTCATCTTCGCCATTGCAAACAAGCGCTCCGGCGCTTTTTTTGTGTATAATTTACAATTAACAAGTCCGATTAATTGCATTTTTCCTAAAATAATATTACATATTATATATATAAAGTAAAATATTACAGTTATTTTCAAGTCTTCTCCATGTCTCTGACAGTGCCACAAAACCCTCATAAGAGTTGCTTTTTTCCAACATTTAAGGTATAACATAACTATCATTGAAACACAGGTGGATAGAATGTTTAAAAGTGTAAAATACGTCCTCAAGGAAAACCTTACCAACTTATACCGCATCTATGCCATTTCCAAATATGAAATCCTGGCCGATATCCGCGACTCCAAACTCGGACTCTTCTGGAACTTTGCCCACCCCACCATTCAAGTCTTCACCTACTGGTTCGCCTTTGGCGTGGTTTTTAACCGCAAAGATGTCATCAACTACAATGTCCGCATCCCCTACATCCTGTGGATGATGGGCGGCATGGTCGTCTGGTTTTTCATGTCACCATGCATCACCAACGGCTGCAACGCCATCTACGCCAAACGCGACGTCATCTCAAAAATGAAATTTCCCGTCAGCATCCTGCCGGCTACCGTCGTTTTGAAAGAACTCTTCAACCACTTCTGCCTGATGGTGGTACTCGTCATCACCTTTGTCTGCAACGGCATCTACCCGACCCACCACTGGCTGGGACTCATCTACTACCTGGGCTGCGGCATCATCTTCTCGATATCGCTCTCCATGACCACCTCCGTTTTAAACATGCTGGCGCGCGACACCCGCAAACTCGTCCTGGCCCTCATGCGCCTTCTGCTCTACCTGACCCCGATCCTCTGGAACATCAAAGACCTGAAATCCATGCCTGTATGGGTATCCTATATCATGAAAATCAATCCCATCTACTATGTCGTGCAAGGCTACCGCGACTGCTTCTTCTACCACCTGGGATTCATGGCCTACAGAAACTCGGCCATCGCCTTCTGGGTCATCACCACCTTCCTGTTCATCTTCGGCAGCTGCATGATGTACCGCTTCAAACATAAATTCATCGACATGTTATAGAGGTAGTTATGGAAAACACCTACGCAGTGGAATTCCGGCACGTATCAAAAATCTACACCCTGGATAAAAAAACCAAAAAACACGAACCCGCCCAGCAGTTCTACGCCCTCAAAGACATCACCCTGCAAATACCCCAGGGCGAAGTCACCGGCATCCTCGGCAGCAACGGTTCGGGAAAATCAACCATGTCCCTGCTTTTAGCCGGCATCAGCGAAGTCAGCGAAGGCGAACTCATCGTCCGCGGCGAACAGGCCCTCATCTCCATCAACACCGGCCTCAACCCCCAGCTGACCGGCATCGAGAACATCAAATTAAAAGGGACCCTCTTAGGCCTCAAACCCAAACGCATCAACAGCATCATCAACCGCGTCATCGATTTCGCGGAAATCGGCGACTTCATGTACCTGCCCGTTAAAAAATACTCCAGCGGCATGAAAAGCCGCCTGGGATTCGCCATCAACCTATGCCTCGATCCCGACATCCTCATCGTCGACGAAGCCCTGTCCGTAGGCGACAAAGCCTTCGCCAAAAAATGCCTCGACATGATGACCGAACTCAAAAGGCAAGGCAAAACCATCATCTTCATCTCCCACTCCCTGCAGCAGGTCCGCGACTTCTGCGACACCGCCATCTGGATTGAAGGCGGCTTCCTGCAATCCTACGGCCCGGTCAACGAAATCTGCGACCAGTACGGAAACTACGTCGATGAATACAACGCCCTGAGCAGCGCGGAAAAGAAAAAAATCCGCGACGATAAATTCGCCAGAAGAATACTGCCGCCCAAAAAACACAGGCTGTGGAAAGGATTTATATGAGAAAAGTCATCACCTACGGCACCTTCGACCTCTTCCATATCGGACACCTGAACCTGCTGAAACGCGCCAAAGAACTCGGCGACTACCTGATCGTCGCCGTATCCAGTGACCACTTCAACCACATCAAAGGCAAAAAATGCGCCATCCCCCAGGAAGAGCGCATGGCCATTGTCGCCGCCATCCGCTACGTTGACGAAGTCATCCTCGAAGAAAGCTGGGACCAGAAACCCGCCGACATCAAAAAATACGACATCGACGTCTTCGTCATGGGCGATGACTGGCAGGGCAAATTCGACGACCTCAAAGAGCTTTGCGAAGTCGTCTACCTGCCCCGCACCCCCGATATCTCCACCACCAAAATAAAAAAAGAATTGAAACTGAAATAACCGCCCCAAGGCGGTTTTTCTAAAGAAAGGAGCCGCCATGAAAAACACCCGCTATCTGAAATACCGCCGCCGCCCCATTCAGGAAAACACCATTCTTTTAGAAGCCGGACAAGGCAAAAACATCAACGGCAACATGTTTCACCTCGCCAAAGCCATTACCGAAACCTTTCCGCAGTTTCAGCTGGCCTTTGTCACCACCCCCGACACCCGCCAGAAAGCTCCGGACCTCTTCCGCTACTACCACATGGAAAACATCCAGTTTGTCGACCGCTTAAGCAAAAACTACCTCAAACTTTTAGGAACCGCCCGCTTTTTGATGACCGACAACTCCTTCCCGCCCTTTTTCTTAAAAAGAGACGAGCAGATCTGCCTGAACACCTGGCACGGCACCCCGCTCAAAGTCCTGGGGAAAAAAGACTTCCGCCACGCCGCCAGCTACGCGAACATCCAGAAAAACTACGCGACGGCCGACTACGCCCTCTTCCCCAACCCCTACACCAGAGACATCTTCATGAACGACTACGACCTCGCAAACATCATCAGCACAAAAATCGTCATGACCGACTACCCCCGTAACCGCGCCTTCTATGACGAGTCCCTGAAAAAAACCATCATCGCCAATTATCACCTGGAAAACAAACAAGTCATCGCCTACATGCCGACCTGGCGCGGCAGCAACCGCGAGGCCAGCGTCAACAGACAAAAAGAAACGATCCTGACCTTCCTCAAAGCAATCGATCAAAAACTGAAACCACATCAGGAACTCTATCTCAACCTTCACTTCCTGGTAGGAAACACCCTGGACCTGAGCCCCTTTCAGCACATCCACTTCTTCCCGGAAGAATACGAAACCTACGACTTTTTAAACGTCTGCGACACCCTCATCACCGACTACTCCAGCGTGTTCTTTGACTTCGCCATCACCGGCAGAAAAATCCTTTTATTCTGCTACGACCGCGAGGAATACGAACAAGGCCGCGGCACCTACTTCCCCATTGACAATCTGCCCTTTCCCATCGCCACTACTGTCGACGACCTCATAAAAAACCTCAACGAACCCCTCATCCCCTATCCAAAATTCCAGGAAACCTTCTGCCCCTACGCCAGTAAAGACTGCGCCGAGCAGCTTCTAAAAATCGTCCTGGAACAAAAAGGCGAAGCCTGTGAAAGCAACGGCAAACCCAACCATTTTTTCATCGTCTCCAATATCACCACGATGAACCAGGCGGCCTACGTTTCGCACTATTTAAAAAGCGACGGCAACGCCATCCTCTGCCTGGCGGGAAAAAGAAACAAAGCGGTTTACGAACTCGTGGAACACCTGCCCGCGGATGTCCAGCTTTTTATGCCCGTGCACTATAATTTCATCACCTTTTTCGAAAAAATCCTGACCGCCATCAGTCTTAGAAGCAGAACCCTAAGCCGCCTGTTTAAAAGCAAACTGGAACAAATCTACGCCCGCGAAGCGAAACGCAAATTTTATCATTTAAAAATCGATGTCATCCACGATCTCTATAACCCCGCCTGCTATTTAACAAGGGAAACCGCGAGCATCAATGCCCCGCTCATCTACTATGAACCCGGGAAAATCTACACCGGACTCAAACAAAACAACAAACTGCGCCGCGACAATGAGCGCTTTAAAAAACAGCATGCGATAAAAGTTATCCCGACGGAAAATATTTATGCCGAAGGCTACGAGCCGTTTGCCTACAATCTCTGCTTCCGCTTTATCCGCCTGTTTTCCAGCCTGAAAAAAAACACAGATCTGGAATTGTCAATGACCTTTATCGCCCAGAAAAACGATCCCCTGGACTTTCGTGACGTCAGCCTCATGCTTGGGGAAGACATCAACATTCCGGCCACTTTTCAGGTTCTCCTTCATATCAGATCCTTTCAGCTCGTGAAAATGAAAGCCACCCTGAAAAGCGAGGTCTTAAGCAAAGCCGGCATTCAAAACAAACTCTACCTTTACCGCGCAGAACCGCGCCCTTTCCGGGTCAAGATCACCTACAGCATCTCCGGTAAATTCCTCAAGAACCGCCGCCATCACGCCAGTGACCCGGTCCCATTCAATGAAAAAAGCGCCTGCTTTTTAAGACAGTCCAAAGGCAATGACTGCTTTTTGACGGTGCGCCCCATCCTGTACACCGACACAAAAAAAGAAAAAAGGAAAATCAACCTCGCTTACTATCTCGCCAAGGGACCTTTCTACCGCCAGGCCATCCTGCTCTATGAAAAAGACGCGGCCCGCTACGAAGAGAGCGCCAGCGTCGTCTTTGAGCGCCTCATGCGGGAAAACCAGAACCACATCTACTACATCCTCGATCCTCATCATCCCCGCTTTCAAGAATTGACTCAAAAATATCACAAGCATATCGTCGCCAAATACAGCCTGAAACACTACCTGCTGTTTTTCGCGGCGAAAACCCTGATCGGCACGGAAGCCCCGATTCACGCCCTGGAGCTGAGAAACAACAATCCCCATGTCACCGCCCGTATCAACGATCCCAAACTCAACACGATCTTTTTGCAGCACGGGGTGATGTACATGATCTCCCTGGACTCCGCCTCACGCACCTTCTTTAAACCGCGCCCGGTAACCCAGAAAGGAAAATACCGCGTGGTCGTATCCTCAAATTTAGAGGCCCGGCACTTTATCCACTACGGTCACTATGATGAAAGCCAGCTCATCATCTGCGGCCTGCCGAAATTTGACCGCTCGTACCAAAAAACAAATGCCAGAAAAATCGTCATCATGCCAACCTGGCGCCCCTGGGAGTACAATGAAGCCAGCGTTGATTTCCGTGTCACAAAATACTACCAGATGCTCGTGCGCATCGCGGCAGCCATCCCGGAAAAATATCAGGATGAGATCATCATCCTGCCCCATCCGCTCTTTAAACAAGCCGCCTACGATGATGATTTTCCCCTCAAAGACCGCATGGACTTCACCACCGAATATGATCATATTTTAAGAGAAACCAGACTGTTAATCACCGATTATTCCTCGATCGCCTACGACGCCTTCTACCGCGGCTGCCAGGTCGCCTTCTACTGGGAAGAGCTGGAAGAATGCCTGGAACACTACGGCGAGAACACCAAACTGATGATCAAAGAGGAAAACAACATCTTCGCTCCCGTCTTCTACAACCCCGAGGACCTGCATGACGGCTTCGCGAACCTGTATGAAAACCCCGTGGCACCGTGGCAGAAAGAGATCTATAAAAAAATCGTACAATTTGATGACGGCAAAAATACCGAGCGCCTCATCCAGGCCTTAAGAAGAGAGGAGCTGATCCCGTCATGACCCTGATCCTTTTCGTTTTCGTGATCATCAATCTGGTTTTCTTAAGAAAAAGCAAGGACCACCTGAGCCGCCGGGAAACCGTGGCCATCAACGGCATCTTTGTCTTTTTGATCTTTCTCAGCCACATGACCGGTTATATCGATACATCCGCCCCCATCCATCAGGGTTACCTGGTTGTGCAAAAATACATGAAACAGCTCGTTGTCGCCACCTTTCTCTTTTTCTCCGGATATGGCATGTATCTCTCTTATCAGAAAAAAGGCCAGGCCTATATTCAGACCATCCCGAAACGCGGGCTGAACCTGCTTTTGCAGTTTGATGTCTGTGTGCTTTTGTTTCTTCTTGTCCAGACCATCCTCAAAAAAAGATACTCTATTCAAAAGATCATCCTCGCCCTCATCGGCTGGGAAGGCATCGGCAACAGCTACTGGTATGTATTTGTGCTGTTAAGCCTCTATGCCCTCATGTATGTGTCCTTTACCCTGGATAAGAAGCATCCTTTAATCCCGATGATCCTGGGAAGTATGCTCTTAATCTTTTTCTATCAGTATATGGGCAAAACAAGCAACTGGTACAACACCATCTGCTGCTTCCCGGCCGGCATGATCTACGCCCGTTACAAAGACAAAGTCAGACCGTCTTTTCTCAGCTTTCTTTTGTTATTAGGCGTCTTTCTTATCTCCCATCAGTTCATGTTCAAAAGCCTCATCTTCTACGGCCTGATGGCAATTTCTTTCTGCCTGATCTTCTGTTATCTTGACCGCTATATCTCATTTCAAAACCCCGTGACGACCTTTTTGGGAAACCACGCTTTCGCCATCTTTATGCTGCAGCGGATCCCCATGATCATCGGCAAAGCCATCGGCCTGCATACCCATTTCTATCTCTACTTCTTCTTCAACCTGGCCGTCACTTTAATCCTGGCGGTCGCCTTTGGTAATTTTGTTGCAACAAAACAGTTAAAATGATATCATGAGCGAAGAGGTGAAAGGCATGTGGTGGCGACTCATCATCAAAATCAAGCAGTTTCTGGGTAAAGTGATCCGGGTGTTATACCGGATGGTTTACCGCTTCATCCCCGTTGATCCCCACCTCATGGTTTTCATATCTTTTCACGGCCGCGGTTATCTCGATAATCCCCGCGCCATCTATGAGGCCTGCCTGGAAGATCCTGATTTCAAAGATTTCCGCTTTGTCTGGATGATTAAACATCACCGTCAACAAAACCTCGACATCCCCGGCGCGAAGATCGTGGAATACTTCAGCCTGCCCTACTTTTACTACATGTCCAAAGCGAAATACTGGATCGTCAACTGCAAGCTGCCCCTTTATATGCGCAAAAAAAAGCAGCAGTTTTACCTGCAGACCTGGCACGGCGTGCCCTTTAAACATCTCGGCCACGATATTCAGGTCGATGAAAACACCACCTTCTACCGCTCGCAGCTGAGCTATGAGAAAATGTGCGAGACCTACGATGTCGACGCCGCGCGCTATGACGCTATGATCAGTCCCAACCCTTACTGCGATGAGATCTTCCCCCGCGCTTTTCATGTTTCTCAAGAGAAGCTCTGGAAAATCGGCTATCCCCGCAATGACAGTCTGCAAACCATAACACCATTGGAAAAATCAAAAAAAGTCATCCTCTACGCGCCAACCTGGCGGGATGACTCCTATGTCTATGAAGGATACACCTTTCATCTGGAAGCTGATTTTCATCTCTGGAAAGAAAAACTGGGCAGTGAATATGTCGTGCTGTTCAAGCCACACTACCTGATTATTAATGAATATGAAAACGACCCCGCCCTGGAGGGGTTTCTCTATCCGGTCAAAGCCGACGCGGACATCGCGGATCTCTATCCGTATGCCGATCTGTTGATCACGGATTATTCCAGCGTCTTTTTTGACTACGCGATCCTCAACCGCCCAATCTATTTCTACATGTATGATCTCACGAAATACGATGAGGAAATGCGCGGCTTTTACCTGGATTTAAACAAAGATCTGCCCGGCAAAGTCTACACGAAAGAGGAAGACCTGCTTGCCGGCGTCAAAAGGCAGGATTTCGATTACCAGAAGCTCGCGAAATTTAACGAGCGCTTCAATCAGCGCCAGAACGGCCACTGCGCCAGAGATGTTCTCGACCGCTTAAAGGAGAGAGGGTTATGACGGCAAAAAAATGGCTTCTCAAAGTGCTTTTGAAAATCGCTTCCCTTTTCCTTGCTTTTCTTTCTGTTCACAAAGACCGCGTCGCCTTCATCGCCCTGGCCGCCGATCATCTGACCGCCGACTTCAACCGCGTCTACAAAGCGTTAAACAAAAAAGGAAAATATGATATCAAGCTTTGCCTGATAGACTACGACAAGAGCCTGAAAGGCCAGTTCCTCTATTTTCTCAACTGCTTTTATCAGCTCTACTTAGTGCGCACCTCGCGGGTGATCCTTTTACAGGATAACAATTTTGTCATTTCCAACTTTAAAAGAAAAGGAACCGTCGTGATTCAGATGTGGCACGCCTGCGGCGCCATCAAACACTTCGGCAACGTCATTGACCGCAAATACGAGATCGCCAATTATGATATCGTGCTGGCGACCTCCGATTACTGGATTGAGCCTTACTCCCGCGCCTTTAACGTCAAACCCGAACAAGTGATTCCCTGCGGGCTGCCGCGCACCGACCGCCTCTTCAACCACCGCCAGATGACCAGACGCAAGCAGCGCTTTATTGAAGAGCATCCGTTTCTGGCCGGCAAAAAAGTGATCCTTTACGCCCCGACCTTCCGCGGCAATATCTACCAGGGATTTTCCAGTGTTCCCTTTGACGCCGCCAATATTTTAAATCAGCTCGGCGAGGATTACGTGATCCTCTACAAATTCCATCCCCAGCTTAAAGACACCACTTTGGCTGATCATCCCCAGGTTTACAACATGAACCATGAGGACATCCATGCCCTTTTCAGCGTCACCGATATTCTGATCTCCGATTATTCCTCGATCGTCTTTAACTACATGATCCTGGAAAAACCGCTGCTGTTCTATGTGCCCGATCTCGATGAGTACCGCAAGGACATCGGCGTTTTCGTCGATATCACAAGGCTCTTTTGCCCGGTGTGCTTCACAAGCCAAGACATTATTCAGGCCATTCAAGAAAACCGCTTCGCGACTTCAGAGGAGCGCAAAGAGTTAAAAGACCGCTTCTTTACCTATCAGGACGGCAAAAGCACCAGCCGCGTGCTGCAGCTGATCACGAGTTACCTTTAAACTGCTCAGCGGGGACAAAGAGCCACGAAAACCAGCCCTTGCGGATATACAGCTGATGCAGGATCGCAAATATCACGGCGCCAAACAGACAGATCATCAAGTCTTCCATGGTGTCCCCGACTCCGGTCGTGGCGACATGCTGGGACTCGATGCCCGTAATCAGAAATAAGACGTACTCGACAATCTCCCACAGCGCCCCGCCTGTCATGGCAAAACAGAAGCAGAAAACGGTCGTCAGATTACCGCCCGCATTTCCCAGGTAATAACAAAGGCAAAGCCCGGCCAGCGATAAAAACACCCCGCTGACCCCGTGAACCAAAAGATCATACCACCAGATCTTGGCGTACAAGCGCATGGCGATCCCCAGGGTAAAAGCGCCGAAGATAAAAGCCACCAGCAGGGTTCCCATCTGATACGCCTTCACCCGGAAAATTCCGTACAGGATAAACACGACCGTCAGATACAAAAAAGAAACGAGCACAAACAAAGCCGCGACGATACTTCCGGTTTCCATATAACGCGCCACACAGCACAAAAATGTCCCCAGCGTGTACAAGATCAAAGAAATGATAAATTCGCGCCTTCCGGCGGGCTTTTTTTTGTCTTCTTGAGCCATATGACCCTCCTGAAAAAGACCCTGTGAATAATCACAAGGTCTACATCACCAGCGTCTTGATGCCAAAGTAAATCAGCACGATGATACCTAAAGCAATGCGGTAATAGCCGAAGATCTTAAAGTCATGCTTTTTAATATAATTCATTAAGAAGCGGATCGCTAAAATCGAAACCGCGAAGGCTGTCAGCATGCCCACCGCTAAAATGATCAGCTCGGTGCCGGTGAAAGCAAATCCGAACTTCACCAGCTTCAAGAGACTCGCCCCGAACATCACCGGAATCGCCAGATAGAACGTGAACTCCGCGGCCACGGTCCGGCTCGTTCCGATCACCATGCCGCCTAAAATCGTCGCCCCCGAGCGGCTCGTGCCCGGGATCACCGCGAGCACCTGAAAAATCCCTATCAGCAAAGCGATCTTGTAATTGATCTGACTGATCCTCTTGACGCGGGGATTTTTCACGAGCTGACTGTTCTCGATAAGGATAAACAAAATACCGTAAATAATCAGCATGAGACTGACCACAAACCAGTTATTGAAATGCTCCTCAATAAAATCATCGAAGAAAAGCCCCACGACCATCGCCGGCAGGCACGCCACCAGAATCTTCAGCCACAAAGTGAACTTCTCCGCGTCACAGTAGCGGTCCCAGAAGTAGAGGCACTGATTGGTCAGACGGCCGAAGAACCCCTCATTGCCGGGCAGCGGCTTACTGACCTCGCGGCGGTTCACAAACGGCCAGAGGCGCTTAAAATAAAGCGCGACCACCGCTAAAATCGCCCCGAGCTGAATCACGACCAGAAACATCTGCATGAAGTCATCGCTGACTTTGAGGTGAATAAACTCATTGACCAGAATCATGTGGCCGGTGGAACTGATCGGCAGCCACTCCGTGATGCCTTCCACGATACCAAGAAAAATGACCTTCAACATTTCCAGAAAATCCATCAATCCTGCCCCCTTGCCTGATAGAATATCTCCAGCGTCTCAAGCACCATCATCACCGAAAACTTCCCGATATAAGACTCGTTTTCCGCCCCGACACTGATGAAAACATCAGCCGGGACACGGCTCGCGGGAGAGTCATTCTGCGTGATGATCACCTTGTGCGCCCGGGAATGAGTAAACAGCCGTAACGCGTCCGGATTGTAGCGAAAATAATTCCCCGTGATCGTCGTCACAATCAAAAGATCATCCGGACCGGCATTCCTTAACAGCTCCAGCTGCTGCTTGATATTGGTACTGGCCAGCACCGGCTTCTGATCAACCGCCAGCGTCGTCTGCAGCTGGCCGGTCAGCATCTGCGCGAAACTGTAGCCGAAAAAATAAATATGCTCCGCTTCCTTCATATACGAGACAACCCGGTCGATCACCGCCATCTTCAGGTGCTCTTGCGTGTAGGCCAGATTTTCCTGAATCTTCTGATAGAACGCGGCCTTTAACTCCTCACCGTCATGTCCGGCCATATCCGTTACCGGCTCCCCGGGATAGTGCGGCGAACTCAGCTCCGCTAAAGAGTGGTTGACGTCCTTTTTAAATTCATTGAAGGAAGGATAATTCAGGCGCCGGATCAGGCGGCTGATCGTCGCCGGAGAAACGTAACAAAGCGCGGCCACCTCGGCAATATTGTACCCGGGAATCTCGGCGAGATGCTCGAGAATCGTCTTGGCCGCGAAGTAATAGACATCCTCCTGCTGCGCGATATTGATATAATTCACCAGCTGGTAATGCGCGTTCCTCATTTTGCCACCGCCTCTTTAACCTTCCTCATCGCCGGTTCGCGGGCGCCTTTCAGAATCGCCAGAAGGTCATTCAACCCGGCCACATAGCCCTCAATATAACGGTCGCGCCGCCCGCGGCGTGTCGCGTGCTGCTTTAAATCCGCCTCAATATCAGGCCGCAAAAGCTGGATCTCCTTGGGCCGCTCGCACATCCTGTTCCAGTACTGCTCCAGGGCATCCTGATGGCCGTCTTTAAAAGGCCCGCTGTGCCGCATGTCATAACGCACCTTGGCGAGCTCCCTTTTCACATAAGCAAAGCCGTCCCCTGAGGAAGGGCCCTTTTTGCGGCTCATCAAATCGTCCCAGCTCTCATAACCCTCGTCATGCAGGGTCTCTTCCATTTGCTTTTTTAAACGCCGCGAGAAATCCGCGGTCGAACTGCTGCTGTCCAGCTCCGCGAAAAACTGATCGAGAAACTCCGGGGAATTCTTATCCTTCATCATGGCCACCTCCGATCAGACCATCCTTGCGCAGCACCGTCTCCAGAACCGTTAAATCGGTCGACAGATTCAGCATATCGCCGGAAATAAACCGTGACATCAATATCTTGATAGCCTCTTTTGTCGCCATCACGGCATTTTGCATGCGGTCGGACAGCGACGACAAATCGCCGTTTTTATCCGCGACATCCTCCGCCTGCTCTAAAATACCATCCAGGATCGGCAGATACTGATCATAAAGCCGCGCGGTCTGCTTTTTGATCTGGGGATACTTCTGCTCAAGACGGTCGATCTCATACAAAAGATCCACGATCTCCTCAAGCTCATCCTGGACACTGGCAACCGCCAAAGACCGCAGCCTCCTTTCGAAAAGCACAGCGAAATCCCGCGCCTTTCTTTCCCCGGTCTGCTGAATCTCCTCTACCGGCTTTTCTGTCAGCAGCTCCTCCAGCCCGGAAACCAGGCGGTGATACGTGGCGACAAAACGCTCATCATCCTTGAAATCAGCAAGGAATCCCGCCAGTTCATCATCATAATAAACCCCCAGCTCGCCGATATCTTTGACCGGCTCGCGGCTGTAGAAAACAATATGATCATTCAGACGCAAAGTTGCCTGACTGGCCTTGAGGTCATTAACCTGTTTGGCCTTCATTTTTTGCGCCTTCGTCTCCTGTCTTTCATCTTTATCCCGGCTCCAGAGATTGTATAAAACATAAACCAGATCCGCGCCGCCAAGCAATAGCAGCAGAAAATTACCATTGATCATTCCGACCAAAATGAGCAGGGCTGCCATAAGTCCGTTTAATATATTCAACATCAGCATCCCCTCCATATGAAAACATTATAACAAAAAACATCCTAAGCGATCAATACCGCCCGTTGAATATTTAAGTAATAAAGCCAGGCATGCACCTCATAGCCGGGAAACATCGCCCGCAGCGCCTTTTTGTAAAGCTCCAGCTGAGCGCGGTGCCGGTCAGCCAGAAAGTCGTCGCCGCTGGTAGCGGGCACGCGGTCGGTTTTATAGTCAATTAAAACGATTTCCTGATCCTTGATCGCCAGAGCGTCCATGACGCCGTGATATAAAACCCCGTCCTCCTCGTAGACAAACGGCTGCTCTTTCAGGTAGGTATCCGCTTTTAAGCAGTACTGAAACAAGGAACTATTCTGATAAGCGGTGATTTTATCAGCGTAGGACAGTAAAATCTCTTTTTCTTTCTCATCATAGCGCGCCGACGAAGAAATGATATCCGTCACTTCGCGCGCGTCGAGATGCTCCATGAAATCATGCACCAGCGTGCCGATCTCCGCCGCGTCAGAAGCATGGGATGAAGTTCCCCCGAAATAATGATCCGCGAGCGAAGTCGGCGTCCGCGTTTCCGGACTGTCCACCTCATCTAAATAAGGGTAGTCCGCCATCGCGAACAGCTGTTTTGTCACTTTCGGAGCTTTTTTCACAACATACTCTTTCGTCCCGGCGAGAATCTCCTCTTTCCCAAGCCACTGAAACTGAATATCGGCCGAAGCGGTCTCTTTCATGGTGGATTTCAGATTGTCATTTCGTAACAGGCAGGGCATCAGCCAGTCCAAAAGACACTTCGCCTGGCGCATTCGGCGCGGCAATAGCCACTCGTCTTCATCAATATCAGCGAGCTGGCTTTGATACTTCGCCATCCCTTCCTCATCCAGCGCCCCGGTTAAAATCAGTTTTTCTTTCGCCCGGGTCAAAGCGACATAATAGATGCGAAGTTCCTCGCTGATGCTCTGGCGGTTTTGTAAATCGACCAGAAGCTTCATAAAGAAACTGTCAAAAACCGTCGGCACATTGTATGTGACAGGCTCGTCACCGATAAAAGAAGGCAAAGAAAGCCACTGGCGCGGCTTGATGCCCAGGGTCAGATTCTTGTCGAAAATGACCGTGTCTTTGCTGTCGCTCAAATTGAAATGATGCTGATGATTCGCGACAAACACCACCGGAAACTCCAGCCCCTTGGACTTGTGGATGGTCATGAACACCACCCCGGGCTCACTTCTTGGCAGGGTGGCGGGCTCGTCATGACTCAAACTCTCAAAATAATCCAGCCAGTCGCGAAAAGTATGAAAATCCTGCTGTGAGATCATGTCTACCCACAACAAAAGATTGTTGGCGCGCTGACTGCCGTTACGAAGGCCCCTTACCAAATCCAGATAACCGCTGACGGAAAAAAAGTCAGCGTGCCAGAGATCAAAGCGCTCATGGTAGAAACGTTCCTTTAAATCATCCAGCGCCTTTTTACAGTCCGCGAAAACCGCTTCGCTATTCAGCGCGGCTTTTAAACGCCCGCGGTATTGAATGAGCATCTGGTCGGAAAAATGCGAGAACAGGAAAGGCGCCCGCAAGATCGCGTATAGCGCCGCTTCATCATCCTCATCGGCGAAATAGCGGTACACACTCATCAGCTGCGAGATCTCAACACTCGCCAACAGGCCCTTAGACAAAACGATGGAAGTCGGTATCCCGTAACGGTCAAAGACGCGCTTGTAGGTCATAAAACCGGCCGTCTGGCGCATTAAAACCGCGATATCCGCGTATTTGTAACCCTGCTCAAAATGAAGTTCTAAGATTCTTTGCGCGGTCATGACCGCCTCATACTCCAGGGGATCCTCATCAGCCATGTCCGTGCTGTTCACGAGCAGCACCTCCGCCGCCTCATCACATACAATCCCCTGATTGCCGTGTCTGAGATAAGCGGAGGGGTCTTTGACATACTCCAGCTCCCCGACAGAGGTGTCCATGAGCTGGTTAAACAGATAGTTCACCACCGCCAGTATTGTCTTACTGGAACGGTAGTTGACATTGAGATCAATCCGGACGCCATTTTCATTTTTGCCAAACGTCTCATACTTCGCGCGGAATATTTCCGGATCCGCCTGGCGGAAACGGTAGATCGCCTGCTTCATATCCCCGACCATAAAAACCGGCACGCGATCCTGCGCGATGGTCTTGATCAGGGTCTCCTGAACCATGTTGGTATCCTGATACTCATCAATCATGATCTCGTCATACTGGCCGGTCAAAAGGTCCCGTAGCGGCGTCTTTAGAAGCGCCATGGCGCCCTTCTCCAAATCATTGAAATCAAGCACATTTCTTGATTCCTTTAATTTGGAATAGACACTCTCCACCTGCTTTTCCAAAGCGCACAGCCACTTTAAGGCGCGGTGACTTTCCGCCATCATCGCCCGGAGATCTTCACGGTTCGTCATGATGTAGCTTTGATAAGCATCCTGGAAAGGTTTTAAAATAAGAGCTTTTCTTCGGTTATACTCGGCCTTGGCGTCCTCGCCCAGCTTCTTCCAGGGAATGCTGGCCATAGGCGCTGGCTCATGCGGTTGAAGATCGATCAAAGAGCTTTCCAGACATTCCTTGTAAGCCTCATAAGGAATAGCTTTGTCATTCATTTTTTCGTAAAAAGGCCAGATCCCGTTCGCCTCACAGAAACGTTTGAGACTTTCCAGGGCACTCAAGCCGTCTTCTATCTTCTCTTTTAAAAGTTTTTTGATATCACCATAAAACGCCCATTTTTCCAAAGGCTCGTCACCGGAAAAAAAGCCATATACCTCGCGGTCCATAAAATCCAGAAAAGCGTCCTTGTCAGGCAGGGAGGAAAACACCTGATGAAGCTTCTTCAGGGTGGTTTTTAAATCCTCGCGGCGGTAAAAATACAAGGCGCGCATATTTTTCGTTTCTTCCGATTTCAGCGCCTCATCCAGCGCCAAATCAAGAGCCATATCGAAAAGCCAGTCCGTGTCCTCGAGAATATCATAACCGGGGGCAATCCCCAGAAGATAGCCGTACTGCGACAGAAGATGGTGGCAGTAGCCGTGAAAATTGGTGATGTCGCAAAACGGCAGTTGCTCTTTCTGTTCCTGTAAATAGGTTTTCCGCTCTCCGGAAGACTCATGAATCTTCTCCTCAAGCTGAGCCGCTAACCGCTGTTTCATCTCGGCGGCGGCGGCCTGGGTGAAGGTCAGCACCAGCAGCCGGTTCACCGGTATTCCTGACTCAATCAAAGCGAGAATGCGCGTCACTAAAATCCGCGTTTTCCCCGATCCCGCCGGGGCCGAAACAAGAATTTCCCGGCCCCGGGCGTCAACCGCGGCCTTTTGCTGAGGATTTAATTCAGCCATCTTTCTTCGCCCCCTTCAGTAACGTGAGCACATCGTCCTTTTTTAAAGGATGAACCTCGCGCCCCTCATGATAGAAAGGATCCCTTAGACAAACCAGGCGGTAATCGCAGTAAGGGCAGGGATTGACGACGCGGTTCACATTCCCGGAAAAAGAACCCGCCGGCGCGATATCGATCGCTCCTTCATCCTGAATACGGCGCGCCAAATTGACGCACAAATCTTTTATCTTCCCTAAAAACAAATCAAAAGACTCCGCCTCCAGGACATCCCCGCTGATCGCGTCCTGACTTTTCACATAACGCGCCTTCACAACATCCCCGGAGCGGTATTTTTCATCAAGCCCGTACAAGACATCATGTTTGTCATCAAGCCGGATCAGCCCGTCCAGACGGTACAGCTTCAAAAAGTCCTGCGCGCCATTTTCCGGCAGTGTCCATTTGCCTTTGCCCGTCATATTTTTCGGCGCGGAGTTGAAATAAAGCACCGCCCCGGGTATTTTATCCTCGCTCAAAAGCAAAAGATAAACCAAAAGCTGGATATTAAAGCCCTCTAAAGCCAGTCCCGGATCCAGTTTTTTCTGACTCGATTTATAATCCAGCACCATCAGATAATCCCGGAAAACATCGGCGCGGTCCACCCTTCCCGCAAACTCATAACCGTCCCACTGGCCGTGAACGTTCTTTTCATGATAAGCCAGCTGAAAATGACCCTGCGTATGCTGATAAGCGAGAATCTTGACAAGCTGGGCCGCGCGCTCTGGAAGCAGGGAATACAGCCACGCCTCCTCGGCGTTTTCCGCTTCTAAACCATCACTCATTTTCTCTAAAAGCCGCGCCAGCCGCTCATCCAGACTGCCTTCATGACTTAATTCCAGCTTCTCCTCTTGATTTCCCAAGGCCGCGAAAAAATCCCCGGCAAACAAATCCGCCAGCTTATCCAGTAAATCATGGATTTTCAGTCCCGCATGCCGCGCCGCCTCCCATTTTTGAGAAGGAGTCTTAAGATTCATGCCGTACTTTAAAAAATAGCGGAACGGACAGGAAGCGAACGTTTCCAAAGCGTAAGGCGATAAAGACGAGCCGTAATAGTCTTTGGCGTTAGTTAACACCTGCTTTTGCGTCAGCCGCTCCTCCGTCTCGGCAAGCAAAGCCGCGATATCCCGGGTTCCAGCCGCAGGCTCCACCCGGCGCGGCGCAAAATGACTGATCAGTTCAGAAGGCAGGCAAGTTTCCCCGGCCAGCGTTTCCTCATGATAGAAAAAACAGCAGTGCCGGGCCGTTCCGCAAATATGATTGAACACCTTTTCGGCATTTTGAAGCTGAACCCGGGAAGGGGTGATTTCGTAGTAATGACGAAGATCATTTTCATGAAGAAAACCCTGATCCCTTACCGGATGAGGGTACACGCCGTCATTCAACCCGGTTAAAAAGACGGTGTCAAACGGCTGGGAAAGCAACGGCGTGTCGTATGTTAAAACGGTTATCCGGTCACGGCCGTTACTATTGGTGAACAGAGGTTGATTGTCCATCATCTCAAGGTAAATCTTCAGCTCCCGGAAATCATGAATGTCATAAGCGGTGAGATCAATATTGAGCTGATCTTTTATAGAAGCCACCATAGCCTTGACATCGCCAGCTTCTAAAGCCAGTATCTCGTCGCGCTTTTTCAGCCGGACCATATCCACTTCCGCCGGTTCATCCTGACAAGGGTACGGACAGGCCTTCAAAAAAGCGAGCTTGCGCGTGGCATCAGGCACATAAACAGCAAAATCACGCAGCCGTCTGCCCTGTTTTAAACCATCGCTGATCATCTCAATCACCGCGGCGATTTCTTCATGGGGATACTGCGTGACATATAAATCACCAGGGCGCTTTTCAGAAACCGGCAGCGTTAACGCCCCGCTGGCATCTAAAAAACGCTGATGAGACAGATAACCGTCATCATTTTGTAAATCCACATAGACGGCATCCTCTAAATAAGGGATCACAAGATCGTAAAGCTCGGTGGCGAACACACCGTTTCGAACCTCACGAAAGCGCTCGTACAACCGCTTCAGCTCATCCCATCTGGCACGGGAAAAAGGATCTTCAGATACCTCCTTCGTCAGATCGATGTCGGCCATGATCTGATAACAGCGGGCCAGCTCCCTCACCAGCGCTGTACTTGGCCTGGAAAAAAGCGGGAGACTGCCGCTTTTCATACTGGCGAGAACCGCCTGGACCAGATCCCCCTGCGATAACAGCTTCACATCCGGCACGCGGTCTAAAGCATAACGGGTAAAAGTCGTCACCTGATGCTCATAAAACGCCTTCTGACGCAAAAGGGAAAGGAGTTTCCTTTCCACCCCGTTTCTGTTCAGCGCGTCACAAAACACCACAATTGGCTTATGCATATCCAGCGCCTCTTGTAAGACATCGGCAATCATGTTCATCACCTATTTGACGATTATTTCGTGAATATCCGTTAACGTGACAGTCAGCGTGCCATCCTTCTCGGTGACGACTTTGACATGATTCTCATTAAGATAATCCGCCACGTTTAAAGTCACCTTCATACCGGTATCAAGCTCCAGCCGGCAGGTCGTCATCCTCTCCAGACCGGGCACCGTGCGCATCACGGCGTCCTTAGCGATCCCGAGATCATCCAGCTCCGCCAGACACTCCTCCCGGGCATCCTCGTCAGCGGCGAATATTTCCGCCGCCACTTCATTCGGTTTGATATCCTCAAGCAGTTCCGCCTTGCTCACCAGCGCCTGCTTGATCAAAGCGTTCGGATCCTTCTTGACAACATGATACTGCTCATTGACATCATTGACCGCCTTGGTCATCATGCGCATCATCTCGCGGTCGCTGAACTGCGTCTCGCCATGGAGATACTGCTCGTTTAAATAAAACGACATGCGGCCGTCGATCATAAAGCGCCGCTCCAAAAGATAAACCCGGTTCCTGTCAACATTGACGAGGATCGCCTCATCCCCGCCCTGCCCCGCGGCAGGCACCCCGGGCCGTAGCGCGATCCGCATGATCTGCCGCCCCGCCTCATCCCGTTCATGAAGCAAGGTCGGAGCCGATTTATAATTCAGCTTCAAAACCGCCAGCCAGTCCTCCCCCTCATAGCGCACATGCGCGAAAACGAGGCTGCTGTCCGGCATGTTTTCGATCTTCAGGCAGATCTCAAACCATTCCTCCGCGATCAGACGGCTGAAAACGAGAAAATCATCATTGTTTTCCGCCATCGCCTTCGCCCTTGTCAAAATCGGGGCCATGCTGCCGACATGGATTTCCTTCAGGCCGGGATGATGAAAAACCTTCTCCAGCCGCTTATCATAATACTCCAGCGAACCGGTGACCGGCCCTTCGGAAAAACGCATTTCCCTGTGCCCCATGTCCATCATATGGACAATCACTCGCGTGACAATCATATACTAAATCCAGCCGAAATGCTGGCAGGCCTGCATGATGCCGCCCTTGTCACTGTCAGCCGTGACATAATCCGCGATGGCCTTTAACTCCGGGACAGCGTTACCCATGGCGATCTTAAAAGGCGCCTTGCTGAACATATCGAGATCATTGGCCCCGTCGCCAAACACCACGACATCCTCAAGCGGAGCCTTCAAAAAGTTCATCATGTCCTTGATGCCCTTAAACTTGTCACCCGGCTCCACCACGATAGCATCCTCGTGAAAACGCATGCTAAACATGTTTTTTAAAGCCGGGATATTTTTCTCCTCGCCCGCATGGCAGGCGACAAAAATCTTATGGAAAGATTTGACCTGACGGGCGTCAAAATACGGATCGACATGACCGCGCATGAAACTCCCGACAGCCGCCCCGGCGCGGTCGACAAAAGCCTGACTCTTGGTATGATACTCAAGCTTGTCGCCATCCATGACGCCATAAGGAACGCGGCGCGCCTCCAGTTCCGAAATCAGCTTCAGACACTGCCGGCGGTCCATCGGGTCAATCTTCAAAACCGTGTTACCCATCACCAGACCGTTGCCGCCGTCACAAACCATGGCCGTGATGCCAGTCTTATGCATCGCGTCGACCGCCATGCAGTGCGCCCGGCCGGTCGCGATCGCGACAAAATGCCCGGCGGCCTTCAAAAGCCCCAGGGTAATGAGGGTATCCTTGGGAAAAGAATGCAGCTCATCGGTAGCCGTTAAAGTCCCGTCAATATCAAAGAACAGATACTTTTTTCTCATACCATACTCCTAACACAAACAAGATGAGCCCGGCCACTAAAGTGATGACCCCGAAAGGCATCAGCCGCCGCAACAGATCCGACAGCATCGGCCGCAGCATCTGATAATCGGCCATCTGCGCCATGCCCATAATGAAATCCGTGGTCTGACTGGCCAAAAGCGCCGTCAGTCCGGAAACGATCCCCGCGATGCCAAGACCCGTTAAAACCTTGTGCGTTCCCACTAACAGGAAAATGCCGACCAGGCCGATCACGCCGAAAGCCGCGATCACCATCGGATCCGTCACCGTCAACAAAAGCTCCAAAGGCCTTAGCGGAACATGCGCCTTGAGCGTTTCATAATCAGGAAGCATCTGATTTAAATCGATGTTATTAATGAGAATCTCCATGATCCGGTCCGCCGGCAGAAAAGACAGTTCCGGAAATTCATTGAAGAAATCGTCGGTATAATGATGCAGTAAAGTCTGCCACTTCTCATCAGGGATATTGACAGTCCCCTCCCCGGTCAACAGATAATGCACAAAGCCGTTAGTGTACTCCGTGATAATATCCTGAAATTCCTCTCTTTGCAGCATCTCG
Source organism: uncultured Erysipelotrichales bacterium (assembly GCA_964596105.1). Taxonomy (GTDB): domain Bacteria; phylum Bacillota_I; class Bacilli_A; order Erysipelotrichales; family Coprobacillaceae; genus CAJUOR01. Next base: position 8,659 of record CAZQRT010000009.1, on the reverse strand, counting down.
CCTACAAACTGCTCATTATCATCCAGCTCGGCGGTAATCAGACTGGTCATATCGAGCTTGTTGACGGCCTCGCAAAGCGTATCCTCACTCGTGATATGATCCGCGTAGCCGCAGAAAAGCAGGCCCCAGGCCGAAACTGTTAAAAGGATGATACCAATAAATTTACGCATATTGTCCTCCTGTCTCTCACACATCAAAAGCGGTGAGATCATCAAACGTCTGGCGCCGGACCACGAGGCGGTCCCGGCCCTGATAAGTGAATACCACCGCCGGTTTAGGCAGCTGGTTATAATTCATCGCCATGGAATAATGGTAAGCCCCCGTGGAAAAGACCGCCAGGGTGTCACCCGGCTGAGGGTCCGCGAGCATGATATCGTGAATCAGGATATCCGCGCTCTCGCAGATCTTGCCCGCCACCGTCACCATCGTGTCCGGGGTCTGATCGGCCTTATTCGCGACGACCGCCTCATATTTCGCCTGATACAAAGCGGGGCGAATGTTGTCACTCATGCCGCCATCCACACTGATGTACTTGCGGATGCCGGGAATATCTTTATAACTGCCGATCGTGTACAAGGTAATGCCGGCATTGCCGACGACATAGCGGCCCGGCTCAATGCACACCAGCGGCATATCTAACCCATTATCCGCAAACCCTTTTTTGATTTCCGCCATCACCGCGTCCGTGATGCTCTCAAAAGAGCTGGGATGATCATCATGAACATAAGCGATGCCATAGCCGCCCCCGGCATCGAGCTTATCGATAGAAATGCCAAATTCTTCATTAATGCTGACGGCGTATTTGGTAAAACGGCGCATCGCCTCGACATATTTATCCACCGCGAAAATCTGCGAGCCGATATGACAGTGCAATCCTTCAAACTCAATAAAAGGGCTCTTTAAAATCTCCGCGACAGCCTTTAAATACGTGCCGTCATGACCGGAAAAGCCAAACTTGGTATCCGTCGCCCCGGTCTGCACATAAGCGTGACTGCCGGCGGCAACCCCCGGTGTGACCCGCACCAGCGCTTTCACCCTCGTGTTCAGCTCGCGCCCGATCTGATCACACAGCGCGATCTCATAAAAATTGTCAATCACAAAATGGACGACGCCGTGACTTAACGCGTAGCGGATTTCCTCGGGCAGTTTGTTGTTGCCGTGAAAATAGATTTTGTCCGGATCAAAACCCGCTTTTAAAGCGATGGAAATCTCCCCGGCCGACACGCAGTCCAGCCCGATACCGTATTCTTTGGCGAGGCGGTACATGGCCAGGCAGGAGAAAGACTTCGAGGCGAACAGCGGCAGCACGCGGTGTTGATAGCGGTCCATAAAATCTTTCAGGCTCTGCAGCTGGCGGCGCAGATGCCCCTCCGACATGATGTACAACGGCGTGCCGTACTTCTCCTTTAGAGCCATGACGCTGATGCCGTCAATCGTCAGTTCGCCTTTTTCATTCACCCCGGCAAAAGGGGTCTGAAGAAACGTTTTATTCATAAAGATTGTTCAATCCGTATAATCCGCTCGGTTTTTTGACCAGGGCGTAAGCGGCTTTGAGCGCCCCGTTCACAAAGACATCCCGCGACAAAGCGGTGTGCTTGATCTCAAAGATTTCATCCGGGCCCGCGAAATAAATGGTGTGCTCGCCAAAAATCGTCCCGCCGCGAATCGAGGAAATACCAAGATCACTGTGTTCACGCCTTTTAGACACGCTCTGCCGGTCATAAACCGGAGTCAGCTCCGGGATGTTCTCTTTCATGGCATTGGCCAGCTGCATGGCGGTCCCGCTCGGCGCGTCGACCTTGCGGTTGTGATGCTTTTCCAGAATCTCAATATCAAAAGAAGCGTCATAGAAATCGCGGCTGTACTCGCGCGCCATCTTTAAAAGCATGCTGATGCCAAAAGAGGTGTTGTATGACTGGAACACCGGCATCTTACAACTGGCTTCCTGAATCGCGGCTAACTGCTGAGAAGAATATCCTGTCGTGGCCAGAAGCAAAGGCAAAGGATACTTGTTCGCGTAGTTTAAGATGTCTGCCAGATTATCGGGATGGGAGAAATCGACCAGAATATCGGCGTCAATCCTCTCCGCGGGAAGCTTTTCGGTCATGCCTAAGGAAATAATCTGAACGATCTCATCACCGTTGTTTTGAAAAGCGGCGGCGAGTTTCTGACCCATCTGGCCGTAGCCCACTAAGATGACCTTCATGCCTCCAGCTCCTTCATGCAGGCGTCGATCTTCGCCATCAAAGCCTCATCGCAGGAGATGAGCGGCAGGCGTAAAATATTTTCGCCAAAGCCCTGCTTGTGGCAGGCGTATTTAACCGGAATCGGGTTGACGTCGGCGAACATGAGCTTGGTGAAATCATCGAGCGCGAACTGCCACTTTTGCGCGGTTTGTAAATCTCCCTCAAGCATCGCCTGGCACAAGGCGCTGACTTGTTTCGGGTAGACATTGCCGGTTACGGAAATCACACCCTTGCCGCCTAAAGCCATCATCGCCAGCGTCAGGCGGTCCTCGCCGGAATAAACGGTAAAGTCCTCGCCTTTTGTCTTTTCTAACACGTCCATGGTGTATGTCAAATTGCCAACCGCGTCCTTTAATCCCACGATATAAGGATTCTTCGCTAAAACCTCGCAGGTTTCGGGAAGAATATTCATGCCGGTGCGGCCCGGTACGGTATAGAGAATGCACGGCAGCTTGGCCGCACCCGCGATCGTTTCAAAATGGGCGATCAGGCCTTTCTGGCTGGCCTTGTTGTAATAAGGCGTGACGAGAAGCAAAGCGTCCGCGCCGGCTTTTTTGGCGTTTAAGGCGTTCTTGACCGCGGCGCTCGTATCGTTGCTGCCGGCTCCGGCAATGACCGGGAGATGAGATTTCTCTTTGGCGATGGCCACCAGCTTCATCTTCTCTTCCGAAGTTAAGGTGCTGGCTTCACCCGTGGTGCCGTTGACGACTAAAGCCGCGGCCCCTTCCGCTGTCAGTTTCACAATTAATCTCGCAAAGGCATCGTAATCAACCTGGCCGTCGGCCTGCATGGGACAAATCACCGCCGGGGCCATTCCCGCAAATAATGTCATGATTTTTTCCTCCTTCACAATTGATAAGCTTCACAGATCGCGCGCACCGCCGGCTGTGACTGCGCGGTGGCGACGATCATGGAGATGCTGATTTCCGAGGTCGTCACCTGCAATAAAGGAATTTTCGCGGCTGCCATGATCGCGAAAATATTGGCGGCGACGCCGACCGCGTTTCTCATGCCGATCCCCACCACGGAGATCTTCGACACCTGATGATTCAGGCGAATCTTCATATCGGGATATTTTTCTTTTAAATCATCCAGCGCCGACTGCAAAAGCTCGTTATCATCCTCGCTGCAGGTAAACTCAATGCGCGAGCCCTCGTGCTTGCGGTTCTGGCTGATCATATCGATATTAACGTGATGCGCGCCGACGGTCTGGAAGACGTCAGTGAGAACAAAAGGATCGTCCCCTAAATGATCCAGCTGAACATGGATGATGCGGTCATTGGCGCTGACCGCGCTGACCGCTTTTTCTTCGGTGATATCGGTACTGCTCACGATCAAGGTTCCCCTTTCTTTGGACAAGGTCTGCCCGACATAGATTCTCACTTTGTATTTGCTGCCCAGCTCGACACTGCGCGGTTCCATGACCTTGGCGCCAAGCGCGGACATTTCCATCATTTCCTCATAAGAGATCATCGCGATCTTTTTCGCCGCGGGATAGACGCGGGGATCGGTGGTATAGACCCCGGCGACATCGGTATAAATCTCGCAGTCACAGCCCAAGGCGGCCGCTAAAGCCACCGCGGTCGTATCACTGCCGCCCCGTCCGAGAGTCGTGACATCCGCGCGGTCATTGAAGCCCTGAAAGCCCGCGACAACGAGAACATCGTGGCTTTGCAGCTGCTCTTTCAGTTTTTCATCATTTAAGTGAGCGATGATGCTTTTAGTATGCACGCCGCTCGTTTCGATCCCGGCCTGCATGCCGGTTAAGGAAATCGCCCGTACCCCTAAACCGTTCAATGCCATCGCCAGTAAGGCGATCGTCTGCTGCTCCCCGGTGGATAACAGGCGGTCCATCTCTCTTTTATCAGGATGGGCGCTGACCTCATTCGCCAGGGCAATCAAGGCGTTGGTCGTCTTGCCCATCGCGGAAACGACCACGACCAGCTGCTCTTGTTGAGAGCGCTCTTTTAAATATTCCGCGATCGCCAGAATCTTCTCTGTCGTCGCTACCGAACTGCCGCCAAATTTTAAAACTTTCATTTTTTCACCCCGCCAGGCTTTGGACCCTGACTTAAAAATCTATTTCATTATATCATACATCGCGGCGCAAAAAAAGCAGAGGTCAAAAAAAGAGCAGACATTCTGCTCTCTTTAAACAAAATCATCAAGTGTTTTATGCGGCCCGCGCTATGTTTCTTCTTTCGGCATGGACACTGTAAGTTTCCACGCCCAGGACGGTATCGCCGTCAATCTGCAGTGAAGTCGGACGGTCGAAAGAAACCGTGATATCATAGCCGGGCAGCGTCTCCACCATCTCGGTGTGGCGAACGTGTTTGCCGTTAAAAATCGAAGGAAAAACCATCAGCGTTTTAAATTTGTTCGGGCAGTACATGACCACGCAGCTCACCGTGCCGGCTTCGTTTTGGCGGTCCTGTCCCGGCGCGCACATCATCCCGCCGCCGTAATAGCGCCCGTTCATGGTCGGCGCCAGCCAGACATGCTCATAAGTGCGCGTCACGCCGTCGACCGTAACCGTGGCATTGCGCGGTTCAAACTGATACATCAGGCCTTTCAGGGCGATCACCGTATAATTGATCTTGCCATCGGACTGCTGGCGCTGTCTGTCGCCCTCCTCACAGCAGTACCCGTCAATGCCGTAGCCGACGTTGTTGAGAAAACGGTGCGTCTCGCCTTTCACGGTCACGGAAGGCAGATTTTGCAGATAAGGATTCAACAGGACCAGTTTCGTGCGCTCTTTTTCCCGGACATCGTTCATAAAATCATTGCCGGAACCGGCCGGAAAATAGTAAACCGGATGCTCGGGAATATCGTCCTGACACTCGTTAATAAAGTGATAGATCGTCCCGTCGCCCCCGGCCAGAATGACCTTGTCAGCCGGATCGGCATTTCTTAAAAACTCAGCGGCACTGATCTTGGTCACATCGAGGTAACGGATATCTTCTGATTTCAGGATTTCGTCAAGCTGCCTGGCTTTCTTCTCGCCGTTGCGGTTAGCAGATAAAGGATTGTACAGCACATAAATCATGATTATTTCACCTCACGATATCGATCTAAATTCTTCTGCATCATTTCCCGGATCTCTTTTCCTATCTCCGCGGTTGTGCGCTGTTCTGGTTCCACTACACCGATGACATCAAAATACACATCGGTGCGGCGCCAGGGATAATTGCGGTGGATTTTTTCGGTCCCGCAGATTGTGGTGACCACAATCGGGCAGTCCGCTTTGGTGGCGATTTTCAGACAGCCGTTATGAAACGGCTGCAAGGTGTAATCCTTGCCGCGGTGCCCCTCGGGATACACGGCCACGGAAGTAACATCCCTTTTAATCAGATCGGCGGCATGATTAATCGTCGGCAGCGCCCGGCGGGGATGATCCCGGTCGATGGCCATATATAAGTCGCGTTTCATATAACGCCGCCCGATCGGCGCTCTGAAGTTGGACGGCTTGGAAATAAAAGCCATCATGGTATTGGGCAGCACAGTGCACTGCACCATCGTGTCAAACCGGGAGAGATGGTTGGAAATAAACAAAAACCGCCGGTCAGAGGGGACCTTCTCAACTCCCGAGGCATGGATCTTCACACCCGCTCCGTAACAGAGAAAACGATAGCCTAAAATGAACAGATGGTGGTACAAGGGCGAAGGTTTCTCGTACTCCTTTTTCATGCTCACGGTCAGTGACATCAGCACCAGAAACAAAAAATAGACAAGGGTAATGAGAAGGAAAAAGCCCAGAAAATAAAGCGGCAAAAACCAAATCTTTGACCACTTCACAAACGGAAAGCAGAAATAAACAAGGGTGCATATTCCGCTCAGCATCATCATCCACTTCATCTTTTCGTTCCTCCACTGTCTAACCGGTTTGACCTTTAAAAAAATATTTTCGCCGTGAAATGTCAAATCCACCTTACTTAAAGATAACCCCTAAGAATAAAAAATGCAATTGTTTTGTTCACTGATATAAGGATTTTTCCATACTACGGCCAAAGAATTTGTACAATTTCCCCCAGGCACGGGTCTTGACAGAATGAAAACGGAGGTCTACAATATAAATAGCGCAAGATTAAATCTTGCGAAACTGAAAGGAGAATGAATATGAGTATCTATGATTTCACCGTTAAAGCCCGCGACGGCAGCGACGTGCCGCTTTCCAGTTACAAAGGAAAAGTTTTACTGATCGTCAACACCGCCACCAAATGCGGCTTCACCCCGCAGTATAAAGAACTGCAGGAGATTTATGACGAGCACCATGATGACGGCCTGGAGATTCTTGACTTCCCGTGCAACCAGTTTGGCGAACAGGCCCCGGGCAGCGATGAGGAAATTCACACCTTCTGCACCGGACGCTTCGGCATTACATTCCCGCAATTCGCCAAGATCGATGTCAACGGGGATGATGCCAGCCCGCTCTATAAGTATTTGACGGCCAACACCACTTTCGCCGGATTCAGCGGCCCGAAAGGCATCATGATGAAAGGCATCGCCAAGAAAATGGACAAGGACTACAAGAACAACGGCAAGATCAAATGGAACTTCACGAAATTTTTGATCGACCGCGACGGCAATATCACCGCCCGCTTTGAGCCTACCGAATCCCTCGATACCGTCAAAGCGAAAGTTGAGGAAGCCCTCGCATGACAACCGCGCTCCGCTACTATTCCAAAGGCGGCAACACCAAAAAGATCGCCGACGCCATCGCCCAGGCGACCGGTCTGGAAGCCAAACCGGTCAGCGAACCGCTGACAGAAGACACCGACACGCTGCTATTATGCGTCGCCCCTTATAAATTCAATATCGACAGCCATGTCAAAGACTTTATCAGCGCCATCCATGTCAAGGTCGGCAGAATCGTCCTGTTCAGCACGTCCGCTTCCGTCCGCCCGGTCGGAAAATATCTCGAAAAACTGCTCGCGGAAAAAAACATCCCTCTGGAAAAAGAGGAGTTTTACTGCCCCGGCAAATTCCTGATGATGCATAACGGCCGCCCGAATGCGGATGACTGCCAGGCGGCAGTAGCGTTCGCGAAAAAAATCATCGCTTCAGGAGAATAAAACATGGCTGAACAATTCGACCCGCTGAAACTCGAAAATCAACTCTGTTTTCCGCTCTATGCCTGTGCCAAGGAAATCGTGAAAGCCTACAAACCGTTTTTAGATGAACTGGATCTGACTTATACCCAGTACATCACCATGATGGTCATGTGGGAGCACAAGGAACTGAGAGTCAAGGAGGTCGGAGAGTTTCTCTATCTGGACTCCAGCACATTAACCCCGCTTCTGAAAAGGCTGGAGGAAAAAAAGTATGTCACCAGGCGCCGTTCCGCCAAAGATGAACGGGACTTGATCGTCTCCATCACCCAAGAAGGCGAGGACCTCAGAGAAAAGGCCCTCACCGTGCCGGAAAGGCTTTCCGCCTGTATCGACATGGCGCCGGAAAAAGCGCAGCTTCTTTACGGCATGCTGTATGAGCTGCTGGGAAAACTGCGGGCGCACTAAAAAATACCCCGAAACGGGGTATTTTTATTTACATCAAAAAACGGAAAACATTGAAAATCTTCAAAAGCTGATAAAGTAAATGCCGCCACGGGCCGATCTTCTGCGGCGTGACATTGTCCGGAACCTCGGAATGCTCATTGTCAATGACATGAACGGAATAAGCCTTATACTCATCCATCGTGTCGCGCAACTGCTGATTGACCTCGGGACTGTCGATCACAACCATCAGCTCCGTGTTCACATAAACACTGCGCATGTCCATGTTAAAGGAACCGATCATCGCCAGCCGGTCCCCGACCGCGATACTCTTGCCGTGATACGACTTGCCGCCTTCAAACTCATAAAGATTCAATCCCGTCGCGACCAGCTCTTTTTTATGCAGCAGATAATCCACCGCGCCCCAGAGATTGACATTGTTGGCGGCGGAATTCGTCAAAAGCTCGGTTCGCGGCTTTAACCGGCAAAGATCCGCGAACGTGTCATACATCCAGCGGTTGCAGATGATGTAAGGGGTATGAATCACGACATCCCCCGCCCCCTGCTTCATGATCTGTGTCAAAGCGTAAAAAAGCGTCGGCTCTTTGCTTCCAAGATGAACGGGGCTTGTTAAAAGGGTAATCTTATTGACAGCAAACGTCCGGCTGACATAATCCGCTTCCTCACAAATATGCGGATACTGCGCTTTAATCTTTTCGTAGCGCTGTGTTAACTCCTGAGCGGCGGAAACGGTCTTTTCCGCCTGCCACTTTTTTAGCGGCGTGCTTTCCTTTAACGCCCAGACCTCGTCAAAATGCCCCACCAGATCATAAACCGAGGCTTCTTTATTTTTTTGATCGGTATTATAAACCAGCACATCGCGGTCAAACTTCTGATCCTCATTGGTGGCGAGGAAAAAAT
>CAZQRT010000008.1:6027-31695 GCA_964596105.1 uncultured Erysipelotrichales bacterium | reverse complement strand
CGGGAAGTTTTAGCAGGCAGCGGATTAAAAGGCCGCAGTATTCTTCGCGCCGGGGTGTTTTCCAGCTGTGCATCCAGTTTCTGGATGGCGGCTTTTTTCATCTGGTTTAGTACCGAGACCGGTAGAAAAGCCTCATCTTTCAACACGATATCGATGCCGGCGCTCTCATAACAGGTATCATGAAGCTTGTTTAAGACCTCCGCCAGACGTCCGGTATCCACCTTCTGACGGGCCGCCTCCAAAGGCTTCTCTCCCCTCACTAAAATCTTGTCGTTGATCATTAAAACCGGCACTTTGCCGCTTTTTAAGATCAGCCGCCAAAAGACCGGAATCCGCCGTACAGGAACATTGATATCCTCCTTGATTTTTTTAGTAAGCAGATAGTCGCCGGTTTTATAAACGATGGTGCCTTTGACTACCGGCTGGCGGTAGTCAAACGAAAAGCGCTCATCTTTTTTCACACCGGAAACAAGCCTTCCTTGCTTGTCATAAAGGCGGTAAAAGATTTTCCCGTCCTTACCGATGCGAAAGCCGTCCTGAGGATGAATGTCGGTCAAAGCGGTCGCGTACACTCTCTGTTTTGAATAATCAAAAACCCGGGCACAAGGCACCCCGCGGTTTCCGGGATAGTCGGTTTGCAGTATCTCGGGATCTTTAAACAGGTGGCCGGATGTGAAATCGCGGTTGAAAACCTGGCGCACCGCGTTTTCATCATAGGGCTGCCCGGACAGTTTTTCCCGGTACGCTTTGACGACTGTATAAACGTATTCCGGGCTTTTCATGCGCCCTTCGATCTTTAAAGCGGTGACGTTTTTTAACTGGTCAAGCTGCTCAAGGGTATTGAGATCCCGGCAGGAAAAAATATAGCGGGCATCCTGAACCGGTTTGCCGTCACATGCTAATGGATAAGCCAGCCGGCAGGACTGGGCGCAGGCGCCGCGATTAGCGCTGCGGCCAGTCGTGAAACGGCTCATCGCGCATAATCCGGAATAGGCGTAACACAAAGCGCCGTGCACAAACACCTCAACCTCCATATCGGTGGCCTGTTGAATGGCGAGGACCTCTTCGAGCGGGCACTCGCGGGCTAAAACGATCCTGGTCACCCCGAGACTTTTGTAATACAGGGCGTCATTTACACTGGTGATGGCGCACTGGGTAGAGGCATGCAAAACAAAATCCGGGTAAGCCTTTTTGATGCTCGCGACTAGACCAGTATCCTGAACGATCAAAGCGTCAACCTGAGAGTTATACAAAAAGGAAACCGTATCCATCGCCAGATCGCACTGCCTGGTATCAAGCAGGGTGTTCATGGTGACATACACCTTAACCTGATGGCGGTGGCAGAATTGGACCGCCTCTGTCAGCTGTTCATGGGTGAAATTAGCGGCAAAAGCTCTTGCCCCGTACTGCTTCAATCCCAGATAAACAGCGTCACAGCCGCCGTGCACCGCCGCTTTTAAACATGCCATATCCCCGGCCGGCGCTAAAAGTTCCATAAGCTATCCCGCCTTTTCCGCCGTCACGACAATTCTTCCCGGATCCATTTCATAACTTTGCGTATGCGCAAAGCCAATTTCTTTTAACGCCGCGACATAATCTTTTAAAGGATAAGAGCGCTCGATATGCGTTTCCGTGAAAGAGATCCCCTCGTCAACATCCGCGATGCTGATTTCATGAGTGATCTCATGGGGCGCGCTTTTGTAGACATGCCAGTTGTAGCGGATCGCCTCATCATCAAAATCTTCCCGGTAGTCATGAAAAGTATGGTTTATTTTGTCCTGGCTGTGAATGTCGAAAATCAAATGTCCCCCGCTTAATGCCTGATAGCACTTATCCAGGCAAGATTTCTGGCTTTCAAAACTGGCGAGATAATTCAAGGCGTCCAGGGTGATGATCACTAAATCAAACCGGTTTTGAAAAGCAATTTCAAGCATATCGCCGGTTTGAAAATGATGACAGTCATCCTCATGATAAGCCCGGGCGATTTCAATCATCGCCGCGGAACAGTCAATCCCAAGATAAGTGATATCTTGTTTTAAATAAGGGACGATCCGCCCCGTCCCGCAGCCTAGATCCAGCACTTTCTGGTAATTAGCCCGGGCATTGATGAAGCGGCCGTATTTCTCATAGACCGCCTCATCCATCATGCTGTCATAATACCAGGCAAACTGCTCGTACGGCTCAGGACTGGACATAGGCGGAAATATCGATCTGGTGCTGATCGCCCCAGAGTTTCTCCAGCTGGTATTTTTTTCTTTCTTCCGGGCTGAACAGATGCACGATGATATCATTGTAGTCGAGAAGAATCCAGGCGCTGTCGCGGCCGCCCTCCACGCGGCTGGCGACATATCCGGCCTTCTCCATATCCTCTTCAAGATTTTCCTTCAGCGCCCTTAATAATCTGGGGTTATCGGCCTCGCAGATGACAAAAGTATCAAACAGCGGGGAAACCATGCGCATGTCAATGGCGACAATATTCTCCCCGAAGTTTTTCGCGATGCTTTTGACGACACATTCCAGTTTATCCATCACTCATGCTCCTTTATACGTTTCATAGACTTTAAAAAATATCTCATCAACCGGACGGTTTTTCTCTTTTGAATAACGGTAGAAACTCTCCAGTTCCAAGACAAAAGCTTTCCCGATATCTTTTTTGGCCAGCGCGATCTTTTCATCCTCGCGGCGGCCGCGGGCCGGATCCAGCTTGTCCGCGACATAGATGCACATATCCAGCTTAGACATGCGCGTGCTGCCGGTGGTATGATGCTTGATGGCGTTTAAAACTTCTTTATCTTTGATGTGAAATTCCTTTCTGGCGATATCGCGGCTCAGCCACTGATGCCAGACCGGCGGGGCCATATCGAGATGCTTGGGATGACGTTCCGCCATCAGCTCTTTCGCCTTGGACGGATCGATTTCCTTGCCGATATCATGCAGCATGCCGGCGGTATAAGCCTTTTTGGCATCCAGGTGATTGCCCTTTGCGATCTCTACGGCCAGTTCCGCCACGCTTTTAGAATGTATGGCTCTTTTTGGCGAGAGCCTGGCGTCAATAATCGTATCGAGGTAGAGTCCCTCCATGCTGAAGTAGCGGACCACCTTTTTCGGGACATGGCGAAGATCACCCTGGCGGATGGCCGTGGAAGAAACCTCCACCGGCTCATAATCCACCTTCATCATGTGATACTTTTCAATATTTTCCCGGCCGCCGGAAACCCCCGGCCGGGCCATGCTGACAAGCTGGCAGAGCTCCGCGATCTTTGCCGCCTCGTACCAGAGATGAAACTGCGCGGTCTGATCCTGCCCGATCAGATAATAGAAGCGGTGGTCAGGATAGCGCTCTTGAAGCTTTAATAGCGTCTTGATGGTATAAGAAGTTTCCTCGCTTTCAAGCTCGATATCGCATATTTTAAAACGCTTCTCATCCCCGATCGCCAGTTTAAGCATCTTCACGCGCTGTCTGGGACTGGCGATGATGTTTTTTTGAAAAGGATTGTTTAAGACGGGAATGAACCACACTTCATCCAGATCCAGGGCCGTTAAAGCGGTGCGCGCGATTAAAAGATGACCGTCATGGCAGGGATCAAAGCTTCCTCCCAGTAATCCGATTTTCACGGCTGTATCATTCCTTTCTAGTAAATATGATCGCGCAGCCCAACCGCGACGCCGTCAGGCACATAGACGCGAAAATGCCCGTCGGGATTTTTCAGATAAAACCAGCCCAGTCCCGCGATCCAGATATCCACCGCCCGCGGCGGCAGATGAAAATCAACGGCCTTTAACTGATCGACGGTTAATACATTTTCCGGGTATGGATTTAAAACCCGGTGCTGATCATAGATGCCGTCGGCATGTATAGTCTTAGTGCGGTGAATGCGAAGATTCCGGGAAAAATAAGCCGTGATCCCAAGATGCTTTCCGGAAATAAAATCCAGCCTGGCCAGCCCGCCGACATAAAGCGTCTGCCCGCTGTCGAGCTGATAGACGCGGGTGCGAATCGCCTTGTCGGGAAGCACAATAGAAAGATCAGCGCCGCGGACATGAGCGGTCATCTGGCGGTCTGTTAAAAAGCCCGGCGTGTCATAGATTTTCGTGCCGTTGCCAAAGTCGATGGCGATCGTCGCCAGGGTGGTGCCGGGAAACTCCCCGGTCGTGATCAAATCATCTTCATACCGGGCGATCAATGCGTTAATCAGGCTGGATTTGCCGACATTGGCCATCCCCACCACATACGTATCACGGCCCTTGGCATAGTAGTCAATCGCCCCGAAAACATCCTCTAAACCTTCCTGATTTTTACAGCTAACCAAAAGCACATCGAGAACCTTCAAACCCTGCTCCGCGAGTTTCTTTCTGACCGCAAAAATCAGTTTCGCTTCTTTAACACGATCCAAAAGATCCACTTTATTGACAACCACGAGAAAATCGCGCTTCGCGAGATGCCTGGATAAACCGGGAATCATGCTGCCGTCAAGATCAAACCCGTCAAGCATATAGAGAATCAGCCCGTCGCGACTGGCGATACTGGCCAGGGTGGTCAGAAAATCATCCGCGGTCAGCGGCGAGCCTGTTAATTCATGATAATGCTTCATGCGAAAGCAGCGCTGGCAGAGGATATGATCTCTGGTCAAAGCGCGCTTCGGAACATAACCCGCCTGATTGGGATCTTCGCTTTGAATAACCGCGCCGCAGCCGTAACAAGTCAAAACCTCACTCATGCCCTCACCTTTTATAAATCAAAACTCAGCTTCTCATAATCGGGGTCTGGCCCGTCCTGAACCTCGCTGACCACATAATCTTTCTCATAACCCAGACGCTCGTCATAGACCATCCGCGCCGGTCCGCATACCGGTTTTAACCGCGCTGATAAACTGCCTGGCGTTAGTTGATTAAACTCCAGTACTTGCGTAGACCCGTCTAACAGCCAGACGCCGGCGCTTTCCTCTTTATTTAAAACCACCGCGCCGGTTAAGGTCTGGGGTTTGGATTTGGTATTTTTAAATAAAGGTATGCCGCGCACCGCGCGGTTGGTCACAGGAATATCCGTGACTTTGACAGCCTTCATCATGCCGTCCTGACTGACCAGAAACAGATGCGCCTTCGTCAGCGGCGCGACGACTTGCATCGCGACCAGCCGCTCTTCCCCTTTGAGGCTGATGCCCTTCATGCCGGCCGCCTTTAAACTCTGCAAAGATACCGCGCTGGCGCTATAGAAATTGACCATGCCCTGGTCGCTGACAAGCATCACGGCCTTACCGGGATCGCAAAAATCCGCGGCGATCAGCTCATCATCCGCTTTGACTGCCATCGCTTTGGCGGGGCGGGTATAGCGGGTCATTTTGAAATCCGCCAGTCTCGTCCGCTTGATCTGCCCTTTCGCCGTGGCCATCACGACTTCCAGGTCCGGTTTAAACTCCCGGACCGCCAGCGCCGCGACCACTTTCTCGGCGCTGTCTGTCTTGCACAGATAGCTGATGTGCCGCCCGGTGTCACGCCACTTGAACTCCTCGATCCGGTTGACAGGAAGACAGCAGAAATTGCCGCGGTCGGTAAACACCAGTAAGACATCGGTCGTGTTGACAAGCCCGGCTTTGAATAAAACATCCTCATTTTTCTTGCCGAAGCTGGCCTTTTCGCTGGCATGATAAGAACGCGTGGAAACGCGCTTGAGATAGCCGTCTCTGGTCATGGTCACATAGACATCCTCGGCGATGATCATCGCCTGCATATCGACGGAAATATCGCTGATCTCATCTTTGATCAAAGTCCGCCGCGGGCAGGGATAATCTTTTTGCACCTGCTCCAGCTCGCGGCAAATGACACTCCGTAAAACGTCATCAGAATCCAGGATGTCATTCAGGCGCCTCATCTCGGTCTGGAGCTGGGCGCTTTCCGCCTCCAGGGCGACAACATCGGTGTTCGTCAGCCGGTATAGCTGAAGCATGACAATCGCTTCCGCCTGCGGTTCCGTGAAATCAAACTTCGCGATGAGATGACGCTTGGCATCCGCCTTGTCCTTGCTCTGGCGGATCACGGCGATCACCTCGTCGAGGATCGATATCATCTTGATTAAGCCCTCGACAATATGCAGGCGCGCCCTGGTTTTCTTTAAGTCAAACAGGGTGCGGTTGGTCACCACTTCGATCTGATGAGCGATATAAGCGTCGATCAGCTGGACCAGTCCGAGCTGTTCCGGGCGCTTGTCGCGAATCGCCACCATATTGTATGTGTAATAACGCGAAAGATCTGTATTCTTGTATAAATAATTCAGGATATTGCCGGCGTCCGCTTCTTTTTTTAAATCCACGACGATGCTTAACCCGGCGCGGTCCGATTCATCGCGCACCTCGAGAATCCCGTCAATGGCGTGATTAAAGCGAATCTCGTCCATCTTGTGCACCAGTTCGGCTTTATTCACCTCATAGGGAATCTCGCTAATGATGATCTGATTGATCTGTTTGCCGGGTTTGATTTCCGCTTTGGCCTTGACCAGCACCCGTCCCCGGCCGGTTTTTAAAGCCTGGGTGATGCCCTCTTTGCCCTCCACGATGCCTCCGGTCGGAAAATCCGGCCCTTTGACGAGGTTCAAGATATCCTGCTGGTCACACAAAGGATGGGTGACGCGGTAGATCGTCGCCGCGATGATCTCTTCGAGATTGTGCGGGGGAATGTCGGTCGCGTACCCGGCGGAAATTCCCGTCGCCCCGTTCACCAGAAGATTCGGAAAACGCGCCGGCAGGACCGTTGGCTCATATTCCGTATCATCGAAGTTTAAAGCCATCGGACAAGTATCCTTGTCGAGATCTTCCAGTAATAGCTCGCTGATCTTGGCCAGACGGGCCTCGGTGTAGCGCATCGCGGCGGGAGGATCATTGTCGATCGAGCCGTTGTTGCCCTGGACATCGACTAAAGGGATGCGCATCTTCCATTCCTGGCTTAACCGGATCATCGCCTCATAAACCGAGCTGTCGCCGTGGGGATGGTAATTGCCGATGACCACCCCGACGGTTTTCGCGCACTTGCGGTAAGGCTTGCTGAAGGTATTGCCCTCTTTATACATCGCGTACAAAATGCGGCGCTGAACCGGCTTTAAACCGTCCCGGACATCGGGCAGGGCGCGGTCCTGGATAATGTATTTAGAATACCTGCCGAAGCGGTCGCCCATGATTTCTTCCAGGGGCACGCGCTGTTCACTCATCGCCATACCTCCTGTTCAATCTGATAATCATCCTCCATGGAAAACTGGACGTGGTCCTCAATCCACTCGCGGCGCGGGCCGACCTTGTCCCCCATCAGCACGGCGACATGGCGGTCGGCGGCATGAATATCCTCAACCGTCACCTGAATCAGGGTGCGCGTCGCGGGATTCATGGTCGTTTCCCACAGCTGATCGGCATTCATTTCGCCAAGTCCTTTGTAGCGCTGGACATGATAGCCGCGCCCGACTTCCTTTTTGGCCTGCTCCAGCTCGTCCTCGTTCCAGCAGTATCGCACGATTTCTTTACCGCCGTTTTTTCTGGCCACCTTGTACAGCGGCGGCAAAGCGATATAAACCTTGCCGGCCAGCACGAGATCACGCATGTAGCGGTAAAAAAACGTCAGCAGTAAAACCTGGATATGAGCGCCGTCGGTATCGGCGTCCGTCATGATGATGATCTTGTCATAATTAGAAGCCTGCACATCAAAGTCGTCCCCGACGCCGGCCCCGATCGTGTTGATCATGGTGACGATCTCCTCGTTTTTCATCATGTCCGCCAGACTGGCCTTTTCGGTGTTGATAACCTTGCCGCGCAGCGGGAGAATGGCCTGATAGGCGCGGTCCCGGCCCTGTTTGGCGGAGCCCCCGGCGCTGTCCCCTTCGACCAGATAAAGCTCATTGCGTTTTTTATTTTTGCTTTGCGCCGGCGCCAGTTTGCCGGAAAGCATCTTCTCCTGACCTTTGCCCTTTTTCTTTCTCGTTTCCTCGCGGGCTTTGCGGGCCGCCTCGCGGGCCTGGCCGGCGCGGATCATTTTCTGCGTCAGACTTTCCGCCACGGCGCGGTTTTCCTCAAGATAGTAGCTGAGTTTTTCCCCGACGATCATATCGACGCTGGTGCGCGCCGAAGGCGAGCCCAGTTTGCTTTTCGTCTGCCCTTCAAACTGCAGAAGATGCTCGGGAATCCTGACGGCCAGCACCGCCGTGAGCCCCTCCCGGACATCGCTGCCCTCGAGGTTTTTATCTTTTTCCTTTAACAGGCCGTGGCGCCGGGCGTAATCGTTAAAGACCCTGGTCAAAGCGGCGCGAAAGCCGGTTTCATGCGTGCCGCCGTCAGTGGTTCTAACCATGTTGACAAATGATAAGATTTCCTCGCTGTAGCCGTCGGAGAAGTTCAAGGCGCAGGCGACCTCGATATCGTTGCTGGCGCCTGCAAAAACCATCGTCCCCGACAGGGAGGTTTTGTTTTTATTTAAATAGTCGATAAACGCGACGAGACCGTTTTCATAACAGAAGGTCTCGCTTTTTTTCGCGCGCTCATCACAAAGATGAATCGTCAGTCCGTTTAAAAGAAAGGCGTTTTCCCTTAAGCGGTCGGCGATCAGGGAATAGGAAAACTCCGTCACGGAAAACATGTTGGGATCGGGCTTGAACCACACTTTAGTGCCGGTGCGGCTGGTCTTGCCAATGATCTCAAGCGGGGAGATTTCCCGCGCCCCGTTGGTGAAGCGCTGATGGTAAATATGATGATCGCGCCAGATGGTTAAATCGAACCAGATCGACAAAGCGTTAACCACGGAAGCGCCCACCCCGTGCAGGCCGCCCGCGGTGCGGTAGCCGCCCTGGCTGGAAAACTTGCCGCCGGCATGGAGCACCGTCATGATCACTTCCGTCGCCGGCCGGCCGGATTCATGCATGCCGACAGGCATGCCGCGGCCGTGATCCTCCACGCTGATGCTGTTGTCTTGATAAATCGTCACGGTGATTTCATTGCCGTAGCCGGCCAGCGTCTCATCGATGGCATTATCGACAATCTCCCAGACCAGATGATGCAATCCGCGGCTGTCCGTTGAGCCGATATACATGCCGGGACGCTTGCGGACCGCGTCGAGCCCTTCGAGAATCTGAATGCTTTTTTCATCGTACTGCGCCATGGGATCCCTCCTTTACTGGTTTGTTGATTATAGCATAAATCACCCTTTTTGACAAAAAGATGAGCGGGCTTGTTTTTTTGAAAACATTCGTTATAATGGAAGCTGGAAGTGGTGATGTATCATGAATCTGGCGCTTTTGGCCTTAATGATTTTCAGTTATTTATACGGCTCGATCCCCTTCGCGCTGGTGATCGGCAAATTGTTTTACGGCATCGACGTGCGCCAGTACGGTTCGCACAATTTAGGCGGCACCAACACCGGCCGCGTGCTGGGAAGCAAGGCGGGCCTGGCCTGCATCATCCTGGATATCGCGAAATGCTTTGTCTGCGTGACCCTCACCCGCGTTTTAAGCAGGTATATCGCTTTGCCCGACTGGGCTATTTACGCCGTCGCGATCTCCTGCGTCTTAGGCCACTGTTTTCCAATTTTCGCCCATTTTCAGGGCGGCAAGGCGGTATCGGTGATGTTCGGCTACTGTCTGGGCATTAATTTCTGGGTCTTCGCGATCGTCGGCCTGGTGTTTTTGGGAGTTTTAAAACTGACCAAATATGTCTCGGTATCCTCCATGACCGCCGTCGTAGTCCTGGTTTGTTTAAGTCCGTTTTTCGACTTCGGCGTGGCCGGAACCCTCAGCAACATCTTTCTGGCGCTGCTCGTCTTCTACCGCCACAAGGACAACATCGTGCGCTTGAAAAATCATACCGAAAGCAAAATCACCTGGATGTGACCACATAGCTGTCAGGCTTTTCAAAAGGCAGGAAGTCATCTTGATTGACATAGATGAATTCCGCCTTTTTTTGTGTGAGGTGAATTTTTGTCAACGAGCATCCCCGTAAAACCGCGCGGTTGATGAGGGGATAGTCTTTTTTCTCCAGGCCCCTTAAAAGCCCCTGCAGCACGACCAGGACCATGCCGTGCCCGACCAGCAGGATATGCCTGTCGTCATCTAAGACTCGTAGCTCACTGATGAGACTGGACAGGCGGGCCGCGACCTCATCAAAGGACTCCCCGTTATCAAACCGGGTGAAGCGCTCGGGATGATTCCACAAGTCGTCATATAATTCTGGATACTTCTGGATAATCTCACCGGTTTTCATGCCTTCGGCAGCCCCGAAGTTCATCTCTTTTAAGCGCTCATCCGCTTGCACCGGAACCGTCCCGGCGATGATGCTGGCGGTTTTGAAGGCGCGTTGAAGCGGGCTAGTCAGGATTTGATTTAAAGGAATATCCGCGATTCTTTTCTTTAAGGCGTAAGCGTCTTTTTCCCCCTGCTCTAATAGCGGCGAGTCCATGACGCCCTGAAAGCGTCTTTCGACATTCCACTGCGTCTTGCCGTGACGCGTTAAATACAGCCACATCGGCCTCTTTCCTTTCTATAAAGAAAAAAATAAGAGTGTGAAAACTCTTATTTATATTGTTGATTAAATGATTTCATGATGCGTTTGATTTGCGCTTCGCTAGGCTTGCGCCCCATTTCCGCGAACAGCGTGCGAATCATGCGTTCATTGATAGGCGGATTCTTTTTCATCTGTCTTTTGAAGGCGAAGCGGGCGCCAAAATAGCCGGCGATACCGCCCAGTAAAATTCCGATTAATAAACTGCCCCAACTCATATCTGAACCTCCTTACGTATGGTATTGTATCACATTTTCAAAAGATTGGACAGGCTTTTTAAAAATGATGGCGTTTACTCAACAGATCCAGAACCTGGCTGACAATATCAGGCACGGTGAACCCGTAGTTGGCGATGATGGTACTAGCCGGGGCTGAGGCGCCAAAGCGGTCCACCCCGATGCAGATGCCGTCCAGCCCGACATATTTATGCCAGCCGAACGTGCCGTTCATCTCGATAGAGACGCGGGTCCGGCAGCTGTCAGGAAGCACGCTTTGCTTATAGGCATCATCCATGGCGTCAAAACGCTCGAAGCAGGGGAAGCTGACGACGCGGACATCGACACCCTCTTTGATCAAAGCCTGTTTGGTCGCCACCGCCAGCTGCACCTCCGAACCGGAGGCCAGCAAAATCGCGTCGAGATGATTGACTTCCCGGGCGACAATATAAGCGCCGTTTTTCACGCCTTCATAATTCGTGGCGGGAAGATTGGTGACGGCCTGGCGGGTCAGGATGATCGCGCTGGGCCGGTCTTTGGTTTCCATCGCGAGGCGCCAGGAGGCCACGGTCTCATTGGCGTCACAGGGATGAAAGGTCTGCAGCTGGATCATCGAACGCAGCATCTGCAGCTGTTCGGTCGGCTGGTGGGTCGGACCGTCCTCCCCGACCGCGATGGAATCGTGGGAAAGCGGGATGATGAGCGGCAGTTTCTGCAGGCAGGACATTCTTAGCCCGCCTTTGAAATAATCGGCGAAAGCCAGAAATCCCCCGCCGGAAACCCGCACCCCGCCATGCAGCGTCAGGCCGTTCATGATCGTGATCATGGCAAACTCGCGAATCCCGAAAAACAGGTTGCGGCCGGTTGGATGAGAGGCGTCAAAGGTTTCGGCGTTTTCGATCAGCGTCTTGGTGCTGCTTGATAAATCAGCCGCGCCGGAAAGAAAAGTCGGATGATGCGCGGCGATCGCCTGAATGACCTCCCAGCTCGTATTGCGGGTGGCGTCTTCATGACCGGGTTCGTATTTAGGCAAAATTTCCTCATAGTCAAGATCAAAATCATCATGGATGGCGCGCGTAAAGGTTTCCGCTTCCTGCGGATAATTTAGCCTATACTGATCAAACATCTTCTGCCAGCGGTTGTATTTCATACGGCCGCGGCGGATGATCGTTTTTTTAAATTCCTCATAAACCTCGTCCGGAACGGTAAAAGGCGGATAGTCATAGCCGTAGCTCTGTTTGGCGTAAAGCCCGTCTTCCTCCCCTAACGGGGCGCCATGGACGCGGTTCGTGCCCTCATACTGACTGCCGTAACCGATCGTGGTGTCCATGATAATAAGACTGGGATGGCGGGTGTCCCGCTTCGCTTTACGCAGCGCCTGGTGAATGGCGTCGCGGTCATTGCCGTCAGGTACACGCAGCACCTGCCAGTGCTGGGCTTTAAAGCGCATGGCGACATCCTCCGAGAAGGACAAAGACAAAGGTCCGTCAAGCGTGACCTTGTTGGCATCATAAAGCACAATCAGCTTGCCCAGGCCTAAATGCCCGGCGATGCTGGCGGCCTCATAAGTCACGCCCTCCTCCATGTCACCGTCACCGCACAGCGCATATGTGTAGTGATCGATGACGGGATAGTCAGGCTTGTTGAAGGTGGCGGCTAAAAAGCGCTCCGCCATGGCCATGCCGGCCGCGGTGGGGATCCCCTGCCCCAGCGGTCCCGAGCTGGCGTCAACGCCGTCAGTCACCCCGACCTCAGGATGACCCGGAGTGCGGCTTTGCCACTGGCGGAACTGTTTTAAATCGTCCATCGTGACATCAAAACCCGATAAATGCAAAAGCGCGTAAAGCAGCGCGGAAGCGTGGCCGCTGGCCAGGACAAACCGGTCGCGGTTAATCCAGTCCGGGTGGCGGGAATCAACATTCAACTGTCTGGTAAACAAGGTAAACAGCGCGGGCGCCGATCCCAAAACCATGCCGGGATGACCGGAATTGGCCTTGTTGATCATATCTATTCCCAAACTTCTAAGCGCCGCGCAAGACAGTTCCTTTGAATCCATTCATCTAAACCCCCTATTTGTTTATCTGATGCGTTGGATAACTTTACACATTTATTATACACGTTTTATTTTTGAAATAAAGAAATTTATATTAAAATGCTTTTTCGCGCAAAAAACGTGTAAATTATGTGAAATTATGTGATTTTAGTCAAAAATAAAAAGCGATGTAATCGCTTTTCATGACGGTTTATGACTAGGGGTGACATCATTGCCGGCCGGGTCGATGACCGTGATATGGTCCAGCTGCTGCTTGAATCCCGCGCGAAAAAGGCGCAGATACTCCGCTCTCAGGCGCTTCTGTTCGGCCTGCTCAGCTGCTGTTAACCCGGTGCTTTTCTGCTTTTTGGCCAGTTCGTTAATACGGGCGATTAAAGCGTTCATGCTGCCCCGCTCCTTTCAAAAAGTTTGCCCAAGGACTTTAGATTATCCCCTGTGAATACAGGTGGGCATCTCGACAACAACATTAGGATTCCCACTCCAAGGCAGGCTTTCAACACCGCTGCGTCTATCCGATTCCCTTATCTAAAATGTGGGAAATTCATAGTTGTCCTCGGGCAAACCTATTATATCATAAATCCGCTTTGAGTAAAAACATTATTTACCAACAATCAAATGGGTTGTCAGTTTTTCCGGGTCAAAAAGCCCGGCCGCCTTTTGAATATCTTCCAAAGTCATGCTATGAATGACATCGATGATCTCAAAAACGTTGAAACCCTCAAAAATATAATCGATAAACAGATTCGCGATGTTTTCCGGACTGTTGAAAGCGACGATATAAGAGCCGATCATCTTGCGCTTCAGGCGGTCTAAATCATCCGCGCTCATCTTGAAATCCGGCATGTTCGCGATGACCTTTTGCAGCCGGGATGAAAGCTCATCCGCCTTCAGGGTGTCGCCGCCGATCTGGATAAAGGCGTAGTCCCGCTCCTGGGTGAAGAAACCGCCGAAGGTGTCATTGATGAGCCCTTCCCGCGTCCACTTCGCGTACAGCTCCCCGCTTTTGGAGAAGAAATAATCGAGTATCATATTGACGGCGAACTCTCTTTTGATTTTGGCTAAAGGATCTGCGGGAACATCGTCCACCTTGATGCCGAGGCTGAACTTTGGCATCTGGACATCCATCTGCTGAGTGGATGACGCCCTTTTGATACCGGCCGGCTCATTGATGCTGGCGCGGGTGATTTCTTGCGCCGGGGCAAACTGCTTCTTATTTTGATTATCCCTGATGAGATCCATGAGGCTGGGCGGATCGATGTTGCCGATGACAAACAGCACCATGTTGCAAGGATGATAGAAAGTGCGGTAGCAGCGCAATAGATCGTCCTTGGTGATCGCGGTGACGCTGGCCACAGTGCCGGCGATATCGGTGGCAACAGGATGATTGTGATAAAGATTGCCGACGATACCCATGTAGCTCTGCCAGTCGGGATCATCATCATACATCTTGATCTCGCTGGCGATGATGCCCTTCTCCTTTTCGACATTTTCCGCGGTCAGATAAATATCCTGGACGAAATCCAGCAGTAAAGACGTGCATTCCGGGACATTGCTGCTGGTCAAAAAGAGATAGGCGGTCTTGCTGGCGGCGGTGAAAGCGTTGGTATTGGCCCCCAGGCGGCTGAAGAGATTCATGACATCTTCATCTTTCATGGCAAACATCTTGTGTTCCAGAAAATGCGCCACGCCGTCAGGCACCTTGACCATTTCAGTTTCGCCAAGCGGCACAAACGTGGTGTCGACACTGCCGAAACGGGTCGCGAAAATCCCGTATGTCTTGGAAAAGCCCGGCTTGTTCAACAGGTAGACATCCAGGCCGTTACTCATTTTTTCATAGCAGAGCGTCTCATCCAGGGTGGCGAAATGTTTCTCAAGCATCGGTTTTGTCCCCCTCTAAAAAGAATACTGTCAAAAGCTTCAGCCTGCCGGCGGCCGCGATCATATCTTCTTTTGTGACCGCTAACAGCCTTTCCTGAAACTCGGCGATCGTTTCCGGCTTGTTCACGAGATGGCGCAGATAACGCAGCGCCGCCATCGTTTCCGGATCATCATCATTGACGATGAGATTATTCTGCATCATCATTTTGGTCATCATGATTTCCGTATCGGACATGTTCCCGGCCTGCAAATCCGCTAACTGTGCACCGACCAGTTCCTTGACCTTTTCGACATTTTCCTTGTCAATGCCGCAGCGCACGGCGATGATGCCGTTAAAAGAATCATACTGCGAGCTGATACTGTAACAAAGGCTGTTTTGTTCGCGCACCACGGAAAACAGCCGGGAGTGCGGGAAAGCCCCGAAAAGCCCGTTGAAAATCATCATGGCTTCATTATCGGGACGCAAGAAGTCCGTGTCACACTCATAAATCATGACAAGTTTGGACTGCGTGATATCCTGCTTTTCCGTCTCTGTGATGAGTGTCCTGCCGTGAAAAGCGCGGGCCGCTTCATAGCAGGCTTTTCGCGGCGCAAAATCCAGCCCCGCTTTGAGAGTCTCAAGATCTTCCGCGCTGAAATGACCGACCGCGTAAATTTCAATGGTGTCATGAGCGATCATATCCGCCAGCGTCTTTTTTAAATCAGCGGCCGTGATACCGTCGATATCCTCCTCATAACCCATGCCGAATATCCCCAGCGGATCATCTTTTCCGGTCAGTTCCAAAGCGCGGTCCATGGCATAAGACATCTTGTTGTCGTCAGCCGCTTTGATGCGCTCCCTTAATTCTCTTTTTTTCTGGGCGATCCACTCTTCATTATCCAGGCGGTTTTCAAAAAGCAGCTCATGAAGGAGCTGAATCTGCTTTTTAAACAGCCCTTCTTTAGTCGGCAGATACTGCTCATTGGCGCACGCCATGCCCAGTGAGAAAATATTGGCCGTGCCTTTCGTTGCGACATGGCAGGTCAGATGGGCGCCGTACATGCGCTCAAGCTCGCGGGCGATGGCGGTCTGATCAGGATAGCTTTTTGTCGCCCCGACTAACACCATGCTTAACAAAGACCTGGCCGTGACCGTGGCGCGGTCGAGCGCGGCGCGGAAATGCACGGTGATCAGCGTGCTTTTAAATTTTTCGGTCTCTAAAACATGGAGCCGGCATCCTTCATTTAAAGTAATCATCTTCGCTCTCCTCCATTTGATTTAAAGGTTTTCCTCTTCATACTGGCGGATATAGACCTCGCGCGGTTTCGAGCCGATCTGCGGTCCGATCACGCCGTTGGCCTCCAGCTGATCGATGATGCGCGCGGCCTTGTTGTAGCCGATGCGAAACTGCCGCTGCAAAAGGGAAGCGCTGGCCTTCTGGGCGCGAATCACAAAATCGCGGCACTCCTCATATTCCTCGTCGGTATCTTCCAAAGCGTGATCAGACCCGGCGCTTTCAAGATTCAAAAACTGCTCGTCGTATTCCGCCGTTTTCTGGGCGGAAACATACTGGACGATAGCCGCCACCTCACGGTCGGAGACATACGCTCCCTGGACGCGCACCGGGGCGCCGGAACCCATCGGCGAATAAAGCATGTCGCCTTTGCCGAGCAGTTTTTCCGCTCCCGACATATCCAGGATGGTCCGCGAGTCGATCGCGGAAGAAACCGCGAAAGCGATGCGTGACGGGATATTGGCTTTGACGACGCCGGTGATGACATCCGTGCTCGGGCGCTGCGTCGCGACAATTAAGTGAATGCCGGCGGCGCGCGCCATCTGGCTGATGCGCATGATGCAGTCCTCGACATCCTTGCTGGCGACCATCATCAGATCGGCCACCTCATCGAGAATCACCACAATCAAAGGGAGAATCTCGCGGTGCTCATCGCTATTTTCATTGACAAGCCGGGCGCTCTCATTATACCCGGCGATATTGCGGGCATTATACTGGGCAAACAGTTCATAGCGGCGCTCCATCTCCGCCACCACCGCCTGCAAGGCTTTGGCGGCTTTTTTCGGATCGGTGATGACCGGTGAGAGAAGATGGGGAATGCCGTTGTAATTACTCAGTTCCACCTTTTTCGGATCGACCAGCACGAGGCGCACTTCCTGCGGGGTGGCGCGCATCAAAAGCGAACAGATCATGACATTCACGCAGACGGATTTGCCCGATCCGGTCGTTCCCGCGATCAGCAGATGCGGCATTTTATCAAGCTCGGCGAAGACAGTCTGGCCCATGACATCTTTTCCCAAAGGCACGAGCAGCTTGCTGTCCTTCTTGCTGGCGGGAATATCCATTAAAACCTCGCGAAACGATACCGTCGCCATGGTCTCATTAGGGATCTCCACCCCGACCGCGGATTTGCCCGGAATCGGCGCCTCGACGCGGATATCGCGGGCCGCCAGCGCCAGTTTGATATCATCCTGCAAAGCGGCGATGCGGTTCACCCGGGTGCCGGTTTCCAGCTTTAACTCATATTTCGTCACGGCCGGACCGACATGGATGTCGCTGACCGCGGCATGGACGCCAAACTCATTTAAAACCTGCGCTAAACGCTGGCCTTTTTCTCTGGCGATGCGGTTGTTTTCGGCCACGGTCTTCTGGTCCAGGCGGTTAGCGTCCAGTAAGCTTGCCGGGGGCAGCTGGTAATGGCCGGACGGCACAGGGGCCGGCTCCATAAAGGTCGCCTCGATATCGGGCGGTTCCGCTTTTTCTTTTGTTATTTTTTTTGTTTCTTTTTTTACTTTTGTTTCTTTTACCGGCTGATAAGAAGGCTTCTCTTCCGGCTGTTCATCATCAAACACGCGGTCGGGAAAGATGGCCGCTTTTTTCTCCGGCGGCTTCTGGCGCCGTTCCTGAATATTCTGACTGATCGTCTCGCGGCCTTTTTTCAGCTTGCTGCGGGCAAGATCAAAATACACTTTCCCGATGAAAAGGCAAAGCCCGCCAATCCCCGCGAAAGCGGCTAGAAGCAAAGCCCCGAGCCGGCCGAAAAGCGCGGAAAGCCCGGCGAAAAGCGCGGCGCCGATATATCCGCCGGTTCTCGTCTGAGCGAAAACCGCCATTCCGGTGATTTTCGGATCAGCGGGCGCGCTGCCGGCGATGAGCACGGCCAGGCTGATGAGATAAATACCCACCGCGCGCGGTCCGGTAAAACGCGGCAGTTTTCCTTTGTAGAGAATATAGAGACAAGTCAGGCTGACTAACACATAAAACACCCGGGAAAAAAAGCCGGTGACAGTTTGAAAGAAGGAATCCATCGCCTGCCCGGCGTATCCTAAACGGAAGGCCGCCACAATGGCCAGAAAGAGAACGGTCAAAGCACAAAAGCGATATTGCACGGGTTTCGCGATCACAAATCCTTTTTTCTTTGTTTGCTTTTTTTTGGCCATAGGACACCACCTTAAGTGCGGACTTCAATGATCACCGGCAGCACCACCGGGCGTTTGCCGGTTTCTTTAAAAATATAACGGACGACACGGTCGCGAATGAAGTTTCTGGTTTCGGTTAAATCGGCGACATTGTTCTCACTGGCCTTCTCGATCTCGGCCTCGGCGATGCGGATCATTTCCTTGATCAGGTATTCGCTGTCTTTAAGGTAGATGAAACCGCGGGTCTGGATATCGGTGCTGGTGACCATTTCATGAGTCGTCTCATCGATCGTCATGCCGATGATCACCACGCCGTCCTGCGCTAAAGAGAGGCGGTCGTCGAGAACTTTCGTGCCGACATCCCCCACCCCGATGCCGTCGATCATGATGCTGCCTTCCGTGACCCTGGTCACGGTCTTGTTGAGCTGCTTTTTCTCAAAAGTGATCTTTTCGCCGTTATCTAAAAGCAAGATATGATCAGCGGGAATATCCATATCGAGCGCCACCTGGCGGTTGGCGACCATATACTGATACTCGCCCTTGATAGGGATAAAGTAGGACGGGTTAAAGGTCTGAATATAAACCCGGATATCCTCAATTGAGGCATGCATGCTGGCTAGCTGCTTGTTTGACAAAACGTGGATTTTCGCGCGCGTGCGGTAGAGGTGATTGTGCGCGGTATTGGCGATATTCTCCGTCCCGGGCAAAACCGGGCTGGCGATGATGATCGTATCGCTGTCCTTTAATTTCAGACGGTCGTCGCCGCCGTCGATAATATCGCACAGATCATGATAAATCGAGCGCGAGTTGCCCGTGACTAAAACCACGAGACGGTCGTCATAACGGGGATCGCCGATCATATCGGCGGTTCCTAAATTATTTTTGGCGATATCGAAAAGCGGACGCTTGTGCCCCTGGCTGATGCGAAACAGGGCATTGGTATTGTCATAGGCGTCGCGCCCGTAGAAAACCAGACGCCGGTTGTACTTTTTGACCAGTTCGATGATTTCGCGAATGCGGAAGATGTTCTGGGCATAAGCCGAAATGACGATCCGCTTTTCCGCCTCCTCAAAATCGGGCTCAATCAGCGCGGTCAGTTTATGGCCCGGCGCGGTGTAGCCCTCATTGGCGGCGTACCCCGATTCCATAAACAAAGCCAGCACCCCGGCCTTGCCGATATCGATCATGCGCTGCAGGTTGCTGCGAAATCCCTCCGGAGCCCCGAAATCGATGATCGACTCCCCGGCATACACCAGATAGCCCTGACTGGTCTTAAAAGCCACCCCGATACTGCCGGGAATGGAATGCGTCAAAGGGAACAGCGCGACCGGGACGCCCGCGATGACAAGATCGTCATTACGGTGCACGCGGTTTAAGCGGATGTTCACGTGTTTGTGATTGCGGCGGTTGTACTGCCGTATCATGTCCAAAATCAGATCCGCGGTGACATTGGGGGCATACACCGGGGCGTCAATCTCATCAAGCAGATAGCCTAAGGCCTGCATGACATCATCGTGGCCGTGGGTGATGAAAATCGCGCTGACCCGGTTTTTATTTTCCTTGAGATAGCTGAAATCAGGAATGACCACATCCACGCCCAGCTTGTCGGCTTCGGGAAATTTGATGCCGCAGTCAATGATGAAGATATGCCGGTTGATTTCCAGCACGTACAAACTCTTTCCGCTTTCCGCCTGGCCGCCTAAGGCGACAAAGGAAACCGTGTCCTTTTTCATATGATCACTCCTCGTCGATGGCTAAGACCGCCATGAAAGCCTCCTGGGGAATTTCCACATTCCCGACCGCTTTCATGCGCTTCTTGCCTTCTTTTTGCTTCTCCAGAAGTTTCTTTTTCCGGGAGACGTCGCCGCCGTAGCATTTCGCCAGGACATTTTTACGCAGCGCTTTGATATTCGTGCGGGCGATGATCTTGCCCCCTAAAGCGGCCTGCACCGG
Source organism: uncultured Erysipelotrichales bacterium (assembly GCA_964596105.1). Taxonomy (GTDB): domain Bacteria; phylum Bacillota_I; class Bacilli_A; order Erysipelotrichales; family Coprobacillaceae; genus CAJUOR01. Next base: position 11,661 of record CAZQRT010000008.1, on the reverse strand, counting down.
CACTTCAAACAGCTGGCGGGGAATCACTTCTTTCAGCCTGGAGCAGATTTTCTGCCCGCGCTGATAAGCGAAACTCTTATGAACAATACAGGTCAAAGCGTCAACCGCTTCGCCGTTGATTAAAATATCCATCTTGACTAAATCGCTCGCCTTGTATCCGGAAAGCTCATAATCAAACGAGGCGTACCCTTTCGTGACGGACTTCAGTTTATCGAAGAAATCAAAGACGATTTCCGCCAGCGGCATCTCGTAGGTGATATTGACGCGGTTTTCCTCGAGATACTCCATATCGAGATACGTGCCGCGCTTATGCTGGCAGAGTTCCATGATGGGCCCGATATAATCCGCGGGGGTCATGATGCTGGCTTTGACATAAGGCTCTTCGAGATGATCGAGAACGCGGGCGTCAGGCAGTTTGGCGGGGTTATCCACGAGCACGACCTCATGATTTGTTAAAAAGGCCTGGTAGACGACGCTGGGCGCGGTGGCGATCAGATCGAGCTGAAACTCTCTTTCCAGCCTCTCCTGGATGACATCCATATGCAGAAGTCCAAGAAACCCGCAGCGAAAGCCAAAGCCCAGCGCCTGGCTGGTTTCCGGCTCAAACTGCAGCGAGCTGTCTGACAGGGTGATTTTCTCCAGGGCGTCTTTTAAATCGCTGTAGCGGGCATTGTCCACCGGGTACAGTCCGCAGTAGACCATGGGATTTAAATGACGGTAGCCCGGCAGGGCGGTCTGGCTTTCGTTTTCCAGGGTCGTGATGGTGTCGCCGACATCGACATCCTGAATCGTCTTGATGCCGGCCGCCACCCAGCCGACTTCACCGGCGACCAGAATATCTTTTTTGACTTCTTTCGGGGTGCGAATCCCGACTTCGGTCACTTCGTAAACCGCCTGGCTTTGAAAAAAGCGGATATGATCGCCGACGGAAATGCTGCCTTCCATGATGCGCACTAAAGCGATCACGCCGCGGTAACTGTCGTAGAATGAGTCAAAGATCAAAGCCTGGGTGGGATTGTCCACTTTTCCTTTGGGGGCGGGAATCTCATTGACGATCGCCTCGAGGACGTCTTCCACATGCCAGCCGGTTTTGGCCGAGATCAGCGGAGCGTGATCAGCCGGCAGGCCGATCACATCCTCGATTTCCTTGCGCACCTCTTCGGGTCTGGCCATCGGCAGATCAATCTTGTTGATGACGGGAATGATCTCGAGATTATTGTCCAGGGCGAGATAAACATTGGCGAGGGTTTGCGCCTCCACGCCCTGGGAAGCGTCGACCACGAGCACCGCGCCTTCACAGGCGGCTAACGAGCGGGACACTTCATACGTGAAGTCGACATGGCCGGGCGTGTCAATCAGATGCAGAATATATTGATGTCCGTCTCTGGCCTGATAGGAAAGCTGGACCGCGTTCAGTTTAATCGTGATGCCGCGCTCTCTTTCCAGCTCCATATCATCCAGATACTGATCTTTCATCTCACGGTCGCTGACCGTGCCGGTCAGCTGCAAAATGCGGTCAGCCAGCGTTGACTTGCCGTGATCGATGTGCGCGATAATTGAAAAATTGCGAATATCGGATGGATTAATGGTCATCCTGTCACCTGCTTTCGGGCTCTATTATACCATATTGGCACTTTTTAAGATAGTTTATCGCATGTTAAATCATAACCGTTACCATCGGCGATAAGCTTTAAAGAAGCAAAATCCGCCTTGTCTAAATACGCGCGCCAGGTGTGATCCGGGCCCAGATAGACCTCGTAAAGGTGGCCGTCAGCCTCGAGAAAGACTTCCTTGGCACTAACGGTGCCGGACAGCTCACAAATATTTTCGTCTTCAGAAATGATAACAGATAATGTTTGACCGCTGTCCTGATAAGCGACGCTTTCCGCTTCCGGCATCGTGATCAGCGGCGGGCTCGTCAAAAGATCCGCGATGTTTCTCTCCACTTTTTCCATGATGACAACATCGGGTGCTTCTTCTTCGACATACTGCCGCAAGGCATACGGCTCGCCTTTGGAAAAACAGCCCGCGGCAAAGCGGCCGGCGAAAAACGGCAGAAGCGAATTGCCGAAGGAATCGCGAAACATCAAAAGCCGCCCCGTTCCGGCACTGGATGTCATAATGAGACCATCCTCCACGCTGCGGGCCTGATTGGTGATCTCATAACTGTTTTCATAAACGGGATTTTCCTCTGTTTTTCCATAGAAATTATAGAGCATGCGGTTTAAATCCCCGTTGACGGACTCCGTATTTCCGGTCGGTTCTGGTTTAGTATAAGCCATGCCCAGCTGCTTCATAATGGCCTCATAAACGAGCGCGGCGCCCGCATTATTCCAGTGCGAGTCGCGGTGCAAATAAAGCTCATTTTCCTGATTTTTGAACAGCTCGAAACAGTCCACATAGTTGACATGTTTTAAATCATCTTTTAAAAGTTCCGCCCCGTGAATGCCGCCAAGACTTTTTAAAGGTTCCGGCATATGTTGGGGGTACAGGGTATTTTTATTAGGCGCGATGGTAAAAACAAACGCGATGCCTTGATTTTCCAGATATTTTTGCACCACTTCCAGATTATGGGCCAGCGCGCAGCGCTCATCCTCACTAAGCTGGTTTTCCCCGCAGAAGTCATCTAACGTATCGCGGTAATAAAGCCAGTCATCCGATCCTAAAATGACATCTGGCACACTGGAGACATGAAACAGCGTCTTTTGCGTCATGGCGTCAAGATACAGACATTCATTGCGAAAAATCACGTGCTGTTCAAAATAAGTGCCGAGATCCGCGAGATAATTATCATTGATCTCCCCCTGCTCATAGAAACGCGGGAAAGAGACCAGATTCTCCACCGCCTGCCGGGTGGGATGAATGACTGTTCCCACAAGCGGCGCCGTCAAAATCACAAGACAGGCCGCGATAAATCCTTTTTTCATCTGATCTCCTCCTAGAAGCGAAAATAGATAAAGGGATTATACTGGGCGGTGGCCAGCCGCAAAAGACAGCAAACCAGTAAAACCAGGGCCAGAGGATAGGAATATTTGTCCGGCAGTTTGATCTTCACAAATCCCTGACATAAAAAGCAGGCGGCAAAAGTGGCGATAAACTGGAGATTGAAGCACTCGTAAACGACGCGGTAAGAGCCGTCAAAACTCCAGAACATGCTCTGGATCATCTGACCAGCCTGCCTCAGGCTGGCACTGCGAAAGATGACAAAACCGCACGTCACGACTAGCATCGTATAAACATGCCCGGCCCAGCGCGGCAGCTTCCGGGGAAATTTGAAGCCCTCCTCCAGAAGCAGAAACAGCCCGTGATACAAGCCCCAGATGACAAAGGTCCAGCTCGCCCCGTGCCACAGCCCCGTCAAAGCGAAAACGATGATGCGGTTGAGGATGGTGCGCGCCTGACCCTTGCGGTTTCCTCCTAAAGGAATATAAACATAATCTCTAAACCAGTTCGACAAAGAGATATGCCAGCGGCGCCAGAAATCCTGCACCGAGACCGCGGTGTAAGGGTGATTGAAGTTTTCCTTAAAATGAAAACCGAACATCTCCCCCATGCCGATCGCCATGTCGCTGTAGCCGGAAAAGTCATAATAGATCTGAAAAAGGTAAGCCAGAGCCCCGATCCAGGCGGCGAGCAGCGGCAGATGCCCGGTCCGGGAGAAAATTAAATCGGCGGTCTGCCCGATGGTATTGGCCAGAAGCACCTTTTTCCCGAGCCCGACGATCATTCTTCTTAACCCCGCCGCGATATGATTGAAATCAATGCGGCGCTCGTCAATGGCTTTGCCGATATCCTCATAGCGCACGATGGGACCGGCGATCAGTTGAGGGAAAAACGACAAGTAAAGCAAAAGCTTCCAGAGCTTTTTCTCCGCGGGAATTTTATTTTGATAGACATCAATCACATAGGAGATGGCCTGAAAGGTAAAAAAAGAAATGCCGATCGGCATGGCCACAGACAAAGCCGGGAGGTTCATATTCAATAAATCATTGCCGGTAGCGATAAAGAAATTGGTGTATTTAAAAAAGAAGAGCACCCCGATGTTGACCAGCACAGCCAGCGGCAAAACGCCTTTTTTGTGGATATGCAAAGCAAAAAAGTAATTGTATAAAGCGCAGGCCAGAATAAGAAAAACATAGCGCGGTTCGCCGTAGGCATAGAAAACCAGACTCGCGACTAACAGCAGCATATTTTGGGCCATGCGGTTTTTAATCAAAGTATGACCGATTAAAACGAGCGGCAGAAAGCACGCGCAGAAAACTAATGAACTGAAAACCATCGCCAGGCTCCTTTCCTCGATAAGGAAAAAAGGTGTCAGGACACCTTACAAATTGAAAATAATACCGATCACGGCGGAAAAGGCGATAAAGACGATCGGATGCCATTTGAATTTGCGCATCGCGATCAGTAAAACCAGTGCCAAAATCAAGGAGACAACCCGGAAAGAAGATATGGTGATCACGCCGTCGGTAAAGAAAGCGAGTCTCGCCACGCCCAGTCCGGCCGTCACAATCAAAGCGGTGCTGGCCGGTCTTAAGCCCGTGAAAATATGTTTTACTGTCGGCGAGTTCTTAAATTTTTTCAGGAATCTCGCGATGATCAAAATGATGATGACACTCGGGGCGGCCAGCGCTAAAGTGGCCAGAATCGCCCCGGCCGGTCCCGCCGTCAGATATCCGACATAGGTCGACATATTAATGCCGATCGCGCCCGGGGTGGACTCGGAAATGGCGATCATGTCGAGAATATCATTTCGCGTGAACCAGTGCGTGGTATCGGCCATCTCATACAGGAAAGGAAGCGTGGCCAGACCGCCGCCGATCGAAAACAGCCCGGTTTTAAAAAAGGCGGCCATTAACTCAATCAGAAGTTTCATGCTTCAGCACTCCTCTCACATAGCCGGCGATCCCGGCCAGAATAACCAGAAAAGCGGTTTGAATGTTCGTGAAGAGAGATAATAAAAAGACCGCGCCAAAGACCAGCCAGGCGAAATGGTCCGTCAGGGACTTTTTCCCGAGCTTGATCACGGCGTCCAGAATTAAAACGCAGACACAAACCCGAATGCCGCCAAAAGCGTGGGAAACGATGGCCAGGCTGGCGAAGTTTTTTAAAAACATCGCGATCAGCATCACGATGATGATCGAGGGACTTAGAAAGCCCAGTGTCGCGGCCAGGGCGCCGCCCACACCGGCCACCTTATCGCCGATAAAGGTGGACGTATTGACGGCGATGATGCCCGGGGTGCACTGCCCGATGGCATAATAATCCATCAGTTCCTCCTCATCGGCCCAGTGATATTTTTCCACGATCACCTTTTGCAGTAAAGAAAGCATCGCGTATCCCCCGCCGAACGTGCAGAGGCCTAAACTGAAAAACACCCCGTATAAATGGGCCAGCTTTTTCATCGCGCTACCTCCTTTGACTCAAAAGAAATGAAATCCGCTTCTCATCGTAGCTTAACAGCGCGCCGTAGGCGCGGGCCTTGTCCAGTTCATTTTGCCGGGATTTTTTTAAGGCCAGATACTGCTCTAAAACCTGCCCGTCGCGGTATATCAGTAAAGCGTGGGATCCGCTGTTTTTAAAAAGCGGGGTTGTGATTAAATCTGGTTCATAATAAAAATGCACACTATAAAG